>CAYMQV010000028.1:0-31057 GCA_964392395.1 uncultured Gemmatimonadaceae bacterium
TGCCAGCCACGCCGGAATTCTCACGCCTGGTCTGCTGGCCGACAGCAGCACCATCGCCACGACCGGCCGCGTCACCTGGCGGGCCAGCCGGACGACCAATGAATTGCAGCGCGCCACCGGTCCCAGGTGGGAGGGGATGTACCCCAAGCTTGGTGTTGACCCGACCACCTGGCGGTCGCGCGATCCGGCGACACTGATCCTGGCACTGCAGGCGCGCGGTGGCCAGCTGCCGTCGCTGTTCGTCGATGTGGCGCGCGGCGACGAAGTGCTCAAACAGAACCGGGTCTTTCACGCGGCGCTGGCAGCGCATGGCATTCCGCTCACGTTTGTGGAGTCGGATGGTTCACACACGTGGGAGAATTACAGAGCGAGTCTGTCGCGCGCGCTCCGATTCCTCGCCGACCACATGGCGCGAGCGCCTGGGGCGCGGTGACGCCCCCGCCGTGAGCACACTCGCCATGGCGCCGTCCGTGACGCGACGGCGGAAGACCCGGTATTCACCTTGCCTTCCAGTGCCTCCGCACCCCAATTTCCTTGCATGATGGTTCGATTCGCACCAACACAGTCCGGCGCCTGGGACGCGTACGAAGCGAGCGCCGTGCGGAAGTTCAGCCGGTCGCTGGTGTCGATGGCGGTGGTCACGGGTATCCTGTGGCGCCTCTGCCGCGCACTGTTCCTGGGAACCGGACCGACGGACTCGCCGCTGTTCTTCGGTTCGGTCATCGCGCTTGGCGTGTTGGTATTCTTCGGCATGGCCACGCTGCACGTCGGCAACTTTCCACTCAAGCGATGGCTCTGGCGGGTACCGGTCTTTGCACTCGTGGAAGGGCTGGCCGAAGTCGCGACCTCCGCACTGCTGATCGCCGCGCACCGAGAGCCGTACGGCAGTGCAACGGCGGAACCGAGCGATCTTCCAGGCATCGCTGCCACCGTGCTCAGTACCCACATCATCGTGCTCAGCATCTACGGTGGCATTCTGGCGCTGGTCGTGCAGGGCATCCGCCGGTCGATGACGGCGGCGGGTGACGTCATCATCGATGATCCGAAAGACGATCAGTAGCTGGCCACCACGCACCAGACAATTCATGTCCATGGCACCCCGAGCCTTTCCTCTACGCGATGTCGCGCAGTGTCTTTCGCTGATCGTGCTGCTGGTCGCACCGGCGCGGCTGAGCGCGCAGATGAGCCCTCATCTGCGCGACGCGGATTCGCGACGCCCGCTGGGTACGCAGCGCGAATGGGCAACCATGCAGCAGGACTGGCTCAGGCTTCGACTCGACCGCACGTTGCCGGCGCTGATGCGGCGCGACAGCATCGACATGTGGATCGTGCCGATGCGCGAGTACAACGAAGATCCTGTCTTTTCGTCGCTGGTCTCGCCGACCACGTTCGCCGCACGTCGGCGCACGATCTACGTCTTTTTCGATCGTGGCGGGGACAAGGGCGTCGAGCGTCTGGCACTCGGCGGAACCTCTCAGGGCGGGATGTATACGGCGGTCCGCTCCGAGATGGCCGCTACCAACGTCAGCTCCGGTCGCACGACCGCCGAGTTGTGGGGGTCAGCACAGTGGGACGTGCTGACGAAGGTGATTCGCGAGCGCCGGCCCAGGCGCATTGCGCTCGACATCGACACGACGTTCGCCTTCTCCGATGGCCTGACGCTTGGTGAATACACCGGAATGCTCTCGCGCGACGTGCTCAAGCCCGCAGGCGACTGGCGGGCCGAGATCACGACGGCGGGGCGGCTGGCCGTGGATCTGATCGCGATTCGCCAGGCGGAAGAGGAAGCCACGTTCAATCGCATGAATCGTCTGACCTGGGACATCATCGAGGAGGCGTTCTCTTCGAAGGTGGTCACTCCCGGTGTGACACGAACCAGCGATGTGGTGTGGTGGATGCGACAGCGGGTGGCCGACTACGGTCTGACCACCTGGTTCCAGCCATCGGTGGATGTACAGCGCCGCGCCGCGACCGATGCGCAGCTTGGCGGCGACCCGATCATCCAGAAGGGTGATGTCCTCCACTGTGACTTCGGGATCACGGCACTGCGCCTGAACACCGATACGCAGCACATGGGCTACGTGCTGCGGGATGGTGAGACCGAGGTTCCGGCGGGACTGCGGCAAGCGCTGGCGACGGCCAACAAGCTGCAGGATATCGTGTTCTCGGAGCTCAAGCCGGGCCGTTCCGGTAACGAAGTCCTGCAGGTGTCGCGTCAGCGCATGACTCGCGACACCATCGACGGGACGATCTACTCCCACGCGATCGGCATGCACGGCCACGGCGCCGGGACACTGATCGGACTCTGGGACTATCAGGACGGGGTCCCGGGGCGCGGTGACCACGCCATTCAGCCAGGCACCTGGTACTCGATCGAGCTTCAGGCCACGTCGAAGGTGGCCGAGTGGGGCAAGCAGCCGGTCCGGGTCGGTCAGGAGGAAGATGTGATCCTTGACGACGCCGGCATGGTCCGGTGGGGGTACCAGCGCCAAAGCCGATTCCATCTGGTGCGACCCACGGGCGGCGCAGCGGGACGTGGGCGTCGCTAGCACGAACACCTGGGTTTCGTGATAACTTCCTGACAGTGGTTGGCGGAGACGCTGCTGACCGGGTTTGATCAGGACCGCCATGCGGAAGAAGAACAAGGAACTGATCGTCGTCGGTGACCGGGTGCTCGTCTCCATCGAGGAAGGGGAAGAGCGCACGTCGGTTGGTTTGTATCTGCCGCCGACCGCCATCGACAATCAGGCGGTGCAGGGAGGAAGGATCGTCGCCACCGGACCGGGGCTTCCGATGCCCGATCTGACCTCACAGGACAGCGACGAGCCCTGGAAGAACGCCCAGCAGAGCAGCCCGTCGGGGCCGCGGCATGTACCGATGCAGGCGCGCGCCGGCGACTACGCACTGTTCTTCCGCAAGGCGAGCGTGGAAATCACGTTCGAGAACGAGCGCTACCTGGTGGTGCCACAGGCGGCCATCCTGGCGCTCGTTCGCGACACCAATGTGGCCGACGACATCATGTTCTGATCGACGGTCGCTCCGGCTCGGGTATCACCAGGGCCGACGGCACGACAGACGGCGTCCACAGTCCGTATGTCGCCATCCGTTTCACTTTCAGGCAGGAGTTGGACGATGTACGATGAGCGCTTTATTGCCCCGATGCGCGCCGAACTGACGCAGTTGGGTGTGCAGGAACTGAAGTCTGCCGCCGAGGTCGACGCGGTGCTGAAGAACGCCGATGGCACCACCCTGGTGGTGGTCAACAGCATGTGCGGCTGTGCCGCACGGAATGCACGTCCGGCGGTGAAGAGTGCGCTGGAACATGCGGTGCGCCCTGAGAAGAGCGTGACCGTCTTTGCCGGACAGGATCCGGAGCCGACGCAGCAGGCCCGCAGCTATTTCGCGGGCTACCGTCCGAGCAGCCCGAGCATTGCGTTGATGAAGGACGGCAAGGTGGTGTTCATGCTCGAGCGACACCAGATCGAGGGGCGTTCGGCGGATGAAATTTCACACGATCTCGTCGGCGCGTTCGACACGTACTGCGCCTGAGTTCATGCGAACGCGGCTTCCGCGCGCTTCGACGGCACTGACGTCGCGGCGCGCGGGAGTCTGCGTTGGTCGCATCACGAATAGCGCAGCCACTTGAACAGCTCCTTCAGGCTGGGTCGCTTGCCGTACATCAGCAGTCCAACGCGATAGATGCGCGCCGAGAACCAGATGGCGAGCAGGCAGGCCACGAACATGCCGACAAGGCTGCCGGCCACCTGCCATGCGGGGACGGCCACCAGACTGAGGCGCATCGGCATCACGATCGGCGCCGACATCGGCAGCATGGACATCACGACCGCGATCGAGCTCTGCGGCGCAAGGGCCACCGGCTGCAGGAAGACCGCGCTCAACACCAGCAGCATCACGACCGGCGTTGACGCCTGCTGCGCCTCGGACTCGCTGTTCACGGTGCTGCCGACCGCGGCATACAGGCAGGCGTAGAACACGTAGCCGAGCACGAAGAACAGGAGCGGTGCAATCACCAGGGCGGGCGACATGCTCGGCAGGCTCGTGAAGAGATCACTGGAACGCGTCAGGCTGTCCGCCGCCGCCGCCGACATGCCCAGCGAGCGATTCTTGATGAACATCGGGACGACATTCGAGCCGACCCACAACGATCCGAGAATCCAGACTCCGAATTGCGTGATGGCGACACCGCCAATGCCGATGATCTTGCCCGCCAGCAGAATCTCCGGCCGGACACTGCTGATCACGACTTCGGCAACTCGCGTCGCCTTTTCCTCGATGACGCTGCGCAGGACCGTCTGGCCATAGATGATCAGCACGGTGTAGAGCAGGAACGCAACCAGCAGTCCGACGATGCTGTTTCCCGTGCCCGTGCGTTCGCGACCTTTCGCGCTGAGCTGCGTCTTGTCGAGTTGCACATCGACCCGCATCAACGAGTCGATGCGGGTGGCATCGAGGCCTGCCCGCTCGAGTCGCAAGCCAAGCACCGCCTTGTCGATGGCGCGCCCGAGCCGGGACATTTCGCGCACTGTGCTGCTGTTCTTGCCGACGTAGCGTGCCTTGACGCCCTGCATCGTGCGCGAATCGAGCACCAGATATCCTTCGCGCTCATTCTGCAACACTGCGCGTGATGCGGTCGACTCGGCTGCGGCAGTCTCTTCCGGTGCGGTGGTCTGAACCGACGGTTTCACTCCCGAGGTGTCGGCCAGCGCCAGCACGACGCGCGGGCCGAGCTCAGCACCGGTCGCATCGATGATCGTGATGTTCGCCGACTGCGCCGACGCCTTGCTGCCGGCGGCGAGGTACACGGGGAGTGCGGTGAGCACCAGGAACATCACCGGACCAAGAAGGGTCGCGATCACGAACCACTTGGTGCGGACGCGCTCGAGGTACTCGCGCTTGATGATCGTGATCAGCTTACCCATGGCCGCTCATCCCCGCTTCCACGCCCGTGGCCCCGACTTGCTCGAGGAAGATGCGATGCAGCGACGGCTGCACCCGCTCGAATCGCTGCAGCGATGCGCCCGCCTCGACCAGGCGCTGCAACAGCGTACCACTCATGGCCCCCTCGGCCAGCTCCAGCTCGAGGAATCGGTTCTGATCGTCCATGTTGGCCACCAGCGTGGGATCCCGGAGGACGGCGTCCACCGCTGCTGACGGCGCGCCGTCGAAGGCCACCGCCACCGTACGTCCGGCATGGGCCGCCTTCACATCCGAGACCGCGCCGTCGAGAATCTTCTGTCCGCGTGCAATGATGCAGACGGCGTCGCAGAGCTTCTCGGCATTGTCCATGATGTGCGTGCTGAAAATCACGGTCTTGCCACGCGCCTTCAACTCGACGACGGTGTCCTTCAAGGCTTGCGCGTTGATCGGATCGAGCCCGCTGAACGGTTCATCGAGGATCACGAGCTCGGGATCGTGCAGCAGGGTGCCGATGAACTGCACTTTCTGCTGCATGCCGCGGCTCAGCTCATCCACCTTGGACTCGCCCCAATCCTTCTCGGCCGTCTTCAGCGACATGCGTTCCAACCAGGTGGCGATCCGCGTCTCGGCATCAGCCCCCGGCACGCCCTTGAGCTCCGCGAGAAATTTCAGCACTTCGCGGACCTTCATCTTCTTGTAGAGCCCACGCTCTTCCGGCAGATAACCAACCCGGTCGAGTACGCCCGCGTCGGTATGCTTCTTCCCGAACAACGTGATCGTTCCCTCGTCGGGCGCGATGATGTCGAGGATCATCCGGATGGTCGACGTCTTGCCGGCCCCGTTCGGACCGAGCAGCCCATACACCGCACCGCGTGGCACCTGCAGCGAGAGCTCACGGACCGCGACATGTTCGGCATATCGCTTGGTGACCCCTCGGATATCAATGGCGAGATCTGACATAGTGGCGTGGAGGGAGACAGCCGGGCAGGCGGAGATGCCGGTCCGCCGATGAATCTACGCGGTCGTGGGCACGCGGTTTCACTGCAGAGCGCCGCGCCACCCGGCACTTCGGCGACTCCACACGCCACGCACCCCGCGCCGATCGATCGTGCCAGCGCAGCCAGCGCGGCCAGCGGGCTGGATGATCACGTGACCGGTGCCCCTGACGCGTCGACCGTTCCATTGCGCTGGCATGCAACGCCCGATGTGATGGTCGTCACGCTCCTCGGGTCGGAGTCGGATGTATCTTTGGGAGGTGAGCGCATTTTTTCGTTCTCGGGTGTTGATGCTCGTGCCGTTGCTCGGCATCACCGCATGCGGGTCGAACGCTGGGACGTCGGGTGCCACACTCACGGTGCTGGCGGCCGGCAGCCTGGCGCGGCCCCTGCGCGCGGCACTGGATACGATTGCGGCCACCGGTGGGCCAGGAGTGCAGCTCGAGGTCATGGGATCGCGAGAGATGATCCGCGCGATGACGATGCTCAGTAGATCCCCCGACCTGCTCGTGACCGCCGACGCGGATGAGCTGGAACAGGCACTGATGCCACGATATGTGTCACAGAGCACGACGTTCGCCCGCAATCGCATTGTCCTGGCACTCTCGCCCAATTCGGCCAGGGCCGTTGCCGTCACATCCACGAATTGGATCGATATGGTAGCGGGGGGCACCCTCGCCGTGGCACGCGCCGATCCGAGGCGCGCACCACTCGGCTACCGCACGCAGCTCGTCTGGAAGCTTGCGGAAATCGAGACGCAACGCGTCGGGCTGGCGGCTCGACTCGCTGCCGCGTCGCCCGACGCACTGCTGCGCGGCAGCGAAGCCGATCTCGCGGCCCTCCTCGAGAGCGGAAACGCCGATGCGGCGTGGTGCTACGAATCACTCGCCAGAGCAATGCATCTCGAGTTCATCCGCATCGGTGACCGGATCGATCTCGGGACCGATGCAGAAGCCGCGGCGTATCGGCGCGCGACAATCCGTGTCGTTGGCGCCGCAACCGAAGATTCGACGGTGGTCGCTGGTGCACCAATTCGCTACTCGATCGCCATGGCTGCCCACGGCCTGAACGTCGCCGCCGCCACCATGCTGCAGCAGCGACTGCTCGACAGCACCAGCAAACGCATCATGCGCCGGATCGGGCTCGACGTGTTCGATTCGGTTCGGGTATTGAAGGCGGGCGCACACACCCGGTCGGCGCCGTGATCGGACGACCTGCGCGAGTGCTCGTGCAAGTGGTTGGGGCAATCGTGGCGTCGGTCCTGATCCTGGCACTGATGCTTCCGACGGGCACGCTGGTGGCGAGCGCCGGGTTGGGGGGCATTGCCGGAGCATTTGCCGATCCCGAGGTTCTGGCAGCCATTCTGCTCACCATCTGCAGCGCCACCGCCGCCACACTCCTGGCCATCGTCGGTGGCCTGCCGGTCGCGTATCTGCTCGCGAGAGTGCCCTTTCGCGGCCGCAGCGCCCTCGAGGCGCTGCTCGAACTGCCGCTGGTGATCCCGCATCCGGTGATCGGCATGGCGTTGCTGCTGGCCCTCGGCCGCGACAGTGCCATGGGGCGGATCCTGGCGCCACTCGGGCTGTCGATCGTGAGTTCACCGCTCGGAATCGTGGTCGCGATGCTGGTCGTGAGTGCGCCGTTGTTCATCCTTGGGGCGCGCGAAGCCATTGCCCGTGTCGATCCGAAGCTGGAGTCGGTGGCGAGGACGCTTGGTGACGACCGGTGGCACGCGGTCCGTCGTGTGACGCTGCCGCTCGCGCGCAATGGGATCGTCAATGGTGCGACGGCGATGTGGGCACGGGCGACGAGTGAGTTCGGTGCAATCGTGCTGGTCGCGTATCATCCGCGTGTGGCGTCTGTGCTCGCCTATGATCGCTATGTCACGTATGGCCTGCGCCGCGCGCTGCCAGTGGCGGCTGCGCTGGTCTGCGTCGCGTTGCTGATTCTGCTCGGCGTGCGCGCGCTACGCCGGACGGAACCGACATGATCCGCGTCGTCGAACTCAGCGTGCGGGTTCCAGGCTTCGGCATCGACCGTGCGTCGTTCGTCGTGCCCGACGGGGGAGTGGGGATCGTGACCGGCCCGACTGGTGCGGGCAAGACCACATTGATCGAAGCGATTGCCGGTGTCCGCGCGGCGGCTGGTGGCCGTGTGCTTCTCGGTGACGTCGACGTCACGCGTGAACCCCCCGAGCGTCGCAATGTGGGGCTCGTCTTCCAGCAGGCATGGCTCTTTCCACATCTCTCCGTGCGAGAGAACGTCGCGTACGGCGCGCACCGGGCAGGCATCGTGGAAGAACTGATCGACCGGCTTGGGATCACGCCGCTGGTTGCCAGGCCGGTACCGACGCTCAGTGGCGGGGAGCGTCAGCTGGTGGCACTGGCGCGGGCGCTTGCCTCTGAACCACGGACGCTGCTGCTGGATGAACCGTTTGCGGCGATGGATACCTCACTGCGCGCCGAGACGCGGGCGACGATTCTTGCCTGGGCAGCCGCGCAGGACGCCACGACGTTGCTGGTGACGCACGATGCGGCCGAAGCGACGCTCGAGGGCAGCGTACAGTTGCGCGTCGATCGTGGCACGGTGCGGATCACGAGCTGACCTGCCGCGACGCGCTATTCGTCGAACAGTCGTTGCCGCAACCGGTGGAAGATTCCTGCGCTGGCGCGGACCAGCAGGACATCGAGGCTGAATCGCAGCACTCGCCCAACCCCAAGCGCGAACGCAAACAGCGGAAACGGCATTCCCGCGGCCCCCGCGCCGATCGATGCCGCCTTGGAGCTGATCGGCGTCAGTGTGCTGACCACGATGAAGATCCAGCCGTGTCTGGCCATCAGCGCCAGCGCCTGTGCGACCGTCGCGTCGCTGATGCCGAGCAGGGCGAGGAGTGGCTTGCCCACGGTGGCAAAGGCGGCCACCCCCAACCAGAAGGCGATGCACCCGCCGAGGACCGAGCCGCACATGGCCGCAATCGCGAGCGGCCACGCCCGCGCGGGATCGGCGATGGCCAGGGGAACCAGCAGCAGTTCAGCCGGACCGGGCACCACCGAGCCCTGACCGAGGTTCCAGAGGAACGTCGCCGGGACCGCGCCTCGCGCATGTGCGAAGCGCTCGACTGCTGCCCAGACCGACGACCAGGACCATCTCATCCCTGAAAGCTACCAGTCACCCGGGCGGCGGGTGGTAACTTTCCGGCATGACTCGCACTGCATACATCAACGGCGCCTTCGTCGCGGAGGCCGAGGCGACGGTCTCCATCTTTGATCGTGGTTTTCTCTTCGCTGACGGCGTCTACGAAGTGATCGCCGTGGTGGACGGTCGTTTCGTCGATGATGGTCCGCACCTGGATCGTCTCGATCGCTCTCTGCGCGAGATTCAGCTGGTGCTGCCGATGCCGCGCACCGTGTTGCATGACGCATTGCTGGCGTTGCTTGGCCAGAATGCCGTGACCGAAGGTCTGGTCTATCTGCAGGTCACACGGGGGCCAGCCGAGCGCGACTTCGCCTTTCCCGCCGAACCCAGGCCAACCGTCGTGGCGTGGGCACGATCATTGGCGCTGCTCGAGCACCCGCGCGCGCGTACGGGCGCGTCGGCGATTCTCGTACCCGACCAGCGATGGGCCCGGCGGGACATCAAGAGCATCGCCCTGCTGCCGCAGGTACTCGCCAAGCAGGCAGCGCGGGCTGCTGACGCATTCGAGGCGCTGATGGTCGAGGATGGCCTGCTCAGCGAAGGGGGATCCTCCACACTCTTCATGGTGAAGGACGGTGCACTGATCACACATGCACTCGGCACCGAAGTCCTGCCTGGCATCACACGTGAGCGCGTCTTTGCGCTGGCTGCCAGACAGGGGGTTCCAATCGTGGAACGGAGTGTGAGCACGGCGGAGTTGCTGGGCGCAGATGAGCTGTTCGTGACCGCAGCGACCGCCCTCGTCATGCCGATCGTGCGTGTCGATGGCGTGGCCATCGGGGCCGGTGCCCCAGGTCCGATCACGACGCGCTTGCGCGCGGACTACGTCACCAGCGTGCGGCACGGCGCCGCTGCCGCGATGTAGCGCGCCACACGCTGCGGGTCAGGCCACGCGCGGCACCAGCACGACCTGCATTCCAGCGGCGCGGGCCGCCGTCACGCCAGGCAGCGCGTCCTCGAACACCAGGCAGTCGCCCGGTGTCACGCCAAGGCGAGCGGCGGCGAGCAGGAACATGTCGGGCGCTGGCTTTCCCCGGCCCGGTGCAACATCATGCGGCGTAACCACGGTCGGGAACAGGGCCCGCAATCCCGTTGCGTCGAGGGCCGGCAACGCGATCTCCGGCCCACCACCCGTCACGATCGCCACCGGATGTGTGCGCGCCACGCGCTTCGCAAACGCGGCGACCGGTTCGATCAGGCGAACGTCGTGGAGCAGGCTGAGATAGAGCAGCTCCTTCTCGTCGACCAGCTGATGCGCGTCGAAGGTCAGGCCGTAGTGCTGTCCGAAGATGACCGCCGACTCGAGGGTCGGGACGCCGCCGAGCGAGTAGAAATACGCCTCGTCGAACGGGACCTGCAGCCCGACGCGTTGCAGCGCAAACTCCCATGCCCGCAGGTGCACCGGCATCGAATCGATCAGGGTGCCGTCAAGATCGAACAGGTAGGCGGCAAAATCACCACTTGGAATATCGAGATCCATCGGCCAAAGCTACTCGTGCGTCGATGGGCCGGCGGCGTTCGATGGCGACACCAGAGACGCGCATACCCGCGCGACAGGCCACACTCGACGTGTCACATTTCGGCATGCGACCTCTCACTCGTTAGCTCCTCAGCGCTGCCGCCGATGAGAGGAATTGGGGATTCCGCGTCCAGCGAAGGTGCCCGGATGTCGCGGCGACGGTAGTGATGAGTATCCGGAAAGCAGCAGGCGGGCATCCCGTTGTTTCGGGATGCCCGCCTGCTGTCCGCCACTGTGATTCAGCGCATCAGGGGAAGGTGAAGCTGCCGAGTCGCCCGAAGGTGAAGAAGAGCGAGCCAGTGATGGGCGTGCCATTCAGCGCAGTTCCGCTCGATCCGAAGAAGGTGCTGGTCACGTCCGTCGCGCCGGTGCCAAGCGCCCATGTGCTCTGCCAGCCGGCAACGCCGCTGAAGTCCGGCAGGGAGAGCACGTAGCTCGTGATTGTGCCCCCGCGACCCGCGGGTGTGGCGCTCAGATTCCAGGTTCTGGACCGAGCCGACTGCGTGAAGGCGAACGTGATCAGGTTGTTGAACGCGGTTGGCAGTGCGCCGGCCACCGTTGCACGCGGCTGTGGTGCGCCGGCAATGTTCGTCAGCGTCGGTGCGCCAGGATCACTCGGCATGGCCAGCGTGACCGTCGTCGGGCCACGTGTGTAGCGCGTGATGAACCGGCTCAACGTGGTACCCACCTGCTGTGTCGCCTGAAAGCGCTGGACGTCCGTCGCCAGCAGCGTCGCATCAGGGATGCCTTGATACGTCCCTTGCACGCCGGTCGAGAGTTGCGCGGTGGAGAACGAGGCACCGGACCCGTTCGCCGTCATGAAGATGTTCTGGGCCAGGATCGGGCCGTCATTCGGCGCGGTCACCGTGACCGTTCCGGAGGCCGGTGCGAACGATGTGCCTGCCGCAAGATCCAACGTTCCCAGCGAAGCACCGTCCGCGACATTGACGCCGCGGCTCATCAGTACGCGCAGCGCACTGCTGGTCACGAGATTCGCACGCACCGCGATCAGGTCCAGCGGCCCGTTCGCCACATTGGTGATCGTGAAGGCCGGCGTCGACTGGTTCGTGGCGCTCGAGAGCGCATTGCCGAGTGAGACAGTGGCAATTTCGGTCGCGGCGCCAAAGCCCGACACACTGCCGGAGAGGCTCTTGGTGCCGGCCACCGGATTCTCGGTGCACTCTGCCGCCGCTGCGGCGGTGATCTCCGACAGCCCGAAGTACTTGATTTCCGTGGTGATCTGGCCTTGCGAGGAGGTGACGGCCGCAACGCCCACCTGCGGTTGACCATACGCAAAGGTGTAGACGCCCGGAGTCGTTTCAGTCACGCGCTGCCAGCTGCCCGTCAGACCATCCTGATAGGCGAACCAGAGCGGAAGACGATTGGCATTGCAGAACCGCCAGGTGACGCTGTTGCTCGGCGGCGCAGCGATCTTCAGGGTGTACGTCGCCAGCGCTTCGGTCAGTGACGCGCTGTTGGCGCGCACCTGCAGCGCGTAGGTGCCCGGGGTCAGCGAGGCGAGCGTCGCAATCGACAGGTTGACGGAGTTCCCCGTCACTGGATTGGCCGGCGTAAACGTCGTCGTCACACCGCTCGGCGGGACGCCTGAGATGGTCATGTTCACACCACCGGTGAATCCACCGCTGCGTGTGATCGCGACCACGGTGTTGACCGTGGATCCAGCCACGACCGAATCACTGCTGGGGCTGAGCGCAATGCTGACAGCGCCTGCCGGGCCAGCGGTGATCGTCAGCGCCAGCGTGGTGATCGCGTCAGCCACTCCGGTTCCGCGCGCGCGCAGCGTCACCGTCGTTGCAGGGCCACCCGCCACCGCAGTGCCCGAGGCGGTCAGCGAAAGGCTGCTGCTCGTCGCGCCAGCGCTCACTGTCGCCGGCGTGAACGTCGCGGTGACGCCCGTCGGCAGGTTCTCCGCCGTCAGCGCCACATCACCACTGAAACTGGTGCGGCCAACGGTAATCGCAGCCGTCCCGGCCGTGCGCTGTGCCACCGTCAGTGTCGGTACGGCTGACGAGACGGCGATGCTGGCTGTCGGGACTGGCTGCGTCGGGGTCTTCTTGCCGCCGCATGCCGTGAATACGAGGACGCTCGAGGCGACAATGAAACGCACGAATCTGCTCTGCATATGCGAGGGCTGAGGCAATCCAAGGAGGTGTCGGGCACAACGATGGCGCTGGACCGATCAGAGGAAGAAACACAACCGGCTGCGGCAGGCAAGTCTTGCCGCCTTCCGCCATGGTGATTCGCGACCAATCGCCGCACACGGTGTCGATTCCTTGTTTCGTAACACGAGTGAGTTCCAGCGCGCGTCACGATCACAGGCGCGGGTCAGGCCGCGTCGAGCGCCTCGCGCACGGCTCCGGTGACCAACCGAACGCAGGCTTTCCGCGCCGGGAATCGGGCGACGCTCGCCAGCGCGCGCAGATCACCCAGCAGCGCGGTATCGGCTTCCGGCAGCGGAGTCATCGCGTCCAGCAGGCTCTCGACCTGGTGTAACACGATCCGTGCGTCATCCAGCGTTCCGCCAATGATCCGGCTCAATACCATCGACGCCGTCGCCTGGGTGATCGAGCAGGCACGGGCCGAAAATCCGGCGTCTGCAATCCGGGTGTGGTCAAACGCGATCTGGACCGCGAGGACGTCGCCACACAACGGATTGCTGTGCTCGATGGTCGCATTCGCGCCACGGATCTCGCCTTTGTGTTTTGGCGCCCGATAGTGCGAGAGGATGATTTCCTGATAGAGCGAGGCAACCCCGATCTCCGGCGGCTGCGTCGCACTCAGCGGTACCGGCGAATCAGCGGACGGCGCCATCGGCGAACAGCGTCCTGGCATGCTGGAGCGCGGCAACCAGCGCCGCGACGTCGTCCACGGTCGAGTGCACCCACACCGACGCGCGCGCGGTCGCAGGCACTCCGAGACGCCGCATCAACGGTTGTGCACAGTGATGGCCGGCGCGCACGCAGACCCCGTGCTCGTCGAGAATCGTCGCCAGGTCGTGGGCATGCACATCATCGAACGCAAAACTCACCACACCGCTCCGCGCGGCAGGATCCATCGGGCCGAAGATACGGATTCCATCCAGTGCGGCGATCGCCTCGAGCAGGTGCGCCGTCAGTGTCAGCTCGTGTGCACGGACGACGTCCATTCCCAGGGCCGACAGGTAGTCGCAGGCGGCGGCGAGGCCGACGGCGTCGGCGGCATTCGGGGTGCCGGCTTCAAAGCGATGCGGCAGCGTATTGAACGTGGTGTGCTGGTCGCCGACGACCTCGATCATGTCGCCACCGAACTGCCACGGCGACAGATGTTCGAGCAACGCGCGCGTGCCCCACAACACACCGATGCCCATCGGTCCGCCAACCTTGTGGCCGCTGAAGGCATAGGCATCGACCCCGAGCGCCTCGACATCGACCGGCAGATGCGGCACTGCCTGCGCACCATCACAGACGACGATGGCACCGACCGCGTGGGCCATTGCCGTCAGTTCGACAACGGGATTGATGGTTCCGAGGGCGTTCGATACATGCGGAAACGCCACCAGCTTGACGCGCGAGTCAAGGAGCGTCGCGAAGTGTGCGAGATCAATCTGCCCGTCTGCCGACAGCTCGACGATCCGGAACTCGGCACCGGTGCGCCGCGCCAGCTGCTGGAACGTGACGAAGCTCGCGTGGTGATCCATCGCCGAGACGATGATGGCATCGCCAGCGCGGACATTGGCATCGCCCCAGCCGTACGCAACCAGGTTCATCGCCTCGGTGGTGCCGCGGACGAACAGTGTACAGTCTGCATCGCTGGCGCCGATGAAGCGTGCAATGGTGGTGCGCGCGTCGTGATATCGCTCGGTGGCGCGTGCTGACAGCGCGTAAGCACCGCGATGCGGATTGGCGTTGTCGTGCGCATAGAAGTGCTGCAGCGCATCAAGCACCCGGCGCGGCTTCTGCGCCGTCGCCGCCGAGTCGAGGTAGTGCAGCGCCGGGGATTCGGCGAGCAACGGAAAATCACTGCGAGGTGCAAGAGACATCATGGCGAAGTGCTCGTCAGGGCAATCATGATCAGGTCGTCCTCGACCCGGACCGCGTAGGTCCGGATGTCGTCGCCGCCTGGGCCGGTCAGCATTATGCCGGTTTGCGGATCGAACTGCGCCCCGTGCCAGGCGCACTCCACCAGCCCGTCCACCGTCACCTCACCTGCAGAGAGCGGGAAGTCCCGGTGCGAGCACCGATCCGCCACGGCGTAAAATCCGGAAGCGGTGTGCACCAGGCATACCTTGTCACCCGACGTCAGCACCACCGCCTTCAGTGATCCGACCGGTAGCGCGTGCACGGCGGCCACGGCCTCGAATGCGGTCACCAGCGGCACGGCGTCACTCACGAGGTGGACTCGTTGCGAAGCAGTGCGCTGCGGAACGCGTGCCACCCGAGGGAGGCACACTTCACACGGATCGGAAATCGTGACACACCACCAAGCGCCGCGATCTGTCCCAACGCCTTGCGCTCGACCATCGGGTCGGACTTGCCGGTGAGCAAGTCGTGCACCCGATCGAACATGGCCAGTGCCTCGTCGCGCGTCTTGCCTCGGACGGCATCGGTCATGAGCGAGCTCGATGCCTTCGAGATCGCACAGCCCTGCCCGATGAACTTCACATCGGTGATGACATCCAGCTCGACGGTCAGCCAGACGGTCACTTCGTCACCACAGAGCGGGTTCCTTCCGCTGGCATGATGACTGGAGCTCGCCGGCTCGCCAAAGTTGCGCGGCCGGCGATTGTGATCCAGGATGATGCTCTGATACAGCTCGTCGAGATCCGCCACTGTCAGCTGGCCGGTGTGGCCGTTCTGCGCTCGGCGCCGTTCCCGGCGTACCGTTCGAGTGTCAGCTGTTGCAATGCCTGCTTGACGGTCTCGTTCTCGATCGTCTCGAGGACGTCGGCGGCGAACGCATAGGTGAGCAGCTTCCGCGCCGTCTCGGCCGGCACGCCTCGGCTCTTCATGTAGAAGAGGCCCGCCTCGTCCATGCGACCGACCGTGGCGCCGTGCGTGCACTTCACGTCATCGGCGAAGATCTCGAGTTGCGGCTTGGTATCGATCCTCGCATCCGGTGACAGCAGCAGCGTATGATTGCTTTGCTTGCCGTCGGTCTTCTGGGCAATCGGATGCACGTAGACCTTGCCATTGAACACCGCGTGCGACGAGTGGTCCAGTACGCCCTTGTACAGCTCGCGGCTGAAACAGTTTGGTTGTGCGTGCTCGATGCGCGTCTGGTGATCGGTGTGCTGCGTGCCCTTGCCGAGGTAGAGGCCGTTGAGCGTGGCGCCGCAGTTCTCGCCATCGAGCACCGTGTAGACGTTGGTGCGGCTGAGCGTTGCACCCATCGCCATCGAGAAGTTCACGTAATGGCTGTCGCGCGCCTGATGCACCTCGGTGGTGCTGACGTGCGTGGCCAGATTTGACTCGCGCTGGATCTTGCTGTGCGTGATGGTGGCATGCTCGCCGACCACCACCTCGGCGACGTGGTTCGTGAAGTACGCCACGTCGGCCAGCCCGACGAAACTCTCGAGCACCGTTGCCGTTGCGAACCGCTCGGCAACAATGAGCGTGCGGGGGAACTGAGCCGAGGAGACCCCGGCACTGTCCGTCACATGCAGAATATGAATCGGTGTGTCGGACACCACGCTCTTCGGCACATGGACGAGTACGCCGTCCTGCATCAGGCCCGTGTTCAGCGCCGTCATGGCATGCTCGCTGACGGCGACGGTGCCGAAGTGCCGCTGCACCAGATCGGGATGGGTCTGCCAGGCCTGCACCAGGTCCAGCACGACCACGCCTGCAGGCAGCGAATCAAGAGACGAGAGTGCGGGAGAGTAGGTCCCGTTGAGCAGTACGATGGTCGGCCACTCGGCATTGATCATGAATGGCGTCAGATCTGCCACCGTCGTCGTCGATGCTGGGCCGCCGATGCTGAACGGCACATCGGCGATCGATGACAAAGAGGTGTAGTGCCAGTCCTCGAGTTTCGGGGTCGGGAACCCCAGCGCGCTGAAGGATGCCATCGCCGTGCGACGCATCGGAGTCAGCCACTGCGGTTCATCGCGACCAGCGCGGGCGGCAAAGGCCGCCTGCCAATGCGAGACGCTCACGCCAGTGCCTCCTGGAGCAGCCAGTCGTATCCTTTTTCCTCGAGTTCCAGCGCCAGCTCCTTGCCACCGCTGCGGATGATGCGCCCACCGGCCAGCACATGCACGAAGTCCGGCACGATGTAGTTGAGCAGTCGCTGATAGTGGGTCACCACGATCGCGGCGTTGTCCGGACGACGGAGCTTGTTCACGCCCTCGGCCACCACGCGCAGCGCATCGATGTCGAGACCGGAGTCGGTCTCGTCGAGAATCGCCAGCTTCGGTTCCAGCACCGCCATCTGCAGGATCTCGTTGCGCTTCTTCTCGCCACCGGAGAAGCCCACGTTCACGCTGCGCGCCAGCATGGCATCATCCATCTCGACGATCTTGAGTTTCTCTTCCATCACATCGAGGAATTCCATCGGATCCACTTCTTCGCCGCCGCGTGCCACGCGCATCGCGTTGTAGGCACTGCGGAGGAAGTAGGCGTTGCTCACGCCAGGAATCTCGATCGGGTACTGGAACGCGAGAAACACGCCCTTGTGGGCGCGCTCCTCAGGGTCCAGTTCGAGCAGGTCCTCACCTTCGAACAACACGCTGCCGCCGGTGACCTCGTACGAGGGGTGACCCGCCAGCACCTGCGCCAGCGTGCTCTTGCCGCTGCCATTCGGGCCCATGATCGCGTGCACTTCGCCCGCCTGCACCGACAGGGTGATGCCCTTCAGGATGTCCTTGTCGCCGGCCGTGGCCGTCAGATTCGAAATTTCGAGCATGAGTAGTGTCTCGTGAATGAATGATCGGGGTCCAGGACGGCTCAGCCGACGGAGCC
Source organism: uncultured Gemmatimonadaceae bacterium (assembly GCA_964392395.1). Lineage (GTDB taxonomy): Bacteria > Gemmatimonadota > Gemmatimonadetes > Gemmatimonadales > Gemmatimonadaceae > JACMLX01. The sequence goes on from CAYMQV010000028.1 coordinate 17,607, forward strand.
TTCGAGTGTGATGCCCAGCAGCTGCTGGGCTTCGAGCGCAAACTCCATCGGCAGTTCCTTGAACACTTCCTTGCAGAAGCCGGCGACAATCATGCTGACCGCGTTTTCGGCGCTCATGCCGCGCTGCTTCAGGTAGAAGATCTGGTCTTCCCCGATCTTCGTCGTCGACGCCTCATGCTCCAGCGTCGCGGTGTTGTTGCTGATCTCGATGTACGGAAAGGTGTGCGCGCCACAGGCATTTCCGATCAGCATCGAGTCGCACTGCGTGTAGTTGCGCGCACCCGACGCCTTGGGCAAGACCTTGACCATGCCGCGGTAGCTGTTCTGTCCGCGACCGGCGCTGATGCCCTTCGACACGATGTTCGACTTCGTGTTGCGACCGATGTGGATCATCTTCGTGCCGGTATCGGCCTGCTGCATGTTGTTGACCACCGCCACCGAGTAGAACTCCCCAACGGAATTGTCGCCCTGCAGGATCACGCTCGGGTACTTCCAGGTGATCGCCGAGCCGGTTTCCACCTGTGTCCAGGAGATCTTGGCGTTCTTCATGGCCTTGCCACGCTTGGTGACGAAGTTGTAGATGCCACCGACACCGTTCTCGTCGCCGGCGTACCAGTTCTGCACCGTACTGTACTTGATGGTCGAGTCATCGAGGGCGATCAGCTCCACCACCGCCGCATGCAACTGGTTGGTGCTTCGCTTTGGCGCCGTGCACCCTTCGAGATAGCTCACGCTTGCCCCTTCCTCGGCGACGATCAGCGTGCGCTCGAACTGACCCGTGTCGGCCGCGTTGATGCGGAAGTACGTGCTCAGTTCCATCGGACACTTCACGCCCTTCGGGATGTAGCAGAAGCTGCCGTCGCTGAACACCGCCGAATTGAGTGCCGCGAAAAAGTTGTCGCTGTACGGGACCACGCTGCCGAGATACTTGCGGATCAGCTCCGGATGCTCGTGGACCGCTTCACTGAAGCTGCAGAAAACGATGCCGTGCTTCGCCAGTTCGGCCTTGTACGTCGTCCCGACCGAGACGCTGTCGAACACGGCGTCGACCGCCACACCGGCCAGCATCTTCTGCTCGTTGAGCGGGATGCCAAGTTTCTTGTAGGTCTCGAGCAGCGTCGGGTCCACGTCATCGAGGGAACCGAGTGGTTTGGTCGTTTTGGGGGCCGAATAGTAGCGGACGGCCTGATAATCGATGGCCGGATGATGGACGTTCGGCCAGGTCGGCTCGGTCATCGTGAGCCAGCGACGATACGCTTTCAGGCGCCACTCGAGCAGCCACGCAGGCTCCTCCTTCTTGGCCGAGATCAGCCTCACGACATCTTCGCTCAATCCCGGCGGGATCGTATCGGATTCGATGTCGGTGACGAACCCGTACTGGTATTCACGGCCTACGAGGGCCTCGATTTCGCTGCTCATCGGGTCACGCTTCTCCACGCCGGTCACCGGCGTTGCTTGTTGCCAATTCAGCTGATCGATGCGCTGGTGGCGCACCGCCCAGGACGTAGACACAGGTGTTGCATCCTGCCAGAATGTGCTCGCGCCGCTCGACCGTCACCCCGATCACGCCGGCGATGAATTCGGCTTCGGTTCCACAGACTTCCGGGTACTGCTCCGCCACGGCGCGGATCGCGCAATTGTACTTTCGCAGCACTGGCAGCCCGCTCTCGGCATCGACGTCGGCTTCCGCCATGTACCCCATCGAGGTCCAGAGCTCCGCCACCAGCTGGACGCGCTCCTCCAGCGGCAGCAGATGAAGCGCCGGCGCCGCTTCCGCCGCCAGCGCGGCCCACTTCCGGCGAAAGAAGTCGCCCACACCACCGCGCCCATGCTCCGCCGCCAGCGACTCGAGCGTCTCGAGAAGCACGTTTGCGTACGAGCGCGGAAACAACGCCTCGCCACTGCTGGTAAGCGAAAACGCATGCACCGGACCACCCACCCCACGGACTTCGCGCGAATGGTGCACCACACCGGATGCTTCGAGTGTTTCCAAATGGCGACGCATGGCATTGGGCGTGACGTCGAACCGCGCGGCCAGCTCGCGAGCCGTCTGCGGCTGGTGCTTCTTCAGCGCCAGCAGCAGTTCAGCCTGAACGCCGCGATATCCGACCAGAGCAGTCCCCATTTCTTCCATGGCGAGAAAACTAGTCGGGTATCGGTATTCGTCAACAAAACTGTTGACGAATGGACTTGGCGGTTACCGCCGCTCTCCGAGTCGACGGGGCCCTGCCAACCAGATCGGCGGTTCTCGAGGAACGATCACCCGCGCAATGGGCAGCTGCGGGACGAGTCAATTGCGGCTTTAAAAGTGCCGTCAGCTGCTGGTGCAGACTCGAAGATCGGGCCCCCCAGGACCGTCACAGTGCGCAACGGAGTAATTGTCGCGGTCGCGGATCGGATGCCCGGCGTCGCGATCTGCATCGACCTCGACAGCGTGATCGTGCTTCTCAGGTGAACCCCGGCTCGACCGGCGAGTCGATCAGTTCTGGCTGCAAGGACTTTCACTCGCCGACTGCGACACCCTTTGCCACTGACGACGATGTCCTGACGCTGCTCGCAGCCCCAAGGACGGCTTGCTGCCTCGATTCGCCTGGAACCATCGGGCGCATTGGATCGCCGCACTCGACGTCGCGAGAAACATCACTCCCGCCGAACGACTTCCGATGAATCAGAGGCGCGATCCTTCGCTTCAATGCATCAGCCGGAATCAAGAGCACCCCCGATGGCGGCTATCACGCGACGCTCGTGGTGTTCTACATGCGGGTCGTCGAGCTTCACCTCCTGCGCCAGCCCGCGCTCGCGTCGATCGCGAGCGACGTGAAGCGATCGAGCTCCCGTCGCGTCTGGAGGTCAGTTTCGATCCGAAGCTCGGCTACCCGCGCCGAACCTCATACGGCCCCCAGGAGGTTGATGGTGGAGGGGTCATCGAGATAGGCGACCTGCGGGCGCTGCCGTGAAGGCCGCTTGAACTGATCGCGCTATAGGGGTCAGGGGACAGACATCCTGCGTAAGAGCTACACCGTTTGTCGGATCGCACCGTGCGCATCGGAGACGCTCTCGCCGCGCGGCAGTCGCGAGACGGCAGTGTGTGGCCGCATCATCGGTCCGAGCAGTCGCGATGTCTTCAGCAGGGCGGAGCGAAACGCGAGCGTCACGCGCGCAAAGCCATCGTCCTCTCGCAACTCACTTGGCGCCAGCCCGGTGTACTTCTTCAGCGAGTTCCGCAAGGCGTTGCCCGAGGGGTATCCAACGGTCAGCGCGACCCACTCGACAGAGCGGCCTGGCATTTCGAGGTATCGGGCCGCAAGCAGCACGCGCGACCACGCCCAGAGTTCGCTCGGAGGCGGAAGCAACGCGCTTTGCATGCGGTTCACCAGCGTTCGGCGATGCACGCCGAGGGCATGGGAAATGTCGTCGATCGTCGGTGACTCACCTGCGTGCTCGATGCAGTAGCGGACGAGCTGTGCCGCCTCTCTCGGCAGCGCCGAACTCACTTCCGCATACACCTCTTCGGCAAGGCAGCGTTGCGACGCGCGCTGCAGCGCCAGGCGCAACACCGCCGCCGAGTCGTCGATGCCCGCGACAATCAGTTCGTGCACGCCTGCGCGTGCGAATGACAGCACCGCCGCCGACATCCCGGGCTTCATGACGACATGTCCGAGCACCGAGAGACGCGGAAAGCGATTTCGGATGTTGCGAATCGTCTCCTCGGTCTTCTGACCGGTCGCGTCGGTTGGCTCGATCACCAGCACGTCGAAGTGAGTGCACCGCAGTGCGATTTCGAGCTGGTCGATCCGATCGAATGGGCGCAGCATCCCGGCAGGCGGCGCACCGGCCGCTGGGCGCAGCGCGTCCTGGAGTCGAGCCAGATCGTGCCGGTCGCGGATGAGGGCTGCCACGACTCGTTCTGACGCCCTGCTGCGGTTCAGTCTGTTGTAAGTGAGCAACGGAAATTCCTGGGTTTCCCATCCGGTGAGGCTGATGCCCGCACCGTGTGCGATGATCGCCGCCGGCGTCGGCAGACTCGTGGTACCCCCAACTCAGGACACTGCCATGACGACGCTCCGCCACCGCATGATCGCTGCTGCACTGCTCCTTCTCGCCGCTGGCCTCACTGGCTGCGCATCAGATCCGACCTCCCCGCTGGATCCGTCTGCGGGGCAAAAGGTCAGCGCCACGGTTGACTCGACCGGGCGTGCACCGACACTGCCGTGGAACAGCGTGCAGAGCACATCGGCGCCGACCCTGCCCTGGAACTGAGGCACCGCGCTCGCTACAACGATGTGGCAGTGAGGCCGTTGAGCGACCGCAACACCATCCGGAAATGTTCGGATCGATGTTCGCTACTCTGCTGCTGGCCCGTGCCGTGAACCTCTGGTGTAACCGGTATGACATACCACGTACTGGCGACTTGCTCCGCGCGGTGCACGACTTCGTGATACTCGTTGTCAGTCGCGAGCGTGAGAGCTTCGGCAAGATACGCCTCGGCGGCAGCAACGTCGCCGAGGCGGTGCAGGGAGTCCGCGATCTCGACACTGACGATGGCCCGCGTATACGTGTCTGGAGTCTCTGGGAGCTGCTCCTTGAGCTCGGCCAGATACCGGCGCGCCTCGGACGATTGACCAGCTGCGACGGTCGATTGGAGAGCTCCGCTCAACGCGTGCACTCGGACGCGTCGTGACGACGTCCACTCGATTGCCACAGCGTAGGTGCGTATTGCCGCATCGTACTCCCCCGTGATTCGGCAGATCTCCGCCATGTTCATCAGCGCCTCGGCCCGCGAGTCTGGCGCGATGCAGAGCCGTAGCACGTTCCAACCGTGAACCATGGCAGAATCAAGATCGCCCGAGGCGAAACCGCAGTTGAACAGGCCGTGATGCGCAAAACGTATCAGTTCCTGATCATTCGCACGTTCCGCGTTGAGCAGGGCGCGCTGATAGTGCTCCCGGGCATCGGGATAGTTGCCGAGCGTCAGCCCGAGCACTCCAAAGCCGAGCTGCGCGCGGGCCACGACATCCGCCGCATCGCATTGGTGCCCGATTGTCAACGCCTCTTCGTACATCTCGCGCGCCACGTCGGTCGCCGCGAGCTGCCGCGCCGCACGTCCGAGCTGCGCGAGCACGTTGCCCTGGGCCCGAGGCGCCATTCGAGCGCTGAATGCATGGAGAACGCTGCTGAGCGTCGCATAGGCGAGTTCGAAGGCGCCGGCGAGCTCCATTTCTTCGGCCACGGCCTGCGTGGCCTTCGCAAGCTCCGCCACGACCGGATCATCGCCGCGCAGTGCCCTCGACTCGGCATTGTCGAGTCTGCTGAGCGCCCGGGCCGCGCGCAGCATGCCCGACTCACCCGCGAGGCCGGATGCGACGGCAGCGACTGCAATCAGATCGGCCGCCGCTGGCGCCATCTGCTCGACGACCTCGTCGGAGATGCCGACACAGCGGTTGAGCGTGTGCGCGAGCATCAGCCAGGCGTCGTCGGTCGGGCCGAGTGGACCCGTTCGCCGCAATCGCTCCAGATCGCGTGCGTACGCTTCCGCGGGGGATGTGGACGGAGGCACGGCCGAGTTCAGCGAACGATTGCGCATCCCGCTCCCGAGGGTGAGTAAGAGGCGAATGAGTACGAAAGAACTCTGATAATGACGCCCGGACCGGCATCCGCCAAGGGCCTCGACCCGCTTCGGGAGGCGCAGGATGCTCACCGTCGGACCACCAGAGTCGCCCGCTCCGGCTGTGCAGCGGTTATCTTTCCGCTCCTGGAATCGTATTCCGGGGTGCAGTGCACAAGGTGCCTCGGTGTCCCCTCAGCGTTCAGATGGCCCATCTCATCTTCGGCGAACAGACGCGGCCGCTCGGTTTGGGCGTCCTGTCTATCGGCAGCGGCGTCGAAGCAACCTGGCGCATTCGCGAGCCAGACCTGCTCCGGCTGCACGCGCTGGTCATGAGCGACAGCACCTACGGGGTGCCGACCATCAGTCGTGCCAGCAGTGAGGCCGAAATCACGGTAAACGGCGCGCTCCTGACTGGCGAGCCGCACCGGCTCCAGCCCGGCGACGTGATTGTGATGGGTGCCCACGAGTTCCGCTTCGAATCCGTGGCACCGCCGTCTGTGACCGGAACCGGCTCTGGCTGGTTACGCGATGCTCGGCGGGACCGCGTGTACGCGCTGGGTCAGGAACCGACCACGATCGGCCGCGAAGCGGGGAGCACCGTGCTGCTGCAAGAGCCGGAGGTGGCCAAGCTCCACGCGCGTCTCGAGCGCGATGGAGATACCGTCCGTTTGTTGCCCGAACTGGGTGCGCTCATGCTGCTGAACGGCAACAAGGTCGAAAAGTCGACGCGTCTCACCGATGGCGATGCGATCGGGATCGGCCGAACCGTCCTCTGGTTCACGGTCGATCCACCGGTACGTCGGGCCCTCGAGACGGCGAACGCGATGCGGACCGACCACTACACCCGCCGCGTCCCGACGGGGAAGCTCGGCGTCGTGGAGCGTCGCGAGGAGCGCGAAATCCGGCAGCGTCGGGTCTGGCAGAAGGCGATCACCGGATTGGCCCTCTTGCTCCTCGCCGGCATCGCGGGCGTACTCGCGTGGAGATACGGGTTCGTCGACGCCACCTTGAAGTTCTTCGGCTGAATGCGGCTCGCCGGACTCGCTGGCGTTGTTTGGGGAGGGCTCGTCCTCACTGGTGCTGGCTGCACGGGCACCGCCAGCAGCTCCGCTTCAGCGCCAGAATCGACTGACAGTCTCATCAGCACGGAAGTCGACTCGATTCCCGAAGAGCGCCCTGATTCTGTCGTGAGCTCGCCGCCGGACAGCACGACCATCGTCCTGTCGCTGCTGCCGGCGCCCCCTGGCTCGGCACTCGACACCGACGCGGCAGCGCTGGGTGAGCGGGCCGTCTTCGCGCCGCGGACGCAGCGATGGTTCATGGCCAGGCAGATTGACAGCGTTGTGGGCATGGACGTTGGCCGGATCGACGGCGGTGTCGGCACGTCCGAGAATGCGCGTGGCGCACTGGAACGCCTGCTGGCGTCGCGGAGTCCGATCCAGCCCGGCATGGCGTTCAGCATCCACACGCGTGCTGGTACGGCGACGACGCACGTCACGCGATTTCAAATGAGTGGACGCCGCATCCTCGCGCTCCTCGATGCGCGTGCGCTCGACAGTGCTGAGCGCACGGTACCGATCGAGTGGCGCGGTGCACGCGCAATTTCGGCCCGGACCAGCACCGCGGCCGCCTGCGCGTCGGGCGATACGGCCGCAATCAGTGCCGCCGTGATGCGCTACGTGGCCGGTCCGAATGAAGCGATCAGCGTGATTCGCGGGTGCTTTGCCGAGTTCCGCGCGCTGCTGACGATTCGACCCCTTGAGATCACACCGGAGTCAATCGAACGCGTCGTGCTCGTGCGTGCCAACGGCAGGACACGTGGCGGCAGACTGCGCGATCTGTCGTATCCATTACACGAACTGCTGAGCGTGACGGACGTCAACGGCGATGGCACGGACGAAATCGTGGTCCGGAGCTTTCGGCCTGCGATGGAGACGTGGGCAGCGCTTCGAATGACAGACTCCACCTCGTTCACGCGTTTCGCGAGCGGTTTCACGATCGAAAAACGCTGACGGACACTCTCCGGTTGTCGGTGAGGTCAGCGCTGTTGCACGATGCTGCGTACCCACTGAAGCCTGGTCACTCCAGCATTGCCCACATCTGTCGGGAGTCTCTGTTGATGCGTCGCATCGTCGTTGCAGCGCTCGCGCTGTCCGGAGCGGTCGCGCTGCATGCGCAGCCGTCCCCGGTGCCAACGCCAGCCAGTATTCTCGGATGGGAGCCGGGCACCGACCGGAAACTGCCGACCTGGGCACAGGTGACGGCCTACTTCGCGGCGCTGGATGCGGCCAGCCCGCATGTTCAGGTTCGCACGCTCGGTCGCACCACACTGGGTCGGCCCTTCATCGTCGCCTTCATCAGTGATTCGGCCAACCTCGCGAACCTCGAGCACTATCGGTTGATCCAGAACCAGCTGCTCGATCCGCGGAAACGGTCGGCCGGCGACCGCGAGCGACTGCTCAGCGAAGGCCGGAACGTCGTGCTGATCACCTCGAGCATTCACTCCACTGAAGTTGGCGGTTTTCTCTCGCCCCTGGTGATCGCGGACCGGCTGGTGCGCGGCGACACGCCGGAAGCGCGCGACATTCTGAAGCAGACGATCGTGATGCTGGTGCCGAGCCAGAATCCGGATGGCGTGGACATCGTGGGCGACTGGTATCGCAGCACCGTCGGCACACCGGCCGAGGGATCGCAGCCTCCAGTGCTGTATCATCACTACACCGGCCACGACAACAACCGTGACTGGTACGCGTTCACGCAGGTGGAACAGCGCATGGTGGTCGACTCGCTCTATGCGCCGTGGACGCCAGCGATCGTCAACGACATCCATCAGCAGGGCGCCAACGGCGGTCGGATCTTCATTCCACCGTACATGGACCCGGTCGAGCCGAACATCGACCCGATCCTGACTGCCAGTACCAACGCCCTCGGCATGGCGATGGGGTGGCGGATGATGGCGGACGGCAAGACCGGGGTCGCGACGAATGCGTCATATGATCAGTGGTCGCCCGCGCGGCAGTACTCGCTGAACCATCATGGCGTGCGCATCCTGACCGAAACGGCCAGTGCGCGTCTCGCCACGCCGATTGACGTGCCACCGGAGTTGCTCGGCACGGCGCGTGGCTATGATGCCCGTGTGACATCGTGGAACTTCCCCGCCCGCTGGCCCGGCGGGCGCTGGACGATCGGCGACATCGTATCGTACCAGGCCAGTGCCTCGTGGGCGATGCTGTCGCAGGTTGCGCGCGACCGGAGGCAATGGCTGGAGAGTTACATGGCCATCGGAGACCGCGCCCTGGCCGCCGATCACCCGTGGACCACTACGGATGTACCGTCGGCATTCGTCATTCCGCGTGCGCAGCGTGACACGCAAGCATTGCAACGGTTGATCTGGACGCTGCAGCATGGACAGGTCGAAGTGCACGAGTCGGTGCCGGCGGGCAGCTATGTCGTGCCAACTGCGCAACCGTTCGGCTCGTACGCCAAGGCATTGCTCGAGCGACAGCAGTATCCCAACCTGAGCGAGTATCCGGGTGGCCCGCCCAAACGTCCGTATGACGTCACGGCGCATACACTGCCGCTGCTCTTCGGCGTGACGGTCGAGACCACGCGTGGCGCCCTGCCGCCGATGACGACTCCGTTGCCGCAGGTTCCGGAACCGAAGTTCACCGTGGCCGGCTTGAGCGGAAAGTCACCGAAGCGCATCGGCATCTATCGCAGCTATGGTGCGTCAATGGATGAAGGCTGGACCCGCTGGCTCTTCGACGTCAATCGCATTCCGTACAAGACGGTGCTGGATGCCGAGCTGCGGTCCGGCAAGCTCAGGTCGCACTTCGATGTGATCATCTTTCCCGAGCAGAATCCAGTGCAGATCCGCCGTGGGCTCGGGGCGCCGTATCCCGATTCGCTTCGCGGCGGCATTGGTGACGCTGGTGCCGCAAGCCTGAAGGCGTTCGTCCAGGATGGTGGGACGATGATCACGTTCAATGATGCCAGCGAGTATGCGATTTCGGTGCTCGATCTCCCGGTGAAGAACGTGCTCGCCAGCGTGCGGAGCAACGACTTCTACGCCCCGGGCTCATTGATGGCGATCACGCTCGACGCGACGCACCCGATTGCGAAACGCATGACGGCACCAGTGCCGGCGGCCTGGTTCGAGGACAGCCCGGCCTTCGAGATCACCGATACGACACGGGCGGTCGCCGTCGCAGCCTACCCGTCCGCGGGTGATCCACTGCTGTCGGGCTGGCTGCTCGGCGGCGCGAAGCTGAATGGTCGTGCCGCACTGGTGGATGTCAGCGTCGGTCGCGGTCACGCCATCCTGTTCGGTTTCCGTCCGCAGTATCGCGGGCAGAGCATGAACACCCAGCCGCTGATCTGGGGGGCGATTCTTCGCTGAGTCCGTGGCGGTTCCCCCTCCGCTGGCCTCGATGCTTGCGTTCCGCCTCCGGGTAGCCCCCACTCGCGCGTCAGCGAGTTGGCCGGCGAATGGCATCGTCGGCTGAGACGATGCGCAGCAGGCTGTCGAATCGCGCACGCATCCGCTGTACTTCGTACTGCGTCGACCGGGCGTCCGGATTGAGACGGCGGCCCGATGGATCGGTCCAGCGATAGAGGGCGCCGTCGCGAAACCAGAGTTGATCCACCGCCGTCGGCCGATCAGGGCGCATCAGTTCGAGTCGCGCGCCGAGGAGGACGCCATTGCTCAGCCAGTAGTCGTCGGTGGACCGAAAGCCCGGGCCGTCCGCTTCAACGCGAAGCCGCCGCCAGACGGGGCCTGTGCGCCACGCTGTCACCAGCCCCGATGTCCCGGCACCGAGTGACACCGGTTTCTCTGTCCGGTTCACTGCGGCAGTATCACGCTCGATCGCGGCGACACGTTGGCCAAACCAGGCCAGCGTCGCGGCCGAGTCGCGCGGAGATGGAATTGTCGCCATCGTCGTCCCGTGGGCAGAGTCCGGGTCGCGCGGGGGATTCGATTCACGGGCGCAGGCCGCGAGAAGCGTCAGGCCGCAGCGCGCAACACGGATGGACCGACGCGTAGGCACGCAAGTCAGACGGCGGTCGCTGTCGCCTGGCGACGCGCCCGCGCGTCCTGGAAGCTTCTGATGCAGAGTACGAGGAAGACGGCGCAGGTGACGAACATCGCCGCCTGAATCTTCGCGGCGAGCGGACGAGCCACATCGCCGCCGGTGATCAACCTCAGAAACGTGAGCGCGCCTGGGGCCGAGCCGAGGACACCGGCCAGGCCGATGATCGATGCCCCGTGCATCGCGTGCTTCTTGAACTCGGGGCGGAGGGCGAGGGCGCCAAAGAGTTCGAGCATCGTGCCGAAAACGAGTGGGATGAGGGCCGTGAGGCTGCGGCTCTCACTGAAGAAGTAGCCGACTACGCCCAGCAGCGAGAGCAGGCTGCCGGCAATGATGGTCGCGAGGGGCATAAGGCGCTCGAATAGAGATGGTACCGGGTCACAGATGACTCGGCGTCGGGTAAATTCTAGTTCGTCGACCGCCATCCTTCATCATACAACTCCATCCGCGACCCATGACTCTCGACGAGTACCAGCAACTCGCCGCCCGGACGATCGGCACACGCACGCAAGCCGACCAGCTGTCGAACATGGCCCTGGGACTCGCCGGTGAGGCTGGAGAAACGGCGGATATGCTCAAGAAGCATCTTTTTCATGGCAAGCCGCTCGACGCCGACGAGGTGATGAAGGAGCTGGGTGATGTCCTGTGGTATGTGGCCGGGATGGCAACCGCAATCGGCGTGTCGCTGGACGACATCGCGCAGCGCAATGTCGACAAGCTCCGGACGCGCTATCCCGATGGTTTTTCGACCGAGGCGAGCGCGAGGCGCGCCGATGTCAGGGCGTAGTTTTCTACGGACGTGTTTGGTTGCTGTATCGTTACTGGCTTTAGCCTGTCGGAGTTCTGGCAATCTGCCGACCTTCGAGTCGCATCCTCGACCTGAGGCACGCAGGCCGGCGCCTCCGGCGGTCGGTCGGCCGGCGGACCCGTCGCTCTACGATGACGCCAAGGGTGTCGTGACAGTCGACGACATCGAGCGGCTGCGACAGCGCGTCCTCGGCGTACCGGTTGAAGGCAGATACCCGGCGGATGTCAGCAACAGTTTCCTCGACGGTCGCGGCGGTGGCCGGCAGCACAATGCGGCCGACATCATGGCGCCGCGTGGCACGCTCGTCCTGAGCGCCGATGACGGCGTGATTCGCCGGCTCTCGCGGAATGCCCTCGGGGGTATGACGATCTACGCGACTGACCCCGAGGAGCGTTTCGTGTACTACTACGCCCACCTCGACGGCTATGCCGCGGATTTGCGAGTCGATCAGCGCGTGCGAAGGGGTGACCTGCTCGGTTACGTTGGGAGCACGGGGAACGCACCGCCAGACGCCCCGCATCTTCATTTTCAGATCATGCGGCTGTTCGATCGGGATCGGATCTGGGATGGCGTTCCGATCGATCCGAAGCCCTTTTTTCAGCTGCCGGGAGCGTTGCGATGACCATGACAGCCAAGGATCGCGCAGCCCTGCGCGGCGAAGCGCATCATCTGACCGCGGCGGTCCACATCGGCCATCAGGGCGCCACACCCACGGTCCTCCAGACGCTCGACGATGCGCTGCGCACGCGCGAACTGGTCAAGGTCCAGCTGGCAAAGACCACCGATGTGACACCCAGGGTGGCGGCGCACCAGTTGGCGGAGCAGACCGGATCCGAAGTGGTGCAGGTCATTGGCCGCACGTGCACCCTGTATCGATGGAATCCGGAGCTCAAGCGCAAGGGTGACCTTCCCCCTTGGCGCAGCTGAGCTGGCGATCAGATCCAACGTGGGACTCGCAGCCGAACGGTTGCGTCAGCGCAAAAAAGACGTAAATCCAACCTGTCCGGTGTCAGCCGGTCATCAGCGTGTGACTGCCTCGCGCGCTCCGTTCATCGGCCCTTCAATCGTCGGATTGCACACATGCCGTACGTGATTACCGAAGCCTGCATCAATACCAAGGACAAGGCGTGCGTCGAGGTCTGCCCTGTGGATTGCATTTACGAAGGGCCAGATCAGCTCTACATCCAGCCCGACGAATGCATCGATTGCGGCGCGTGTGAACCCGAATGCCCGGTGACGGCGATCTTCCCGGAAGAAGACGTGCCTGTGGCGATGCAGAAATACGTGCAGATCAATCGCGACGTCTTCAAGAGCCCGGCGCCACCGGGACGTCCAACGCGGTGATCTCCGGCGCGCGCAACGGCAGCGGTGTTGCGCGCGCGACGCTCGACGTGCCATCGCGCTGCCGGACGTCGAACAGTCGCAGACGGCGTGGCGCGAGGGGAGTGCATGTCTCAGCCGCGGACGGCGACATCGAGAAACTCGGCGATCGCCGCATTGACGACCGCAGGCTGCTCGAGCGGAGAGAGGTGGCCGGCGCCGCCAACGATCACGAGACGACTGTTCGAGACGCCTGACGAGAGTGCCAGCGCATCGCTCACCGGTGTCAGCGTGTCTTCCTCGCCGACGAGCACCAGCGTCGGGACGGTGATCGTCTCCAGGGTAGGCGTCGAGTCGATGCGGTGCATCATCGCGCCGGCCGCGCCGATCACCCCGCTGGCTGGTGCGCGACGCAGCATCACCGTCACCCGCTCAACCAACTCCGGCGAAGCGGTTCGCGTGGTGACGCCGAGCTGCGCGGGGATCAACCCGGGGACGATGGTACCGACGCCCTCCCGTCGGACGGCGTCGATGAGGCCGAGGCGCTTGGCTTTGGCTGCTTCGGTGTCGGCCGCCGCCTTGGTGTCCATCAGCACCAGCGCCTTTACTCGCGCGGCGTGGCGGC
>CAYMQV010000029.1:0-30731 GCA_964392395.1 uncultured Gemmatimonadaceae bacterium
GGCCAGTACCGCACTCCGCTCGCGCGATTGGGGCAGGGCGGCCGACTGCGTCACCAGCGCCTTCAGGGGCGCGATGACGGAGGGCAGGAGCGAGGGCGTCCGGTTCACGACGCAAAGGTACCGCACCGCGCGTTTTGCGCGATCATCGCGCCCGGCGAGCCCACCAGTCATATCGATGGGGTAACTTGCTCGCATCATGACCCCTCCCGCGAAGGCCGTACTGTGGGTGGATGACGAGGCCGAAATGCTCGAGGCCCATCGCATCTTCCTGCAGGACAAAGGTTACGACGTCGAGATGGCCCGGAACTCCGAGGATGCGCTGGAGCTCCTGCGCCATCGTCGGTTCGATGTGCTCCTGCTCGATGAGCAGATGCCCGGCAAGCGCGGACTCGAGACCTGGCGGGACGTCCAGGCGATCGATCCGATGCTCCCGGTCGTCATGATCACCAAGAGCGAGGAGGACGGCACGCTGCGCGAGGCGCTCGGCGCGGCGGTGCACGACTACCTCGTGAAGCCGGTCAACCCGCGTCAGGTGCTGACCGCGATCACGCGAATTCTCGACGGCACTCGCCTGCGGCAGCAGGCACTGGCGCGCGAGTTCGTCGAGCGCTTCCGCGCCTTCGAGCTGGAAGGGTACAGCAGCGACTGGCGCGGCTGGATCGAGCGCACCGCCGAAGTGACCCGCTGGGACGTGGCGCTCGATGAGGCGGGTGAAGGGGGACTTCGCGAATCGCTGGTCGGGTTGTACCCCGCCATGCGTCGGGAGTTTGCGCACTTCATCCGGCGTCAGTATCCGTCGTGGCTCGGCGACCTTCAGGGGGATCGTCCGCCGCTCTCGATCGACATCGTCTCCGAACACGTGGCGCCGCTGTTGAAGACGGAGAAAGCGGCCTGCTTCATCGTCGTCGACTGTCTCCGGCTCGACCAGTGGCTGGGCCTCGCGCCGCTGCTCGGACAATGGTTCACGGAAGAACGCTCCCACTACTACTCCATTCTGCCGACGGCCACGCCCTACTCGCGCAATGCGCTCTTCAGCGGCTTGTTCCCGGGCGAAATGGCGGGCATGTACCCCGACTGGTGGAAGGAGCGTGAGGACGAGTCGCTGAATGCGCACGAGCGCCAGTTGCTCGAGCTGCAACTCAAGGAACTCGGCCACAACGTGCCGGTGCGCTATCACAAGATCAGCACCCCGCACGAGTCCGAAGAACTCGAACGCAAGATCGCCTCGGCGGTCGTACCCGAAGGGGTGAGTGCCTTCGTGTTCAACTTCGTCGACCTGCTGACGCACAGTCGTTCCGACAACTCGGTGTTGCTGGAAGTGGCGAAGGATGAAGTCGCACTCCGTCGCCTCACCCGGCAGTGGTTCGAGCGCTCGTCGCTCTTTTCGGTGCTGAAGGAAGCGGCGCGCAAGAAGATCACCGTGATCCTGACCAGCGATCACGGGTCGATTCTCTGCCAGACGCCGGCGACGGTCTTCGCGCGCCGCGATGCGACGCACAATCTCCGCTACAAGTTCGGCGAGGATCTGCGGGCCGAAAAACTGGAGCAGGCGCTGTTGTTCCCGAACGCCGACGCACTGCGATTACCGCGCCGCGGGCTGGGCAAGAACACGCTCCTGGCGACTGGGGATTGCTACTTTGTGTATCCGACCAAGCTCCGTGAGTACCAGGGGCGCTATCGCGGCGGATTCTTTCACGGCGGTGTCAGCCCCGAGGAAATGATTCTGCCCCTCGTACGCCTCGTCCCCCGCCGCTGACCGTGTATCGCCGACTGTTCGGTATTCTGCGCCCGCATTCGTGGCGCCTGGCTGCCACGATTGCCTGCAATCTGCTGGTCGCGGCGCTCGACGTCTTCTCGCTGACACTGTTGATCCCGTTTCTGAAGACGCTGTTCGGGATTGACACCGCCACCGGGCCGCTCGACCCCGCCGGTGGAGTCCAGGCGATGTTGACGGGGGTCGTGGGACGCTTCGTCGATCCCGCCGACAAGATGGGATCGCTGCAGAGCGTCGTCCTGCTGATTCTCGCGGTCGTGGCACTCAAGAATGTCTTCGCGTGGATCAGCGGGCAGCTCGGTGCCGGGTTGCAGGAACTGGTGACGCGTGACCTTCGAGACATGGTCTACCGCCATCTGGTGCAACTGCCGCTCTCCTGGTTCCAGCGGACCAAGGTCGGTCAGGTCGTCACGCGGATCCTCACCGATACGGCGCAGACCAAGGCGCTCGTCACCGAGCTGGTCACTCGTTCACTGCAGAGCAGTGCGACGATCATCGTCAGCATCATCGTCCTGGTGTCGCTGAGCTGGAAACTCACCCTCGTCGCCCTGGTGCTGGCCCCGCTGCTGACCGCGATGCTGCAGCCGATTCTCAAGAAGCTGCGCAAACGGCATCGTCGCCTGAGCAACGAGTACGGTGAAATGACGAGCATCGTGCAGGAGGCGGTGAGCGGCATTCGTCTGGTGAAAGCGTCGGGCGCCGAGCCGAATGAGTCGCAGCGATTCACCGACGCGAGTGGACGGTACGCCAAGGCGATGACACGCGTTGCAGCACTCGGTGCGCTATCGCAGCCATTGACGGAAGTCGCCGGCACCGCCATTGCCGTCCTCGTCCTCTGGATCGGTGCACAGCAGGTGCTGGTCGATCGCACGCTCGACGGGGCCGACCTGATTGCGTTTCTGGTGATCGTGCTCCGCATGCTCCAACCGCTCAAGCAGTTGTCGCAGGTGCCGTCCACGGCACAGGCGTCGATGGCCAGCGCCGAGCGATTGTTCGATGTGCTCGATGAGCGGACGGAGGCGAACGCCGATCGCGGGACGGTGCATGTCACCGCACTCACCGACGGCGTGCGTTTTGATCAGGTCTCCTTCACCTATGGCGATGACGCAGTCCTCGCCGACATCTCCTTGTACGCGCCGAAGGGCGAGATCGTGGCGCTGGTCGGCGCCAGCGGTGCGGGGAAGAGCACACTGGTGGATCTGGTGCCGCGTTTCAACGCGCCGACCGCCGGCCGGATCCTGCTGGACGGCACCGATCTGCAGAGCGTCACCCTCACGTCGCTGCGGACGCTGACCGGCATTGTGAGTCAGGACACGGTGTTGTTCAACGACACCGTGCGCTCGAACATCGCCTTCGGAGCGCCTGGTGCGTACACGCAGGCGGCGATCGAGTCGGCGGCACGCGCCGCCAATGCGCACCAGTTCATCACTGAACTGCCGCAGGGCTACGACACGGTACTCGGCGAGCGCGGCACCCGGCTCAGTGGTGGCCAGCGGCAGCGAATCGCCATTGCCCGGGCGCTGCTGAGCGATCCACCGATACTGATTCTCGATGAGGCGACGTCGGCGCTGGACACCGAGAGCGAGCGGCTGGTGCAGGAGGCGATCGATCGCCTGCTCGCCGGCCGGACGGTCTTTGTGATCGCCCACCGGTTGAGCACTGTCGAGCATGCCCATCAGATTCTGGTACTCGATCGCGGCCGAATCATCGAGCGTGGCACGCACGGGGCCCTCCTCGCGCAGCGCGGCGCCTATCACCGGCTCTACACGATGCAGTTTCGCGAACGCGACGGCGCTGACGCGCTGCTGGTGGACGCATGAGTCGACTGGTGTTCTTCCACCCCTCGCCCGAGTGGGACGGTCTGGCGCGTGTCTATGCCGAAATCGGCACGGCGCTGGCGGCGCGTGGCGTGAGCGTGGCGATGGTGTGTCCCCCGGGATCAGCGGTGGCTTCCGGAGGCGGGATCCTCGACATCCTGCCATTCGAGGATCGGGGGGCCTGGTTTGGCGATGGTATTCGCCTCGGCTCGCTGTTGCGCGAGTTCGGCAGCGATGCCGTGGTGGTCGCTGGCGATCAGGCGCAGCTGATGGCTGCCTGGGCGGTGCGTCGGGCGGGGCGCGGCGCCGTCTTCAGGCGCATGCGCACCGGCGTGGCCAGCCCCGTCACGATGACGACGCGTCTCGCGGTGCGCCTCGCCCCAACCTGGTTCGTACACAGTTCGGCGGCGGACTCGAAGGCCGCGGAACCGGTCAAGCGACTGCGCGGCCGGATCATCGCCGACATCGCGATCGACCCGGGGCGGTTCGAGCGGGTCATTGCTGCGCCCACACCGATCGGCACGATCACCATCGCCATCGTGACTGATGCCGAGTCACAACGCGCCACCGCGTCGGCATTGCGCACGGTGGCCGCGATGCGGACGCGTGGTCATGCGATCAGGGTCCTGCTGCTCGGCACGCCGCGCGACGTGAACGAAGTGCGCGTGCATGCGACGGCGATCGGACTCGGCGACGCGTTTGCCCTCCTCGGCAGTCCGGTCGATCGCGCACCGCTGCTGGCGGCGGCAGACCTGGTGTGGGTCGCCGCCGATCACGACGATGGTGCGATCGCGGTCCTCGATGCGATGGCGCTTGGAAAGGCGGTCATTGCCACCCGCGGCACGATGGCAGAGCGGTATCTGCAGCACGGAGAGACCGGAGTCATTGCAGAACGGGATGACGCGCTCGCCAGCGCCGCATTGATCACCCTGCTGCAGGCGGACGCCGGGCATCTCCGTCGGATGGGGGAGAACGCGAAAGCGGACGTGCTGGCGCGCCGCGGACTCTCGGCGGTGTCCGAGGCGTTCACGGCCGTGCTGCACGAGGCGGCCGTCGCCCAGGTGGCCGCCTGACCAGCATCGTCGTGCCTGCCGCGGCCGCACCGAGAGCACCAACGTTGCAGCATCGCGTCGAGTATGTCGCGATTCGATCGATCGTTGGACTGCTCGGCCTCGCCTCCTTCCGGACCGGATCGAAAATCGGTGCCTGGCTCGGCGTGCTTGGCTACCGCCTTGGCATCCGGTCACACGTCGTGGAAACCCAGATTGCCTTTGCGTTTCCGGAGTACGACGCGGCGCGGATTCAACACGTCGCGGTGCAGTCGTACGAAAACCTTGGTCGGACCTCGATCGAAGCGGCCATCATGGAGCATCGCTCGCCTGCAGATCTGATCGCACTCTTCGAGCAGGTCGATGGGTGGGAATGTCTCGACGCGGCCCTGGTGGCCGGTCGCGGGGCACTGCTGGTGACCGGGCATCTCGGCAACTGGGAGCTGGGCGGCAGCTATTTCGCTGCGCGCGGTGTGCCGATCGATGCCATTGCGCGTCACATGAGCAACAGGATCTTCGAACGGTATCTGACACGCGTGCGACAGCGTTTCGGCGTCAACGTCGTCTTCGACGAAGAGGCGGTCCGGACGACGCCACGCAGCGTCCGGGCCAATCGGGTGGTTGGTTTTCTGTCCGACCAGGGCGTGCTCGGACTGGCGTCCAGCTTCGTTCCATTCTTCAGCCGGCTGGCGAAAACGCCACGCGGGCCTGCGGTGTTCGCATTGCGATTGCATGTGCCCGTGGTGTTCGCCGTCGCCGTTCGACAGCCCTCCGGAAAGTACCGACTGATCGTCGAGCCCATCGAGGTGGTGCACACCGGAGATCGCGAGGCCGATACGGTGGCTCTGGTGGCACGCTATACCGCCCGCATGGAGTACTGGGTGCGACAGTATCCCGAGCAGTACTTCTGGCAGCATCGGCGCTGGAAGTACCAGCCGGACGGCGCGCCCCCGTTGCCGGACGGCATGTGATGGCGGTCGCGGCGTCTCGAGCCCGGGCGGCGGCCACCAGCGCGCGCCGTCCGTTGCACATCATGCGGCGTGACACCCGTGCGATCCTTGGCACGCTGCTGATCGCAGCCCTCGTCGCCGCCGCGATTGCGGCGCCCGTGCTTGCCCGATACGACCCGATTGCGATCGATCTGGGCAGTCAGTTGTTGCGACCCTCATCTGCACACTGGCTCGGCACCGACATTCAGGGTCGCGACATTCTCGCGCGCCTGCTCTTCGGGGCGCGCGTCTCTCTGTCGGTCGGCCTCGGCGCGCAGGCCATCGCACTCCTGGTCGGTGGCACCCTCGGCCTCGTCAGTGGCTTCTATGGCCGATGGGTCGACGAACTCGTGATGCGAGTGGCCGACGTCACGCTCGCCTTTCCGACGCTGTTGCTGCTGATCGCGATGGTGGCGGCGTTCCAGCCCAGCCTTGGCGTGGTGACGCTCACCATCGGGATCGTCGGCTGGGCCGGCGTCGCGCGTTTGGTGCGCGGTCAGGTCATGGTGGTCCGCGGGCTCGAATACGTGCAGGCCGCGCGCGCGCTCGGCGGCAGCGACGTCCGGATTCTGTTGCGGCACGTGCTGCCGGCGGTGACCGCACCGCTGGTCATCGTGGGAACGCTCGGCATCGCGGCCGCGATCATGGCCGAATCGTCGCTGAGCTTTCTCGGACTCGGCGTGCAGCCACCCACGCCCAGCTGGGGCGGCATGATCGCCGACGCGCGAGACCTGTCGCAGCTGCGTCGTGCGCCGTGGACGTCACTTGCGCCCGGCCTCACCATCGGGTGCGCGGTGCTGGCCTTCAATCTTCTTGGCGACGCCCTTCGCGACGCCACCGATCCCCGCCAACTCACGCGCCGCCTGGCGCAACAGGACCGACCATGACGGACTTCGTCGCCGTGCAGCAGCGTGAGTATCCGTGGATGACGGAGAGCGACGTGATCTACCTCGATCACGCCTCGACCGGTGCCTATCCCAAGGCGTGTGCCGACGCCGTGGCGGCGTATGTGTCGCTGCGGCACATGCCACACACGCTCCGCGCCGAGCATTTCTTCGCCACGCTGCAGCGCTCACGTGAGCTCGTCGCGACGCTGATTGGCGCGAGCGCCGACGAGATTGCGCTGACGACGAACACCTCGCATGGGCTCAACCTGGCCGCCTTCGCGCTGCCGCTGGGAGCTGGCGACGAGATCCTGACCGTGGACCGCGAGTTTCCGGCCAACGTGTTTCCGTGGATGAAGCGCGCCGAACGCACGGGTGCCACGATCGTCCGGCTCCCCTGCGTGAACGATGTCCCGGACGATGCGGCGTTGCTCGAGGCGATTGCGACGCGACCGAATGTGAAGGTGGTCGCCGTCAGCTGGGTCTCATTCTGCAGCGGAGCGCGGATCGATATCGATGCAGTCGGTCGCGCGTGTCGCGATCGGGGCATCTACTTCGTCGTCGACGCGATTCAGGGTCTTGGCGTACTGCCGCTCGATGTGTCGCGGACGCCGATCGACATTCTCTCGTGCGGGGCGCAGAAGTGGCTGCAGTCACCGTGGGGCTCGGCCTTTACCTACGTGCGGCGCGAGCTGATCACGCAGCTCGAACCCCCCGTCGCCGGCTGGATGGCCACCAAGGGCTCGGACGATCTGTTCAACATGCTGACCTATGAACCGGCGTGGTTCGATGATGCGCGTCGGTTTGAGGTGATCACGCTGCCATTCCCCGATTTTGCAGGAATGAATGCCAGCATCGCGCTCTTCCTCGAACTCGGTCAGCCGGCCATCGCGGAGCACATCGCAACGCTCGGCGACACCCTGGTTGCATTCTGCGACGCGCACCCGGAGATCCGGCTCGTCACCCCGCGCGATCGTGCCAGACGCGCCGGTGTGTTTGCCATCCAGCCGCCGCGGCTCGACGATGTCTCCGCGCGGCTCAAGGCGCACAAGGTCATCCACTCCGTGCGCGAACGCTGCATTCGCCTGGCGCCGCATTGGTACACGACGACGGCGCAGTGGGAGCGTGTGCTCGGGCTGCTGGTCGAGGCATGAACTGACGGGCGCACCGGAGGCGCGGTTGGTCAGTCGCGCAACTCGATCAGCGCGTAGTCCCGCGCGCCTTTCCGAAGCAGGAGATACCGACCACGCAGCAGTCGATCGGCACTGACGGATGTGTCGTCGGCAGCGAGCTTGCTGCCATTCACCGACAGTCCGCCCTGCTGCAGCAATCGGCGCGCCTCGCCCTTGCTGGCGCTCAGCCCTGCCGTGACGAAGAGCGTCAGCGTGTCGAACGTCTCCGCGCGCGCCATCACCGCCGAGGGGACTTCGCGTGCCAGCGCGGCGAGCGCATTCGTCGAGAGTGTGGTCGGGTCCCCTTTGGCGAACAGCAATGCCGACACCTCCGCGGCTGTTTGCGCCGCGTCCGTGCCATGGATCATCGATGTCACGGTGCGAGCGAGCAACTGCTGTGCCTCGCGCTTTTCCGGTGCGGAGAGAATGGTGTCGTCCAGCGCCTCGATTTCGGCTCGACTCAGCAGCGTGAAGGTGCGCAGATACCGGCCGGTATCGCGATCATCCGCGCCGATCCAGAACTGGTAGAACTGGTAGGGCGACGTGCGTGCAGCATCGAGCCAGACGGCCCCCGCCTCGCTCTTGCCGAATTTCGTCCCGGTCGACGTGGTCAGCAGCGGAAGCGTCACGCCATGCGCCTCCACGCCGTGCAGCTTCCGCACCAGGGTCGTCCCGGCGGTGATGTTGCCCCACTGATCGCTCCCTCCCACCTGCAGCGTGACGCCGTCACGACGGTACAGCTCCGCAAAGTCGTACGCCTGCAGCAGCATGTAGGAGAACTCGGTGTAGCTGATTCCCGTCTCGCTGCCGATCCGGGAATCCACCGAGTCCTTCTGCAGCATGTAGTTCACGG
Source organism: uncultured Gemmatimonadaceae bacterium (assembly GCA_964392395.1). Classification (GTDB taxonomy): domain Bacteria; phylum Gemmatimonadota; class Gemmatimonadetes; order Gemmatimonadales; family Gemmatimonadaceae; genus JACMLX01. The sequence continues at coordinate 8,539 of CAYMQV010000029.1, forward strand.
TGAAGTGCTTGCCGACATCACGCAGGAAGCCGATCAGGTCCATGGGGCGCAGCCACTCGGCATTGTTGCGCATCAGGGCGCCACGCGGCCCGGCGAAATCGAGCACCCGGGCCAGCTGTTCACTGATCCCGGCGATGTTGGCGTCGACGATCTGAGGGGTCAGCAGCGGTCGCTCACTGGCCTTGCCACTTGGATCGCCAATCATGCCAGTGCCGCCGCCCACCAGTGCGACGGGCCGGTGCCCCGCCCGCTGCAGGTGAACCAGCGACATGATCGCCACCAGGTTGCCGGCGTGCAGACTCGAGGCGGTCGGGTCGAAGCCGCAATACCCCGTCACGGCTCCTCGCGACAGCGCCGCGGCGGCGCCCTCGGTCTGCTGGAAGAGCAACCCGCGCCACGCGAGTTCGTCAAGAAAGGCTGGAGTCCCGGTCATTCCCCAAACTAATCCCCGTGGCCAGCCGCCCTGCGTTGGCTGGGTCCCGTGCCGAGAGCTAGCTTCACACGCATGGCTTCTGCGAACGGATTTCTCGGGAATCGTGTCGTCCGCGCGGGGATCCTGCTCGGAACGCTCGGCACCTCCATGGTGCTCGGCGCACTGACGGCTGGGTGGTCGATGGTGTGCGCGGGCAATCAGTGCCCGAGCGTCGATGTCCTCGAACTCTACCAGCCGCGCCAGACCTCGAAGCTCTACGCAGTGGATGGACGGTTTCTCGCCGAGCTCGGGCTCGAGCGGCGCACCGTGGCGCGGCTGCAGGATATTCCGCCGCTGGTGCAGAATGCGTTCGTCTACACGGAAGACAAGCGCTTCTACAGCCATAACGGCATCGACTTCATCCGGGTCTTCGGCTCGGTGGTCGCGAACGTCATCCGTGGCGGGTACGCACAGGGGTTCTCGACGATCACGATGCAGCTGGCGCGCAACATCTTCCCGGAACGCCTCGAGCGCGCCAAGTCGGTCGTGCGCAAGATGCGCGAAGGCAAGGTGGCGCTGGCCATCGAACGGAAGTACTCGAAGCAGAAGATCCTCGAGCTGTATCTCAATCAGATCTATCTCGGCAATGGTGCCTATGGCGTCGAATCGGCCGCGCAACGGTATTTCGGCAAGACGGTCCGGGAACTGAATCTGGCGGAAGCCGCGCTGCTGGCCGCGCTGCCGAAGGCGCCCAATCGCTACAACCCGCGGGTCGAGCCGGACCGCGCCGTGCAGCGCCGCAACACGGTGCTCGAGTTGTTGCGCGAACAGCACGTCATCAATGATGCTGACGCCTCGCTGGCCAAGGCGTATCCACTGCAGCTGGCGCAGCGCACCGAAACGGGTGACGTGGCACCGTACTTCGTCGAATGGATACGCAAACAGCTCGACGAGCAGTTCGGTCGGCAACTCTACGAGCAGGGGTTGAAGGTCTACACCACGCTCGACATCGACATGCAGCTCGCCGCCGAGCGTGCGATGGAGAATCAGCTGCGCTCGATCGAAGGTGGCAAGCTCGGGCCCTACAAGAACCTCACCTACGAGCAGCACCTGGCCAGGTCCGCCGATGACGAGCGGAACGCCAGCGGGGTGACGCCGTACCTGCAGGGCGCCTTCGTCGCCATGGACCCGAGGACGGGTGGGATACGTGCCATGATTGGTGGGCGCGACTATGCCGACTCGAAGTTCAACCGAGCCACGCAGGCGCTTCGCCAGCCTGGTTCGACGTTCAAGCCGATTGTGTATTCCGACGCGATTCAGAGTGGCCATACCACGGCCGAAGCACTCGACGACAGCCCACTCAGCGTGCCGCAGTCTGGCGGAGGCACCTGGTCGCCGCAGAACTACGACGGCCGGAGCATGGGCTACATCCCACTCCGCCGCGCGCTCTATCTGTCGCGCAATCAGGCGACGGTACGCCTCGGCATGTCGCTGGGTGAAGAGAGTGTCGCCGCCATGGCGCGACGCTTCGGCCTGTCGACACCGATGCCGGAGTATCCCAGCCTGCACATCGGCGCGGCCGACGTGTATCCGCTCGAGATGGTTGCCGCCTACACGGTCTTTGCGTCGGGCGGGATCCGCACCAGGCCGACCGGGATCGTCCGCGTCGAGAATTCGAAAGGCGAAGTGCTCTGGGAACCCGCACCGGTGCGGACCGCCGTGCTCTCGACGGCTGAGGCATGGCTCATGACCGACATCCTGCGCGACGTCGTGCGCCGCGGCACGGCCGCACGGGCGGTGGCGGGATTGAAAGTGCCTGCGGGCGGAAAAACAGGGACGACCAACGACGGGGCGGACGTCTGGTTCATCGGCTTCACGCCCGACCTCGTCGCGGGTGTCTGGATGGGACTCGATCGTCCGCGCACCATCATGCGCAATGCGCAGGGTGGCGATCTCGCGGCGCCAGCCTGGACGGCGTTCATGACGGAGGTCTACCGACGCCGGCCGTTGAGCGTCGACTTTGCCGGGCCTGGCGGATTGCTGGCGGTGCCTGTCGATCGCCTGACGGGGCTTCGCGCCGGACCCCTCTGCCCGGCGGAGCGCGTCTACATCGACTACTTCGTGCAGGGCACGGAGCCGACGCAGGAATGTGACGGCACCATTATGGGGCCAATGGGAGACAGCACGCGTGTCGACCCGATCTTCGAACTCCCTGCCGGTCCAGCGCCGAAGGCCAGGCGACCGCCGTCAGACACCGCGAATCCGTTCCGGCTTCCGTGACCGACTGGATTCCTCTCGACTGTCATGCGCACAGCACCTGCTCTGATGGTGTTCTGAGTCCCGATGAAGTGATCGCCACTGCGGCGCTGCGCGGTGTGCGCGGCACCGTCAGCGATCATGCCAGCTACGATGTGAAGTTTGCGCTCAAGTCAGCTGCGATCGTCGACGAGTATCTGGCGCTGGTCGCCCATCTGCCGTATCGGAGTGTTGAGTTCTGCTCCCACGATTCACTCTGGCGCGAGCTGACCGACGCGCAGCTCGAGCGGCTGACCCATCGCATTGGCTCGCTGCACGCCGTGAAGATGCCCGATGGCACGCTGATCCGCATGTTTCAGCAGGAGCTGCCGGCCGGCCTGAGGCGCGCTGCCTACATGGAGCATCACCTGCTGGCCGTGGAAGCACTCGCACGCGAGATGCCGATCGAGATCTTTGCCCACCCGACGCTGGTGCCGCACGCCCTGCGCACGGTGCCTGGTGAAGAGCTCTGGTCGGAAGCACACGAGGAACGTCTGGTGGCGGCACTCAAGCGCAACGGGATCTGCCTCGAGGTGTCCAATCGGTATCGCGCGCACACGCGACTCGTCCAGCGCGCGGTGTCGCAGGGCGTGCGCCTGTCGCTTGGCTCGGATGGCCACCAGCGTGAACAGATCGGAAACCTCGAGTGGCCGCTCGCGCTGACGCGGTCGCTCGGTGTGCCGGACCATGCGCTGTATGACCCAGCTGTTCACGGGACGCGCCGTGGCTGAGGTGATGGTGTATCGCGCCAGCTGGGTGCTGCCCATGGTGCAGCCGCCGATCGCGAACGGTGCGGTGGCAGTGGCGGGTGATCGGATCACGTATGTCGGACCGGCCAGCGGCGCACCCGGCGGTAGCGTGATGGATCTGGGTGACGCCGCGCTGATGCCCGGACTGGTGAATGTGCACACGCATCTCGAGCTGACGCCGTTGCGACACCTGCTCGAAGGGCTCGACTTCGCGCAGTGGATCCGCACGCTGACACACGTGCGACGCACCGAACTCGCCGATCCGGCCGATCTCGAGTCTGGAGCACGGATCGGTATCGCCGAAGGCCTGCTGCGCGGGATCACCACCTACGCCGATACCAGTGACAGCGCCACGCCCGTGGTATTGGCGATGCGAGCGATGGGGGTGCGTGGCGTCGTGTACAAGGAGGTCTTCGGCCCCGATCCGAAGCAGTGCATCCCGTCTCTGGTTCAACTGCGCGACGCCGTGCGCGAGTTGCGGTTGCTGGAGTCTGAGGCGGTCCGTATCGGCGTCTCCCCGCATGCGCCGTATTCCGTGTCGCGGGACCTGTTCGGCGCCGTTGCGACCTACGGCATTGCCGAAAAGCTGCCGATGGCCGTACATCTGGCCGAGAGCGCGTTCGAGGAGGATCTCGTCGTGCGCGGCGCGGGGCCGTATGCGGAGAACTGGCGTGGCCGCGGGATCGATCCGGCGCTCGCGCGGGCGCGGTCGAGTGTCGCACTGCTGCACGAGGCCGGGGCACTGCGCCCGAAGCCACTGATCATTCACGGGGTGCGGATGGATGCCGCCGACATCGCGCTGCTGGCCGATGCCGGTTGTGCGATTGCGCACTGCCCGGTCTCGAATGCCCGCTTCGGGCACGGCATCGCACCATTGCAGGCGATGCTCGACGCCGGACTGCGCGTCGGCATCGGCACCGACTCGGTCGCCAGCAACAACCGCATGGATGTGCTCGACGAGGCGCGGGTGGCGCATCTGATGGCCTGCGCCCGAACGCTGTCGTGGCAGGCGTTCCCGGCCGAGCGGGCGCTCTGGCACGCGACCGCCGGTGGCGCGGCAGCGCTCGGGCTGTGGAGTGCCCTTGGAACGCTGACGGCCGGCGCGCCGGCGGATCTGTGCGCCTTTCCGCTGGATGGGCTGGCTGCCAGACCGTTGGTCGATGTCGCCGATGCGCTGGTGCATGGGGTGGCCGGAGGACCGGCGCGCTTGACCGTCGTTGCCGGTGTGCTCAGAGTGCGGGACGGCGTGCTGACCGACTCGGACGCACACCGAGGCGATCGGTCTCGCTTCGACCTGCTTGGTCAGCGGCTCGCGGCCGCGCGCCGGTCGGCGCCTTGGCCGCCCTGAGCCCAATCGCCGCCGCTGACCGCGCAGCGTGAGTCGTCGCATCGTGGTCACAAAGCGCGAAGGCCGCGCCGCACAATGGCGGCTACCCCAAGACATTGGTTACAATGTGAGGTCACCCTTCTTCTGCTCCAGCCATGGCCGCTCCGCAGTCCGGACCCACCGACAAGATCTGGCGCGACGGCCAGCTGGTCGCCTGGGCCGACGCCAACATCCACGTGATGAGTCATGTGGTGCACTATGGCTCGAGCGTCTTCGAAGGCGTTCGCTGCTACGAGACGCCGACCGGTGGCGCCGTGTTCCGTTTGCGGGACCATATGCGTCGTCTGATGGACAGCGCAAAGATCTATCGCATGCCCATCCGTTACACGGTGGACGAGCTCATGCAGGCAGTCGTGGACACGGTGAACGCCAACGGCCTCTCGCAGTGCTACCTGCGGCCGATCATGGCGCGCACCGGCGAACAGATGGGCGTGCTGCCCTCGCAGGACCCGTCCATGACGGAGACCTTCGTGGTGGCCTACAACTGGGGAGCCTATCTCGGTCCCGAGGCGTTGGAAAATGGAGTTGATGTCTGCGTGTCCAGCTGGCGCCGGGCAGCGCCCGATACGTTCCCGACCATGGCCAAGGCCGGTGGGAACTACCTGAACTCGCAGCTCTCCAAGATGCAGGCCAGGCTCGATGGCTACGTCGAGGGCATCATGCTCGACAACCAGGGACTGGTGTCCGAAGGCAGTGGCGAGAATCTCTTCGTGATCCGCGACGAGGTGCTTTACACCGCCCCGCTGGCCCACGGCATTCTGCATGGGATCACCCGCGACTCGGTCTCGACCATTGCGCGCGATCTCGGGTATGAAGTCCGTGAGCAGGCGCTTCCCCGCGAGTTCCTCTACATCGCGGACGAAGTGTTTTTTACGGGAACCGCCGCCGAAATCACCCCGATCCGCAGCATCGATCGGATTCCCGTCGGCAGCGGCAAGCCCGGCCCGATCTGTCGTGCCATCCAGACGGAGTTCCTCGGTCTGGCCCGTGGAACGATCGAGGATCGGCATGGGTGGCTGACCCCGGTGGCTGAACCGGTGGGAGCCGCGCGATGAGAGAGCGGCGTGTGGTGAGCAGTCCTGTACTGCATCGACCTGCCGACTGGTATTCCAGTCGGCACCACGCTCACTCCCATACCGACACCGCGCTGGTGTCGCTGCGCGCCTCTCGCCACGCCTCGTGTGCGAGAGGCGTTTTACTTTCCTGAGGGACGGAGGAGCACGTGAACGTCGGCTGTCTTGCGCTCAACGCTTCGTACGAACCGCTCACGCTGGTGCCGATGAGACGTGCCCTCCGCCTGCTGCTCGATGGCAAGGCGGAGATCATCGAGTCGGACGACGGGAAGGTGGTGCGCTCCGAAAAACTCTCGTTCCCGCGGCCGGTGGTCATCCGGCTGACGAAGTTCATCCACGTGCCGCGGCGCTTCCGGCGTCAGGTGACGAACACCTTCCTCTTCGCCCGCGATCAGTACAAGTGCCAGTACTGCGGCCGGACGCAGCCGGAGCTGAAGCCGCGGGAACAGCTCACGCGAGACCACCTGATCCCGATGTCGCGTGGTGGATTGAACGAGTGGAACAACGTCGTCACGGCCTGCAGTCCCTGCAACACGCGCAAGGCCAATCGCATGCCGCACGAGATCAACATGCACCCCATGACGGTGCCGGTGGAGCCGCACTTCGTGCACCTCAGCTGGGCCGTGCGTCGCCTGACGCCGAAGCAGGCGCGTTACATCAAGGTGTTCTACGGCGACGAGATGCTGGCGCAGATCCGTCGCATCGAACGTGAGCCGGTGGCGCCAACGGCGTGACCGACCGCGCTGCGTCATCGGTCGCAGCGCGGTCGCGTGACGAGTCGGGCAAGCCGGTCTTTCTCGCTGGCGGCCTGCGTCCCGACAACGTGGCCGACGCCATCCGTGTGGTCGAGCCGTTCGGACTGGACCTCTGCACCGGGGTGCGCACCAATGGTGCGCTCGATGTCGACCGGCTATCGGCGTTCATGTCCGCCGTGCGCCGAGCCTAGGCCGGCTACTCGACGGTGAACGTCCTGGTCTGCGTCTGGTAGTGGCGGCGCTCGCCGCCGAGCAGCTTCACGAAGAACGTGCGCACCGTCCGCGTCACGGCGGTGCCCGGATTGCGATCACCGCGCAGCGCTGGCCGCACCTCGCCACGCAGCCATCGTTCGACTTCGTCCAGGTCGCTCAGGCTGAGGACTTCGACATCAAGGCTCGAATCGTAGTAGTAGCTCCGGCCGCGACGCATTGGCGGGGCCATGATGCGAAAGGGTTTTTCAACCGTGGCTTCCGCTTCCTCCGCAGTAGCGAATCGTCCCAGCCGGCGCGCATTCTCGCCGACGATGCGATACACCTCGTACTTCTGATTCAGCTGGTCGAAGCGGATCAGCATGTCCCACTCCACCGCACCATCGCGGGTGTTGTTCAGCGTTTCGTTTCGCCATAGCTCACACCGGAAGTGCAGCCGCGCGGGGAACCCGCCCTTCAACAGTTCGCGCAGATCGCGCGAGGCCAGGACGGAGCGCGGCGAGAAGATCGGGCCTTCGCCGCCGCCGACCGCCCGCGCCGGCAGTTGGACATCAAGACGTGCGTCAGCCTGCGCGGCCACCTCAACTGCGGGCAGCATCGTGCCGCCCACCAGCGCGGTCATCCACAATCGTCGCAGCGCGCGGCGGCGCGAGAGCAACGCGGGCACTAGTAGCGTCGCACCAGGCGAACGAAGACTTCCACACCACGGGATGGCGGTGCGCCGAGCGCCTTCGCCATGTACACACCGCCCTGGCCGAGCTCGAGACCAAATCCAACGCTGGTCTGCAGTGCGTCGATGCCCTTGGGCGCATCAAACGGCACCGCCGGCTGCGGTGCACGCGGTGACACCAGCCAGCCGCGGCCCACGTCACTGAAGAGCACCCACCCGGCGTAGCCACTGCGATCAGGGCGGACCAGGCGCGACCCGCCGAAGAGGTCCACCAGCCAGCGAATGTCGTGGCGGTAGTCAGCGCTCAGCAGGACCATCCGATCGCAGAGCGCTGGCGTGCCGCTCAGCACGACGCTGCCGGAGCACTGCAGCCGGTCGGGACTCGTCACCCGGTCGCGGAACCCGAAGCCGCTGTTGGCGCCCGGACCGCTGAGCGACACACGACGTTGCAATGGGAGCGGATCACCGTGCAGCCAGCCGCCGGCGATCAGTCGCGCATTGAGCTGCGAGGACGGTGAAAGTCGGCTGTACCGCCGCAGATCGAGCATGCCGCGACCGTATCGCACGCTGCGGCCACCGGACGCCACGGGGGCGGCGTTTTCCGTCCCGAACGTCTGGTGGTCGCCGTCGCCGAGTTCGTATTCGCCTTTTAGCCACCAGCCGCTTCGCGGCCGAATCGGGTCGGTGCGAGTGTCATAGCTGGTGTGCAGTCGCACGCGCCGGTACCTGGCACGATCGAACTCCGGATTCTGGCGCCACGGTTCGTCGTTCCGCCAGAGTGTGAACGGATTCAACGTCCGCCGCGGACGCCAGCGTTCGTCGCTGATCTCGACCGCCGCCCGGAACGCGCGTCCGTCGCGGTAGCCGAGGACGCCACTGCCACCATGCCGGTCGAAGTAGTCGCGATAGTCACTGTGGCCGATGAAACTCGCCAGGCCGACTTCCACATCGCTCAGCTGCCAGTCCTCGACCGGCGCCACCACGTCATAGAGTCGTCCACCAATACTCCAGTGCTCGCGTTTGCCCAGGCGCAGTTCGACACGCGCATTGTGCCCGACGTTGCTGCCATTCCATTCGATGCGCGATCCCGTGCGGAAGATGCCGAAGAGATCGGCCGCCACGGTGCCCAGCGGCGTCCGGTATCGCAATCGCGGCCCGAACTCGATCGGCAACCCCTCGACGCGATTGTAGGTCCGTGTCAGCGCCAACCGAAGTCCGATGCCCGCCTTTGGTTCACCCAGACCAATGAGGCGCCACACCTCGTCGAATGGCGCATCGAGATGCAGCACGCCGTCATCGAGTCCGAATCGCACCTCGTCCGGCTCCACCCGCAGTGCCCCGAGGCGCGCGCTGTCGGTTCCGGTCACTCGGCCGCCCAGCACGGCAACGTCACCGGTGACCGTCGCCGTCGGCGCGAACACCACATCACCGTTGATCACCAGGAGCGATCCGTCAATCGTGCCGGCGATCCGCACCGGCCCGCCGATGACGGCCAGTGACCCTCGAACGATTGAATCCGGCGCCAGCGAAAACGGGCCCGTCTCGCGGCGTGTGGCCGGCGCGTTGTAGAGCGCCTGCGCCTCCTCTCGTTCACGACGGGTGGTGCCTGCCCGCACGCCACAGGCGCGTCCACCGGTCGTGTCCGAGCACACCGACCACACCGGTTGCTGCGCGTCGGCGCGCGACGCGAGCAGGGCACTCATCGCGACGACGATCAGTCGACACCGCATCACGCGTCCCCTCGTCCGTCGTGCATGCCACCACCAATGCCCAGCCGCTTCATCCGGCGATAGAGATTCGGCCGGTCGGTCTGCAGCGTGCGCGCCGCCACCGCCACGTTGCCCATCGAGTCATCCAGTGCCCGCACGATCAGCTGCCGTTCGTAGGCGTCGAGTGCGTCGCTCAACGGAAGCGACGGGTCGATGCGCGACGACGAGGTCGGTGTCCGCCGTTCGCTTTCCTTCGCGGCGGGCAGCACATCGTCCACGTCACCCACGCGGAGCTGTCGGCCCGGATGGAGAATGGCCAGTCGCTCCACGATGTTGGCAAGCTCGCGCACGTTGCCCGGCCATCGGTGCGCGCGCAGGGCTGCCATCGCTTCCGGGGTGAACGTCGGGGCCGCACGCCCCGTGCGTGTGCGGTGCAGCGCCGTGAAGTGCAGCACCAGCTGGTCGATGTCCTCGACGCGTTCGCGCAGAGGTGGCAGCGTCATCGGGATCACGTTCAGGCGGAAGAACAGATCCTCGCGAAAGGAGCCAGCCGCCACTGCCGCGACCAGATCGCGGTTGGTTGCCGCCACGATGCGCACGTCGACCTTGATTGGTTTGGCGCCGCCGACGCGCTCGATTTCCCGCGCTTCGATGGCACGCAACAGCTTGGCCTGTGCCTCCCCGTGCAAATCGCCGACTTCATCGAGGAACAGCGTCCCGCCGTGCGCCAGCTCGAATCGACCGATGCGCCGATCGGTTGCCCCGGTGAATGCTCCGCGCTCGTGGCCGAACATCTCGCTCTCCACCAGATCACGCGGAATCGCGGCGCAGTTCGTCCGCACATATGCCTTGTCGCGACGCGGACTTCCGGTGTGCAGCGCACCGGCGACGAGTTCCTTCCCGGTGCCACTCTCGCCGGAGATCAGTACCCGCGCGTCGCTCGGTGCGACGCGCGCGATCAGTTCACGCACCTCCGCCATCACCGGACTGTCGCCCACCAGACCACCCGCCAGCCCCAGATCCTCGCGCAGCGTCCGAGCGGCACGCCTCGTCTGGCGCAATTCGAGCGCTGACCCCAGTGCCAGCAGCGTGCCTTCCGGCGTGAGCGGCTTCTCGAGAAAAGTGAACGCGCCGAGCCGGGTGGCCTTGACGGCATCACTCAGCCCGGCCCGTCCACTCATCATCACCACCGGCAACTCCGGAAACCTCGTCCGGAACTTCGCCAGCGTCTCCATGCCGTCGCTGTCGTTGGGCATCATCAGGTCGAGCAACACGACGTCCGGCTCGGCTTCCTCCGCGCGCGTGAACGCAAGGTGTCCGTCCGGCGCGTCGCGCACCTCATACCCCTCGGCGGCGAGCAGGGCACCCACCATCCGGCGGATGTTCGGCTCGTCGTCGACGATCAGCACACTCGGCATGTGGAGTTCGTCAGCCCGGTGTCGTGCTGCGTTCGGTCAGCACCTTGGTGACGAACCGCTGTCCCTCACTGATACGCTCGACCTCGACCGACATGGCGTCGACGGCCGATTCGATCCGGTTCAGACGATCCGTCAGATCGCGAGAGGGAAGCGCCTGTTGTGTGTTCGCGCGACGATTCACCAGTGCCTTGAGAAATCCGAACACCGGAAAGGCAATGATCATCAGCGTGAAGCCGATGATGCCGTCCTTCGCGAGGTTGTAGACGTTGCTGGGAATATCCGATGGGAATGGCATGCCTGAGCCGCTGAAGATCGCACCGCTGCCATCACCCACGGTGATTTCCTTTCCGTTGACGATGATGCGACCCGGCGCCGGGATATCACTGCCGGAGATGATGACGGGTGCCTCAGGCAGGGCTGGCGGGGCCGGTGGCGCCGGCGGCTGAACCACTGCTGGTAGCTCCGAACGCGCCGCGCGCTCGGCCAGTTCGGGACGTTCGGCGACCGGTGTCGCCACCATCAGCACTCGCGATGCGTCATCCACGTGGCACCTCCAAAGGGGCGCGATCGGACAGCAGCCGCGTCGTGAAGCGCTGCCCTTCGCTGATGCGTTCAACCTCGATCGCGACCGATTCGATGGCGGTCTCCATGCGAGCCATTCGCTGCGTCAGTTCGGCGGGCAATTCAGTTTTCTTCGACACGCCGCGCGTCATCCCGCGATACCGCAGCAGCAATCCGAAAATGACGACGATGGCGGTCGCGACGATTCCGATGCCTGCCACAACGAACGGTCCGTTGCTGGGGCCCTGCCGGTCTGGTATCGGCATGCCCAGCGCCGACATCACCGCTTCCGGCGACGCGCCGTCGAGGGTGATGGTCTGGCCGTTCTTCTGGATGGTGATCACGCCGGTGTTGGTGTTGCCGCCCGCTGGGCCGGCCGCTGCCCCGTCGCGCTGCGCCTGCGCAGCATCGCGTGCATCCTGCGCCTGGTCGCGGGCCTGCTGCGCGGCTTCGCGCGCCCCTTCGGCAGCGCCGCGTGCCCCCGCAGCCTGAGCGGCGGCCCGTTCCGATGGGTTCAGCCACATGTGCGTCATCGACACTCGGTTCATGACTATCCCTCCCCGCGATTGCTCATCACCACGTCGCTCCGGTCCGGCACCGCGACCGGCACCGCCGCACCTTCGGCCAGCATCCGCGACGTATACCGCTGCCCTTCACTGATCCGTTCGACCTCCACCGCGATCGACTCGAGCGCGTTCTCGATCCGCGCCATCCGCGCCTCGGATTGCGGGGATGCGGAAGCCGAGGTTGGTGCAGCGCGCATGGTGCGGCGGTACCAGAGCGTGATCGCGGTCAGCAGGACGATGCTTCCCATCACGATGCCGGTCAGCCCGATCACCTGCCATCCCTCCAATTGAGGCTGGGCCGACGAGACCCCCAATCCGAGCGAGCTCAGTTGCTCCGCGGTCGGATTGTCGAGGATGACCGTTTTGCCGTCACGCTCGATCACGATCCGGCTGGCGGGGGTGGTGGCGCTCGGTGCTTCGGCCGCCGGCCGTCCCGCCGGCGCTTCCATGGCGCGCAGCGCCGCCTTCTTCGCCGCCAGCTCCAGCTGGGCATCGAGTTGTGCGGCATCTGCGGCAGTTTGGCTGGCCGCGCGCGCAGCTGGTGGTGCCTGCCCACTTCCTTGAATCAGCATGCTAACCATGGGTCGCCTCGGTTGACTGTGCACGAACCGGTGCGGCGGCTCGAGCCTGCGCCACCGGCGCGTGTGCGGCACCCTCCGCCAGCAGACGCGTCGTAAAGCGCTGCCCCTCGGCCATGCGTTCGACCTCCACCGAGACGGTCTCCACCATCGATTCGAGTCGGTCGAGCCGCGCTTCCAGTTCCGGCGTCAGCCGCGTTGGGACGTTACCGCGCTCCTGCTTCCGGATATAGGCGCGAACCAGTGGAATGCCGAGTGCCAGCACGATGACGGTAAGGAAGAAAATGGCAGGAATGACAATGTCTTCATTCATCGCGCTGTTCCGGAATCGGTAAGGTGCCAATGGCGGGCAGTGTCAATGTGACGGTCGTACCGTGGCCCGGCTCACTCACCGCGGCCACGCTGCCGCCATGCGCCAGCACCGTCTGACGCACGATCGCCAGCCCGAGTCCGGTGCCGCCGGGTTTGGTCGTGACGTATGGTTCCCAGATCCGGCAGAGCGTTTCTGCGGTGATGCCGGGCCCCGTATCATGTATACGAATCTCCACCACGGGAACCGGCGCGGCGATCGCCGTCGCCGCCACCGTGATGGTCCCGGTTGGTCCCGCGGCATCGGCCGCGTTGAGCAGGATGTTGCTCACGGCGCGCGCGAGCGGATCGTGATGGCCGGAGACAAACGGCAGGTTCGCCGGAAGTTCGAGCGTCACGGTCATCGAAGGTGGCAGTGTCGCGCGCGTCGCATACCGCAGCAGCTCGGCAATGTCGATGTCGGCCACAGGCCCGTCGGGCAATCGGCCGAACTGCGCGAAACTCCTGGCAAGCGTGTCGAGACGTGCCGTCTCGGTCTCGAGGACTTCGATCGATTCCTGCAATTCGGGCGCGGCGGCCTGGCGGAGGCGCGAGACGGCAAAACGAATCGGCGTCAACGGGTTCTTCAGCTCGTGCGCCACCCGGCGCGCCGTCTCGCGGAATGCGCCGAGCCGTGCGGCCTCGGTCGCGGCCGTCCGTCCCGCATCGAGTTGCACGGCCATGGTTCGCATCCTGGATCGAAGCACATCAAACTCCGGTGCGCCGCGACTCGGTGCACCGTCTGGGAGCGCCTCCGCTTTCGCGATCCGCTCCGTCCATTCCACCACTTCATCCAGCGGCCGACTGAGCTGCCGGCTGAGATGGCCGGCGACCCGCCCCGCGACAATCGCCAGCACCAGAAAGAGCACCACCGCCACCACCGCCACCACCCGGATCACGCGCGGCGCCAGATACTCCAGCCGCTTCGCCTGATCCAGCGACGCCTGCAATTCCGCCTCATGCGCGTCGAGCGCCGCCGCCGCATCGCCGCCGGGCGCCGCGCGGCGAGCCGCCGTCAGCGCCTTGCCACCGGTCTCGGCCACACGCGACCATGCACCACCCGCCGAAATGAACGGTAGCGTCCGGTTCGCCGCGACCAGCCCGACCATGGTCAGCAGGGCGGCCGGCAATACGGCAAAAGCCATCAACACGAGCAGGAGACGGGTGCGAAACCCGAGACGGGACACTGGGGCGACTACGAGCTGGAGGAGGGGGAGGTTTCGGTGATTCTATCCACCTGCGCATCTCCCCGGCGTTGGCGGTGCCGTTGCGCGGTGCGCTCATTAGTTTATCGGGTGCACTTCCGCTGTCGCGGCCTCCGGCCGGCCTTGCCCCCACGTTCTTGGGCGGGGCGCCGGGGAGAGCGACCGCGCAGCCGCCGGCCCCTATGCCGATGCGGCGCGTGCTTTTTCGCTTCTTCACATCCCCAGTTACATGAACGGACGCTCGTCGCGCCCGCACGCACCCAGAGGGCCCATCGCCCCGGTGCACCGCGGGCCGCAGGCCACCAGCACCAATGCTGGTTCCTCCTCCAATTACTCGCAGTACAGCCAGGCCCCGAACGCCGCGCTCCTCATCGACTTCGACAATGTCACGATGGGGATCCGCTCCGACCTGCAGACGGAACTCAAGAACCTCCTCTCGTCGGACATCATCAAGGGCAAGGTCGCCGTCCAGCGTGCCTACGCCGACTGGCGCCGCTACCCGCAGTATGTGGTGCCCCTCGCCGAGTCCTCGATCGACATGATCATGGCGCCGGCCTACGGCAGCTCGAAGAAGAACGCCACCGACATCCGCCTCGCGATCGACGCCGTTGAACTCATGTTCACGCGTCCCGAGATCGGCACCTTCATCCTGCTCAGCGGCGACTCCGACTTCTCGAGCATGGTGATGAAGCTCAAGGAGTACGGCAAGTACGTCATCGGCGTCGGGATTCGCGAGAGTTCCAGCGACCTGCTGGTGATGAATTGCGACGAATACTACAGCTACAACGCGCTGGCAGGACTCGTCAAGACCAACGACGAGGAAACGGTCAAGCGTGATCCGTGGGAGCTCGTCACCGAGTCACTCGCCCGAATGGTGCGCAACGGCGATGTGATGCGCGCCGATCGCCTCAAGCAGGTGATGCAGGACATCGATAACGGCTTCGACGAGAAGGATCTCGGCATGTCGAAGTTCTCCAAGTTCGTGCAGGAAGCAGCCCAGAAGGGACTGCTCACACTGACGCGGCTCGAGAATGGACAGTTCGAGATTGCGCCGCCCGGTGCCAAGTCAGGCGCGACGCCGATGGTTGCCAGCGGCGATGTCGCCGGCGCACTCGACGAAGCGGCCGAGAAGGAAGAAGGCGAAGAGCGTGGCAGCCGACGCCGTCGCGGACGTGGGCGTGGGCGTGGTGGACGTGAGCGTGAGCCGCGCGTGCTGACCGATGTCGTTGCCACGGCTGTCGCCGCCTCCGAGCCCGCCGCCGCGGTCTCCGTCGATCCGGACGCGGACGGCGCACCGGTCGCTGACGCGCCGGTTGCGGTGGCGCCGCGCGGACCCGCCGCACGCGTACACACGCCGCGCGGGCAGCCGCGCCCGGCGCCGACGGTCGAGGCACCGCGCGCAGAGGCACCCCGTGCCGAAACGCTTCGTGCCGAAACACCGCGTGCCGAAACACCGCGTGCCGAAACACCGCGTGCCGAAACACCGCGGGCGGCCCAGGGACGCGATTCCATTGGTCTGGCTGGCGAGCGGCTGACTCGCAACGAGGCCTTTGACCTCGTGCGCAAGGCGGTCGCCGCAACGGTCAGGAACGACACGCCGGTGGCACTGCTGGCGGTCCGTGAGAGTGCGGCCGCCCTGCTCGGTCGCGACAGCGAAAGCCTCAACGAGCGCAACTTCGTGCGCATTCTTCAGGATGCACATGACGCCGACGTCGTCGACCTGCGGAAGCGTGGCGACTCGTGGGAAGTCGCGCCGGTGCAGCAGGTTGCCGAAGTCTCCGAGCAACTGGCGAAGCATGAGGCGGCACATGCACCGAAGCCCGTCGCCGGACCACCGGCGCCGCGTGGCATGGGCTCTCGCGGCAGTTCACGCGGTGGGCGCCTGTCGGCGCCGCCGCCTGGGTTGCTGATGGTTGGTGTGGTGGATGAAACGCCGCTGGTGACAGCTGCGCCGAAACCGGCTGCACCCATCGCCGTCCCAGCTGCACAGCCTGATCGTGCACCTGATTTGGCCCCCTCGTCGCCGGCTCCGACCAAGGCAGCCTCACCGGCGACGTCCAACGGCGGGCGTCCGGCCGCGAAGAAAGCCGCACCGGCCAGGGTGCCGGCGGCAGCAAAGACAGCAGTGCCGGTGAAGTCGTCCGCACCCGCCAGGTCGCAGGTACCGGCGAGCAAGACGGGGGCGAAGGTAGAGGCGGCGAAGACACCGGTCGCGAAGGCACCGGTCGCGAAGATACCGGTCGCGAAGAAGACGGCGCCGGTCGCGAAGGCAGCGCCCGCTACCAAAAAGGCCGCCGTCAAGGCACCAGCCAGGAAAGTCGCGCGCCGGTAGTCGCGACCGTCGACTCTGCCTGGGACTGAATCACGCCCGTATCACCGCTCCTGGTGGTGCGGGCGTGCTGTATCCGTCCATCCTCTTGCAACCGGTGATCTTTCGCCAGTGCCTTCCGCGCTTCCTGCCGCCTTCTACGACCGCGATCCCGCGATCGTCGCGCGCGAACTGCTCGGCATGCACCTCGTGGTCATGGAGCACGACGGTACCGTGTTGCAGGCGCGAATCGTCGAGACGGAGGCGTATCTCGGACCGGATGATCCTGCCTGTCACGCCGTCGCTCGCCGAACCCGTCGGACGGAACACCTGCATGGTCCGCCAGGCACCGCGTACGTCTACCGCATCTACGGCATGCACTGGTGCCTGAATGCGGTCACCCTGCCCGACGGGATCGGGTCGGCCGTGCTGATCCGTGCCGTCGAGCCGCTTGGTGGTCTGCCGCGATTGCAGCGCCGGCGCCCGACGGCGCGTCGCGAGCGCGACCTCACCAATGGCCCCGGCAAGCTCTGCGCGGCGTATGGCATTACCGGTGCCATCGACGGAACATCCCTCCAGCGCGGCCCGGTGCGCATCGTGCCTGGCCGCGACGTGGACGACTCGGCGGTTCTGGTCTCACCGAGGATCGGGATCACGCGTGCAGCCGACTGGCCGCTGCGTTTCTTTCTGGCGGGTAGTCCATTCGTTTCGTCCACACCGAAACCATTCGTCGTCACTCCGTACCGACCATGACTCTCTGCACCGCACTGCGGACCTTCTGCACCCTGGGCCTCACCGCCGGTGCGCTGCACGCACAGCCGCCTGGAACACAGCGGAAACCGGCGCCGACGACACGACCGATGGCCGATCAGCTCGATTCGCTTCCCGATGTTTCGCCGCGTGCGATGCGACTCTACCGGGAAGCAATCGTGGTCGACACGCACAACGACATGCCGACCAAGGTCGCGGCCGAGCGATACGACCCCGATGTCAGGAATCCGATCGGGTTCGGCCCAGGGTATGGGTCGACGGATTACCCGCGCCTTTTGCAGAGTGGCATTACCGGCCAGTTCATGTCGGCCTTCGTCGACGCGCCGTATGCGATCATGAAGCCAGACAGTTCATTCGCACGCGCCATGCTGCTCACCAATCAGGTGAAGGCGTTCGTGCGCCGGCATCCGGACCGGCTCTTCTTTGCCACCTCCGGCGCCGATCTCCGTCGTGCCAAGCGCGATGGAAAGATCGCCGTATTCGTTGGCGTCGAGGGTGGCCACGCCATTCAGGGGTCGATTGCGCGCTTGCGGCAGCTGCACGCCGCCGGGGTGCGCTACATGACGTTGACCTGGAACAATGGCAATCTCTGGGCTGGCGCGGCCGCTGGCACGAACAACACGCGTACCGCCGGGCTCACTCCGTATGGCAGGCAGATCGTCCGTGAGATGAATCGCATCGGCGTGCTGGTCGATATCTCGCATGTCTCTGATTCCACCTTCTGGGACGCAATCCGCACCAGCAGCAAGCCTGTCATTGCGTCGCACTCGAGCGCACGCGCGATCGGGCTGCATCGTCGGAATCTCAATGATGACATGCTGCGCGCGGTTGGAGCGAATGGCGGGGTGGTGAACGTGAATTTCTTCAATCAGTTCATCGACACGATCTACGCGCAGCGCTACGCCGCGATCGAACGCCGGCTGCGCGACGAGGACCGGACGCTCCGCGACAGCGGCACGGCGAACGACCAGATCCGCACCCGAGTGGCCGCCTTGCGGCAGCGCCTGCTCGATTCGCTGCCGAACACGCCGCTGTCGGTGCTGATCGACCACATCGATCACATTGCCAGGGTGGCGGGTGTCGATCATGTCGGTATCGGGTCCGACTTCGACGGCGTCACGGCGCTCCCCACTGGCATGGAGGACGTCACCATGCTGCCACGGATCGCGCAGGCGCTGCTCGACCGTGGTTACGGTGACGAGGACGTCAAGAAGATTCTGGGCGGCAACATGCTGCGCGTACTCGAAACCGCGATCGATCCGACCGAGCGGCGACGTTCATGACTGACAACGCCGCGTGACCTGAACCGCCCGCAGGTTCCGGCCGGTGATCCTGCACTGAAACCCTGCTGCACGCAACCGCGTCGTGTCTCCGTCAGGGACCGTGGCGCGTCTCGCCCAGCCGACACCTCAGCCCAGCAGGACGTGATTGCACTCCAGAGCGGTGAATCGACTGGGCAGATCGTTCGCGCGCTGGAGCGCGACGGCCTCTTTGCCTGCACGACGCGCACTGCGACGGGCTCGCGCGCGCACGAGCCCCATTATCACGAGAATGCACACCTCTGCCTCATCGTCGATGGCCACGACGTGGAGACGCGGCCGGGGCGCTCGTATCGGCGACAGGCGGGCGACCTCCACTTCTACGGCTCGGGCGAGCGCCATGCGTCGAGGCCAGTGACGCCCGTGATGACATCGGCGCTGGTGGAGCTCAGCGCCGGCTTTCTCGCACGCAACGGCTTGTCGGAGGCGCAGTTTGCCAAGGCGGTGGAAGAAAACTCGAACGCACCGTTCCTCGTCCTGCAGATGCAGCACGAACTGCGGTCCAGCGACCCGCACTCCCCGCTGGCCATCTCGGCGCTGGTGCTCGAACTCGTGGAGTACTCACGGCGCCGCCACGAGCGAGCTCCACCGCCATGGGTGCACACCGTCGAACAGTTGCTGCAGGATCGATGGAACGCCCCTTTGCACCTCTCCGATCTGGCCAGCGCCTGCAACGTGCATCCCGTGACCATCTCGAAGGGCTTCCGGCAGCACTTCGGGTGTTCGCTCGGGGAATTCCGCCGTCGCCTGATGGTGCGCCGGAGTCTCGCCCTCGTGCGGGAGTCCGGCATGTCCCTTGGCGAGGTCGCCTTTGCCTGCGGCTTTGCCGACCAGAGCCACTTCATTCGCACCTTCCAGGCGCTGACGCGCCTCAGGCCGGGCGAATTTCAGCGACTCTGATCCCGCTCGCTAATTCTGTTCTATGGCAGCGCGCGGGGACGGCACAGCTTGCGTGATCCGGGGGGGGACACCCCGGAAATCCGTGACACACTCTCTTGCCGGACATGCCGCATGTCGCTCGCCTTGCAGTTCTCCAGCCGTAAGTTGTTGCTGTGCCGCACCTGCGTGCGGACCGCGTGCCTCGTCGCGCTCGTGCCCTGCCAGCCTGCGCCTGTGCGGGCGCAATCCACGCTGCCGACACCACCGTCGGCGGTGGCGGGCCGCGTGCCTCCCGCCACCGCGACACTTGCCGAGCGGGTGGAGGAGTACATGCGGGCATCGGTCCGAAACGCACACTTCAGCGGCACGATACTCATCGCACGCGATGGTGTGCCGCTGGTCAGCCGTTCCTATGGCATGGCGAACTACGAGCTGCAGACGCCAAACACCGGCGCAACCGTCTACAACCTCGCCTCGATCGCGAAGCAGTTCACGGCCACGCTGATCATGCAGTTGCAGGAACAGGGCAAGCTCAAGGTGTCGGATCGCCTCTGCACGTTCACGGCCGATTGCCCGGCGGCGTGGCGATCGATCACCCTCCGTCACCTGCTCTCGCACACATCCGGCGTGCCGAACTACTCGAGCCTTCCCAACTGGGATGAGGAGCTGGCGCATCGCAGCTACACACGCACCTCGCAGCTGGCGCTGTTCCGTGACCTGCCGCTGGATTTCCCGCCGGGAGACAAGTACCGCTACTCGAACTCCGGCTTCTTCCTGCTCGGCCGCGTGATCGAACAGGTCACCGGACGCCCGTATGGCGACGTGCTGCGCACCAGCATCACCGAACCGCTTGGCATGACGCAGACCCGTTTTCATGACAGCCGCGCACTCGTCGAGCACCTCGCGAGTGGCTATTACTCGCTGGGCACCACATTCATCAATGCCACGCACGAGAGTCCGTCCACGGGCCTCGGCGCGGGTGGCATTGTCTCCACCACGGCGGACCTGCTGCGCTGGGACCAGGCCCTGTATACCGACCGGTTGCTCTCCACGGCGACGCGTGACGAGATGTTCACGCCAGTGCTGAACGGCTACGGGTATGGCTGGCAGTCCGGTGAATCGCTCGGGCGGCCACGCGTCGATCACAGCGGCAGCTACGACGGCTTCTCCACGTACATCGTGCGCTTCATCCGCGATCGGCTCACCGTGATCGTCCTGAGCAACAGCGACCGTGCGACGGGCGCCGGAACGGGAATGGACCTCGCACGCCTCACTTTCGGCGAATCGTACGCCCTGCCGACGCTGCCGCTGCGTGACCAGTTGTTCGACGCGGTCCGGGCACGAGGCGCGGCGTCAGCCATTGCGCAGATCATGGAGCTCCGCCGCGGCTCACCCACCCTGCCATCAGACGAGACGCTGCTCGACCTCGGCTACGACCTGCTCGAGGCGGCCCTACTCGCCGATGCCGTTGCCATCTTCGAGCATAACCTCGGGTTGCATCCGACCTCGGCCTACAGCTACGATGGGCTGGCCGACGCCGCGCTTGCCGTCGGCGACACCGAACGTGCTGCACGTCACCTGCAGACGTCGCTCAGGATGGATCCGGCCAACACGTATGCCATCAATAAGCTGAAGCGTCTGCGGCGCTGAGCAGGTCACGCGCACTCGCAGCTGCGAAATGGCGTGACGCAGCAGCGCAGATTGTACGAAATGCTCGTACGGGCTTGCAACACTGGCAATGGTGAAACAGACGTGTTGAAGTTGCTGTTCCCCATCACGACTCTGCACCTTCTGCGGACATCTGCGGATCTGCGTCATGCAGTGAAGCCGCAGATGGCACGCAGAGAAACGGCTCAGGGCACCAGCGCCCGAGCCTTCGATCGCTCGCCGGAGGTGAGGATCGCGTTGTACACCAGCTTGAACGTCCCCCAGCTCTGTCCGCGGTACTGTGGACGGAAGCCGAACATCACCACGCGACCGGCACCCACGGTGATGTCCACTGCCGCCGCCTTGCCGGCGAGCGCGTCGCCGCCGGTGAGGTATCCGCTCATCAGTATCGACGCGGCATCGGTGGGGTAACGCAGCGGGACTTCGACGCGGGCGTCCGCCGCCACGTCAAAGGCGGTGGAGTTGGTGAAATAGACGGGCACCGTGTCGGGCATGCCCATGGTCAGGCGATGGCCCGGCGCAGCGATCGTCCGGAGGATGGAGCCCGGCGCGACCACGTTCGCGCCCAATGATGCGGTTGGTGCCTGATCGCCCGCGCGGCTGCGCTGGCCTGGCGCAATGCGGCGCACCGGCAGGCCCGGTACCGCTTCCAGTGCCAGCTCGCTGCCCTTGTCGAACGTCATCAGCACGCCGCCAGCGGCGACGAATTCTCCAATCGCCTTCACGCCTTCTGCACCCAGCCCACCGGCGTACTGCGTCGGTGCCACGCGCTCCGCCAGACCGTCCTTCGCTTCGCGAAGCGACAGGTCCGGTATGATCAATACATCGAATGCCGCGCGGAGATTACCGGCCTTCAGCAGACTGTCGGTTGCGTTGACGTATGGCACGCCCTGCGTGTCGAACAACCAGCGAGTCCAGCCTTCATCCATACTGGCCGTCCACGGCTTGTACAGCGCCACGCGCGCCGCCTTCGACATCCGCGTACGCTCCCCGGCAGCGGGGGCACTCAGTGCAGCGCCGCACCAGCCACCCTCTGGCGCGTAGCCGCGCGCGAACGAACCGGGAATGGTCACCGTCGCTGCGGTGCGCGCGCGTTGCATGTCGACGCGGACGCCACGCTTCAAGGCCGCGAACGTCGCGGGGAAGGCCCGTGAATCGCGGAGATCCATCGTCACGTTACCACCCGTGGGTGCACAGGCTGACGCCGTGCCGGTGGCCGCGATGGTCTGCGTCGCCCCGCTCTCCATGCGCACCGTCACGCCCATCTGGTACGGCAGCGTCCAGCCGGCCACGTCATACGGCCGATCGCCGG
>CAYMQV010000030.1:0-1346 GCA_964392395.1 uncultured Gemmatimonadaceae bacterium
TCTCCCATCAAAGCAGTTTGTGGCTGTTCCCGACAACGCCACCCCGTCACCCAGCCGCGCCGGTTCAGCCAGACAATCGGCTCAGTTCACCACCGCGAGCGTTGGCAGCAGCGACACGAGCTCACCGCGACGCAACGGAACCGCTTCAAGGGTGAACGTCCGCGCGAACGCCTCGACGGTCGCCTGCGTCATCTGCTCGAATGCTGGCGCGCTGCGGCCGAGTTCCCGTCTGGTGCTGGTCATCACCACGTCGGCGATGCCACAGGGTGTAAAGAGATCGAAATAGGAAAGATCGGTGTCGACGTTCAGCGCAAAACCGTGGCGCGTGACCCAGTCACGCGCGTGCACTCCGATCGACGCAATCTTCCGGTCGTCGATCCAGACGCCGGTGTACTTCGCAACGCGACCGGCGCGCAGCCCGGTGGTGGCAAGTGCGACGATCAGCGCCTCTTCCACCTGTCGGAGGTACCAGTGGAGGTCCTGGGTGTGCTGCTTCAGATCGACGATCGGATAGCCGACCAGCTGCCCCGGGCCATGAAAGGTCGCGTCGCCACCGCGCTCGATCTCGAAGCGCTCCACGCCACGCGCCGCGAGCAGTGACTCGGAGATCAGGAGATTGGCACCCTTCGTGGAGCGACCAAGCGTGACGACTGGAGGATGCTCCACCAGCAGCAGCACGTCATCGGGCACGGCACCACTGATCCGCGCAGCTGACACCGCCCGCTGGAGCTCGAGCGCCTCACCAAAGGCGAGGTGCCCGAGGTCGACCACCAGCAGACGGCGCATGCTCACGTCCGCACCATCAGGCGTGCACCATCTTCCCCATCGAGTCGAGCACCGCTTCGGCAATCGCTTCCGACAGGGTCGGGTGGGCGTGCAGCGCGAGGTCGATCTCCTCCACCGTGAACTCGTTCTCACGGGCGACGACGATTTCGTGGATCAGCTCCGTGGCATGCGCGCCGACGATGTGCGCGCCGAGAATCTCGCCGTACTTCTCGTCGCGGATGATCTTCACGAAACCATCCGTCTCGCCCGACGTGCGCGCGCGACCATTGGCCGAAAACGGGAACTTGCCGACCTTGTAGGCGACGCCCTTGGCCTTGACCTGCTCTTCGGTCATGCCGACGGACGCCACCTCCGGGTGACAATAGGTGCAACTCGGAATGTTGCCGTAGTTGACGGGGTGTGTCGGCTGACCACCGAGCATGTCGGCGAGCACATGGCCTTCGCGTGAACCCTTGTGTGCGAGCATCTGGTTGCCGGCGACGTCGCCGATCGCATAGACGCCCTTCACATTCGTCTCGAACTTGTCGTTGATGGCGATGAAGCCACGATCGGATTTCCTG
>CAYMQV010000030.1:1356-30626 GCA_964392395.1 uncultured Gemmatimonadaceae bacterium
GCCTCGAATGACAGCGTCACGCCGTTGGCCTCGACCTTTGCCGCCGTGATTTTCGCGCCCGTGACCGACTCGATCCCACGCTTCTTGAACGCACGTGCCAGCTCCGCCGACGCATCGGCATCCTCGATCGGCAGAATGCGGGACGCGACCTCGATCAGGGTGACCTGCGTTCCGAAGGCGTTGAACACATCGGCAAACTCGCAGCCAACGGCACCGGCGCCAACCACCGCCATCGTCTTCGGTGCCGCATCGAGGACGAGGACTTCGTCGGAGGAGAGCACCGTCGTGCGATTCAGCTCGAGGCCGACCTGCGGCAGGCCACGGACCCGCGAGCCGGTCGCAATCACGAGCGCCTTCGTCGACGTGTGCGCCTCGACCTTGCCGTCGGCGTCCTTCACTTCGACGGTATTGGCAGCGGTCACGCGACCGGTGCCGCGAATGTAGGTGACCTTGTTCTTCTTCAGCAGAAACTCCACTCCCTTCGAGTTCTGCATGCTCACGCCGCGCGACCGCGTCATCGCGGGGCCGTAGTCGAAGGTGATCGGGCCGGTCGTGATCCCGTGCTCGGCCACGTGCTTCATCTTGTTCGCGAGTGACGCACTCTCGAGCAGCGATTTGGCCGGAATGCAGCCCCAGAGCACGCACGTTCCACCCAGCGCCTCGCGCTCGATGACGGCGACCTGAAGACCAAGCTGCGCGCTGCGGATGGCGCAAACGTACCCGGCGGGACCGCCGCCGAGGATGATGACGTCGAACGATGCCATGACGATCTCACGTAGGGGATCGGGCGCCGGCTGGTGCCGCGCCGCTGATGACCGACCCGTGACGGATTGGCCAGCGGTGAAAGATGCGCATTTTGCCAGGGCGACTCCAGTGCGGACCGACGGCCGCCCACTGCGGCAGTCTCAGGCGAACGGAAGCAGCAGGAGCAGCGGCATCGCCGTCACCAGTCCCCCGGCGAGCACGGCGCGCGTCCAGGTCGTATCACAGGCTCGTCGATACGCCAGGATCGCCCACGGCAGGAGTCCAGCGGCCATCAGGGTGGTATGGAATCCGGGCGAGACCGTGCATGCGCGAACGGTGTTCCAGGCGGCGGAGAGACCATCAATCCGGCCGTTCTCGAGGTACCGGACGTGCGTGACGCCGGCGAGCGTGGCCGCGTACTCGAGTCCGAATTTTGTCATCAGGAGCGCTGCCGGAACCACCAGTCCCCACCAGATCACGAACCAGGCCGCGAAGTGGGTGGCGAACACCATCTCGACCGCGTCGTCCCGTCGAGTAAAGGTGCGAACTGCCGCAACCACCGCAATTACACCCAACGCCATCAGCGGAAGCCAGAGCAGCGGCAGATAGTCGAGCGCCGTCGCCACATCCCGGACGAGATCGGGTGGCGCATCGACAGCCAGGTTGACCACTGCCGCATCGGCCAGTCCAGCAGGGAACTCGCCGGTGCGTTCGGTCCCGATCGTGAGCACGCGGTCCGGGCGCGGGCGCAGGCCGCCAATGGCGCTGACCATGGCGAACCACGCCAGCGATGCAACGGCGACGTGCGACGGTCCGAAGTATCGTCGACGCCGGCCATCGAGAAATACGCGCGTGAGTTCGCCGGGAGCCAGCACCAGCGCACCGATGGTACGGATGAATCGGCTGTCGCTTTCAACGAAAGCGGCGACAACCTCATTCCAGACACCGGCGCGTCGTGCCCGTGATGACACGGCGACATCGTGATCACAATTGGCGCAGCGATCACCTTCGAAGGGCGCACCACATTTCGCGCACTCCTGCGGCAGCGCCGTGGCGGTGACCGGTTTCCTGTGCCTGGGCCAGAGTACCGACTCGCTGCCCGACTTCGAGAAGTTCGCCGTCGGTGCCTCCATTCGCGTGCGCGGCCGACCAACGCCATCGACCGCAATCGCCGGCGCGCGCGCCGCGGTCGCCGCGTGCCTGTCGGTGGCTGCTGCGCCCTGCATCAGCTCCCGCAGCGCACGACCGGCGAAGTACACCGGAATTTCCACGGCACCCGGCACACCGAGGCCCGGAATGAGCTCCGTTTCGTCGTCGGGCGGCTGCGATGCCGCGCCGCTGCGAAACGTCGTCGCCAGCGGGGCGCCGGTCTCGGGCGCCACGCCGAGGGTGAGCTGTTCCCAGCGGTGTTCCGCCGGCGCAGCCCGCGACAATGGCTGCGCCAGTTCCTCGTCGTTCAGCTCGAGCAGTGACGCCAGCGAAAAGGGACCATGGACGGCGCCAGGCGCCGCATGGACGACGGGCGCACCTGCGTCCGCTGGAGCCGATGGCTCGTCACGGACCTCCGATGTCGGCGACGTCTCGGGCGCCATGGCACTCCGGCTGCCGACCGGAATCAGTACACCAGCATCAACGGATTTTCGATCAATCGGCGCAGTGTCTGCAAGAACTGTGCACCCAATGCTCCGTCAATGACGCGATGATCACAACTCATGGTGACACGCATGCGCTTCCTGATCTCGATCGCCCCGCCGATCACCACCGGCTTGTCGTCGACCGCGCCCACGGCCAGGATTGCCGCCTCGGGCGGATTGATGATGGCCGTGAACTCATCGATACCGAGCATACCGAGATTACTGACGGACATCGTGGCGCCGGTGTACTCGTGCGGTTGCAGCTTCCGCTCGCGGGCGCGCCTGGCAAGTTCCCGCGCTTCCTGGCTGATCTGCGACAAGCCCTTGGCATCGGCGTCGAAGATCACGGGCGTGATCAACCCCTCGGGAATGGCGACGGCCATACCGACGTGCACGCGGTGGTGCTGGCGGATCCTGTCACCCATCCAGTGTGCATTCACTTCCCTGTGGCGGGTCAGCGCCACCGCGACCGCCTTCAGGATGATGTCGTTGACGCTGACCTTGTACTCCGGACCAATCGCCGCCATCGCCGCCCGCATGTCGGTGACACGCGCGAGATCGAATTCCGCAGTCAGGTAGAACGTCGGCACCGGTCCGATCGACTCCGCCAGTCGACGCGCAATCGTCTTGCGAATCTGCGTCAGCGGTGCGTCGGTGAAGTCAGCCGCCGAGACGTCCGGCGCCGCCGGACGTGCACCAGCGAGCATCGCCGCTCCGCCGGTCATCGCATCTTCCACGTCGCGCTTGATGATGCGCCCGCCCGGTCCCGAGCCGCGCAGCTGAGCGATGTCGAGGCCACGCTCGCTCGCCATGCGGCGCGCCAGCGGCGACGCCAATGTCCGTCCGAGGGAATCGCTGGCGTGTGACGCCTGTTCCGAGGCGTGGTCACCCACCCGCGGCATCGGCGTCCGGGGTGCGCCTGGTGTCACTGCCGACGTCGCCGCCGCCGGCGGTGCCGCCGCCGGTGGTGCCGCAGCCGGTGGTGCCGCGACGGCGGGTGTGGCGGGTACTGTCGCTGGCGGTGCCGCCGGTGCAACTGGCGCTGGCGCAGCCGCAGCCGCAGCCGCAGCCGCGGGCGCAGCCGCAGCCGCAGCCGCCGGCGTTGCGCCCGCGCCACCGCCACCGACCAACGCCGCAATGTCCTCGCCGGCCGCTGCGATCACACCGATCAGCTGGCCGACTGGCGTGGTCGTATTCTCGGGAATCAGTCGCGCGCGCAACACACCATCGCCGCGCGCCACCAGCTCCATGATGGCCTTGTCGGTCTCCACCTCCGCCAGGACGTCACCGCTTTTCACGGCATCGCCCTCGTTCTTCGTCCACTTCACGAGTCGCCCCTCTTCCATGGTTGGAGAGAGCGCTTCCATCATCACCTTGGTAGCCATCGTCAGAGTTCCGGCGTGTGGGATCAGTCGAGATAGAGCGCGCGGCGTACCGCGGCGATGGTCTTCGGCAGGTCGGCCTTGGCGGCCTTCTCGAGCCCCTTGGCATATGGCATCGGCGCGTCGGCTTGTGTCACGCGCAGCACCGGAGAGTCGAGATCGTCGAAGCATTCGCGCTGCACCAGATCGGTGATCTGGGCACCCACACCGGCGAAGTACCACCCTTCCTCGAGCACGATGCAGCGATTGGTCTTCTTCACGCTGTCGATGATCGCGCGCTCGTCGAGCGGGCGGATGCTGCGCAGGTCGACGACGTCGATCGTGATGCCATCCTTGGCCAGCTGATCGGCGGCCGCCATCGCCACCAGCACCTGCTTGCCCCACGTGACGATCGTTGCGTGTTCGCCCTTGCGCTTCAGATCCGCAACGCCGAGTGGCACGATGTACTCGCCGTCCGGCACTTCGCCCTTGTTGTTGTAGAGCATCTCGCCTTCGAGCACGCACACCGGGTTGTCGTCACGGATGGCTGCCTTGAGCAGACCCTTCGCGTCGTACGGTGTGCCCGGCGCCACCACCTTCAGGCCGGGAATGTGCGCCAGCCAGCTCTCCCAGGCCTGGCTGTGCTGCGCGCCGAGCTGCAGCGCCGCACCGTTCGGGCCGCGGAAGACCATCGGGATGTTGAACTGGCCACCGGACATGTATAGCATCTTGGCGGCGGCATTCACCACCTGATCGAGTGCCAGCAGGGCGAAGTTCCACGTCATGAACTCGATGATCGGACGCAGGCCCACCATGGCCGCGCCGACACCGACGCCGGCAAAGCCGAGCTCCGTGATCGGTGTGTCGACCACCCGCATCTCACCGAACTCCTGCAGCAATCCTTTCGAGACCTTGTAGGCGCCCTGATACACGCCGACTTCCTCGCCCATCAGGAAGACGCGAGCATCGCGCTGCATCTCTTCACGCAGCGCCTGATTCAGCGCGTCACGATATGTGATGATGGCCATGGCTCAGCTCCACCCGCCGGCGGCGCTGATCGTGTCCGAGGTGGTGTCGACGTACACATGTTCCATCAGCGCTTCCAGTGGCGGTTCCGGGCTGGCCTCGGCAAAGTCCCAGGCATCCTGAACGATCGCCTTGATCTCGGTGTCCAGCGCCTGCATCACCGGTTCAGTCAGCGTGTCGCGCTCTTCCATGTGCGCACGCAACAATGCAATCGGATCGCGCTTCAGGTATTCGTCCAACTCCGCCTTGCTGCGATACGTGCCGCTGACGGCGTCCGACATGGAATGGCCCATGAAGCGATAGGTGCGCATCTCGAGCAGCGTCGGGCTCTGGTCGGTTCGCGCCCGCGTCACGGCTTCATCGATCGCGGCGCGGACCGCCAGCACATCCTGGCCGTCCACCACACCGCGATGCATGTCGTAGCTGCCGGCGCGCTGATAGATGTCGTTGATGGCCGACGCGCGCTCGACGGATGTTCCCATGCCATAGCGGTTGTTCTCGATGATGAAGATCACCGGGAGCTTCCAGAGCGCCGCCATGTTCAGCGACTCATGGAAGGCACCGTTGTTGACCGCCGCTTCGCCGAAGAAGCAGCAGATCACCTGATCGCCGCCACGATACTTGATCGCAAAACCGACACCGGTGGCGATCGGCAGATGGCCGCCGACGATGCCGTGCCCGCCGAGAAAGCCGGTCGCCTTGTCGAACATGTGCATCGAGCCGCCCTTCCCGCCGGCGCAGCCATCCACCCGCCCGAACAGCTCGGCCATCACCGAACGCGGCGTCAGCCCGCGCGCGAGTGCCTGTCCGTGGTCACGGTAGGTCGTGATCATGTAGTCGTCGGGACGGAGGTGACTGAGCGTCCCGGTGCTCACCGCCTCCTGCCCGATGTACAAGTGGCAGAAGCCACCGATGCGGCCTATTGCATAGGCCTCGGCAACACGCTCCTCGAAGCGCCGCTGCAACAGCATCGAACGGAGCAGGGACAGATGCAGCGTGCGCTCGGCAGCAGGTGCCGGGGCGGACGCAGCGGGCTTCGGCGGACTCTTCGCCGGTGATGTGCGCTTGGCCATGGAGAAATGCGACAGTGGGTTGAACGACGGTGTCACGCGCCACGGAAGCGGGGCGTGATGTCTGGACGCTCCCTACTGTGAGCGACGCAAGGCACAACCAGCGATCTGACACCGCGACTACTCCGCGGCAGCGATCGGACCTGCAGTTGCAAAGCGACTAACTGCTGACGCCGGCGGCCTGTACCTGCTCCCAGGCGTGATACGACGACCGGACCAGCGGACCACTCTCGACATGCCGAAACCCGAGGGACATGCCCACTTCATACAGATGACGGAACTCGTCCGGCGTATAGTATCGGTCGAGAGCGATGTGACTCTCCGATGGCTTCAGATACTGCCCGAGTGTCAGGATGTCGACGTCCACCGAGCGCAGGTCCTTCATCACCTCGATCACTTCCTCGATCGTCTCGCTCATGCCAAGGATGATGCCCGTCTTGGTCAGGATGTCCGGGGCATACGCCTTGGCGATGCGGAAGATGTTCATCACCCGCTCGTAACGCCCGCCCGGGCGCGCCTTCTTGTACAGGCGGGGGACCGTCTCGGTATTGTGATTGTAGATCTCGGGGCGGGCATCGAGCACGTGCTCGATGGCGTCCTGCTTCCCCTGGAAGTCAGGGACCAGCACTTCCACCGAGCAACCCGGCACCTTCTCGTGGATCAGCCGGATGACCTCGTGGAAGTGATGCGAGCCAAAATCCGGCAGGTCGTCGCGATCCACTGACGTGATCACAGCGTGCCGCAGGCTCATGGCCGCGACGGCGCTGGCGACTTTCTCCGGCTCGGCGAGGTCAAGGCTTGGCGGCCGACCATGCGACACGGCGCAATACGCGCAGTTCCGGGTGCACACGTCCCCCAGAATCATGAACGTGGCCGTGCCATGATCCCAACACTCGCCGATGTTCGGACAGTGCGCTTCTTCGCACACGGTATGAAGGCCGAGTTCCCGCATCATTCCCTTGATGCGCAGATAATTCTCTCCGCCAGGCGCCTTCACCTTCAGCCAACTCGGCTTGCGCTCCGGCAACGGCTCGGCACGGTGTCGGCCGAGAATCTGGTACAGATGGTCTTCCATGACACCACGTCCAGGGATCGGCTCTCGAGCGGGACGGGAGCGACGACGATACGCCGCTCTACCGCCGTCGCGCCGAGGGGCGATCCGGTCTGCTGCGGAAGCTAGGCGTCCGCGAAAGGGAGCGGAAGGCTCAGTAACCCGCAGTGAACGTTTGAAAGGTTGCAGGGGAAAATCTGTCGAAATCGTGATCGGGTCTCAGGAAAAGCGTAACGGGCTGAACGGCCTTGGGTCGGTTGGCGGGGCCGTACCGGTCACCGCGGCGGCAATCAATGCGCCGGTGAGAGGCGCGAGCAGTATTCCGTTCTTCCCGTGGCCGCAGGCATACAGCACGGAAGGCTGCTCGGGGTCTGGTCCAATGATCGGCAGGCCGTCGCGGGTCATGGGGCGAAGGCCGGCCCAGGTACTCAACATGCTGGCCGTCCCGAGCGAGGGGAGAATTGCGGTTGCGAGCTCACGGACGCGTTGCGCCCCGTCCGGTGTGTGCTGCGCATCGAATCCGGTGTGCTCTTCCGTGCCGCCGATGATTGTCCGACCGTCGCCGCGCGGGATCGCGTAGCCCTGGCCGAGCATCACCACATGGCGCAGGGCCTTGCTCGCGACCGACATCAGCTGTCCTCTCACTGGCGCGACCGGCAGGTGCATCGGCAGGCCGACGATGGCGCTGGACCAGGCTCCGGCGGCGACGACGACGCGCATGGCGGAGATCGTGGAACCGTCGCCGATCGTGAGCGAGACAGCCCCGTCCGGTCGCCCCAGCGCAATGGCCGAGACCGTCTGCTGGAGTGGGCGGACATGCACGTGCCGCCCGACGGCCTGCTTGAGCGCTTTCAGCAAAATGAGCGGATTGACCGCCCCATCCCTGAGGAACCTCAGGGCGCCGAGCGCGTGCGTGAGCTGCGGTTCGCGCTCGATCAGCTCGCGGGCGTCGAGCCACTCCGCGTCGTCGTCGGCCTGTGCCCGAAGGAGGTCCGCATCGTGGATCGCGACCGCCAGCTCGAGTACGCCCTCCCGATTGAACGGGACCTGCACTCCAGTCCGCTCGGCCAGCATGTTGAGCCAGGCCGGCCAGAGTTCTCGGGCCGCCCGCATCAGGCGGCGTGTGTCCGGGTCGGGGAACCCATGTCCGGCGTCGAGAATTCCGCCAGCGGCGGGCGAGGCTTCCCCGGCACGGACGTCGGCGAGGAGTACCACGTCGAGACCGGTGTCGGCGAGCGCGAGGGCGGCCGAGAGGCCGGCAACGCCGCCACCGATGATGGCGATATCAGCGCTGGAGTGTGTCACGGTGTCTTGGGCAGAGAGGGCATGGCGCAAATTATCGCCGGCCTGAAACTCATGGGTACCACACGACGTAGATTTCGCAGGACTTCCCGGAGGGGGATGAAATGCTGAAGACGATCTTCACAATTGGTGTGCTCGCGTTGCTCGGCCTGTTCGCATTGAAGTTGATCGGCGTGCTCTTCTTTCCGCTGATCGGCCTGGCGGTCAAGATTCTTCTCATCGGTGCCGTCGTGTACGGCGTGATGCTGGTTGTCGCGCCGGGGACCGCACGGCGTCTGCGCGACAAGGTCAACTCGCCGCGCACGTACTGAGTGCAGGGCCGGCTGGAGCGAAGGGCGGACCGCCGTCGGTCCGCCCTTCGTGTTTTCACCATCGACATTCAAGTCGCTGATCGACGCAGCACGTCGCGACGCTCGAGGCTGAGCAGGCCTGCGAGACTGAACGACTTCTCCACGACATCGTTAGGCAATTGCGCCAGAGAGAGTGTGGCGCTGCTGGTGGTGGCCCCGCCAGTGACGATTACGAACTGCGCCGCGACCGCCGGATACTGCGCCTGCAGCCGCGCTGCGTCGTTCGATGGAATGTCCGGGGCTTGCATCAGCGGATCCTGGCAGGCGCTGTGACTTCTGGGCGCAATCGTCGATCCGACACGAGGGTTCACATCGCGAACGTTCGCGACAATTTTGTGCGTCGTCAGGCGTCGCACAACTCGACTTACTGATTCAGGGCCGCGCGCGCGTCCCGTGCCGCAGCCATCCCACGATGAAAGGCCTCGAGCGTCCCGCCAGCAGAGCGGGACCACGAGTACGACTGCGCACGCCGGAGCCCCGCGTACACGAGTCGTGCGCGGAGTCCTCGCTCATCGAAGACACGAAGGATCCGGGCGGCCAGCACCTCTGGCTCGTCGGGAGGGAAGTACAGCACCGCGTCACCACCCACCTCAGGCATCGTGCTCACATTCGCGCAGATCACGGCGCCGCCCACGCGCATCGCTTCGAGCACGGGCAAGCCGAACCCTTCGTACCGTGACGGGAACACCAGCGCTGTGGCGCGCGCATAAAGCGCAGCCAGTTCAGCATCGGTGACGAAGCCAGCGTGGCGCAGCCACGCCGGTACCGCATCACCGGGGCGGTAGCCATGCACGCCGCGCGGTCCGCAAAGCACCAATGGAATCGCGCGACCGCGTGCCGTGAGCAGTTCCATCGCCGCATACAGCACCGCGAGGTTCTTGCGAGGCTCCTGCGAGCCGACGGCCAGCAGGAAGGGGCCATCGACGTGCAGCCGTCCAAGGATCGGATCGACCAGTGTCGGATCTGCCGTGCGGAAGTCATCGGCCGCATGCGGCACGACGCTGATGCGTTCTGCTGCGACGCCAAAGGTCCGGGTCAGTTCTTCACCGGCCCGGGTTGCACCGGTGATCACATGGTCGGCGAGGCGAAGCGTCGCCCCGTATCGTCGGCGAGCCCGCGCGCGCTTGTAGAACTTCCACCAGCGGCCATCGAGCTGCAGCATGGGGAACAGGTCGTGCACCGTCGGGACGATCGCCCCGCGTTTCGGTCGGTACGTGACAAAATTGCATGGATACCACGCCACATCGCAGGCGACGTCGGACATGGCGCTGGCGCTGATGATCGTGGCGCGTTCCATCACATTCGGCAGCGCCGAAAGCTGAGTCGTCAGCGGAGCGATGTCGGCGCTGTTTCGCGCGGCAATCGTGTACCGCAGTTCGCTACAGTGCGCTGGCATCGCCGCCAACAGACTCCGCGCATAGCGCCCCATGCCACGCAGGTTGCCCGAGAGTGCGATGGCCTCGATCGCGAGATGCATGGCTAGTGGCCTGGAAACGAAGTTCGTAGTGCAGTCGCCGGTCGGGCCATCCCGCCTGGCGGCGTTGGAAATCCTCGCAATACCGCTGGTATTGCTGCGGTGTCCGCCTTGCCATCCTGGTGCCCCAGCCGGCTTTGTGCTACCCAAACTTCATTTCCAAGCCACTGGCCGTCCGGCGCGGTGCGAATCAGTTACCGCGAATCAGCGCTGCGCCCGCCGCCGGACGGTATTCGCGCAGATACAGATTCAGCGATCCAATCGGCAGCGACGATTTCATCTGCACCATCACGCGCGCCGAATCATCGGTGAGCCAGACCTGCGCCTTTCCACCCTCGCTGAACAGCCCCTTGGCCTTGATGATGGGCTGGATCACGATCGTGTTGTACTGGCCCGACGGCACCCGAATTCGCTCCTTGCGCAGCACGATGATCCGGACCGGATTCCGGTCGGGCCTGAAGTACCGATTGAATTCGTAGGTCTGCCCGACTGCGAGCGGAACCCGTCGCACAAAGTACAGAAAGCTGCCGTCGTCCAGCGGATTCGACACGCCGGCCTCTTCGGGCCTGCCATCCTGCGAAAACACGCGCCGCTCGGGAAAGAACTCGAAGTTCCGCTCGCGATCACGCGACCCTTCCGACAGATCCTGCTTGTGACGCAAGGAGGTGAACGCGGCCGTGTCGATCCAGCTCTCCAGCACGTCGTTCACCTTGTAGAAAAAGGTGCCTCCCCGAACCACGAACCGCACGTGCAACGTGTTGATGCCCCGGACGGGCTCGTACCCGACGGCCTCCATGAAACCACTGCCGACCTTGACGGCGCTGAACTTGACGTCATAGAGCAATCGCTCGCCAACCGCCGGAATGCGTAGAGCTTCCGCAGTGGCACTGGTAGCCTGGTCGACGCGTTGCCGAGGAGCAGCGCGATGACTCGACGCCGATGCCGTAATCACCAGCCCCATCATTGCGGCACCACGGGCGAGCAGCACTGACATTTCCACTGGAGGGGTGACGCCGGCGCTACGCTGCCGGCGGTTCGGCGGCAGGCGGCGAGCCGTCGCCGGTATTGGAGTCCGCGCCATCCGGGCGACGGCCACGTCGGCGGCGGCGCGGCCGACGCTTGCGTCGCGTGGCATCCCCGCCCGCTTCCAGGGACGAGTCACTTCCGGGCTCTCCCTCGTCGGCGGAGTCATCGTCGCCAGAGCCGTCGTCACGCCCGCCGTGACGCTCTGCGCCGCCCGACGTTCCGGCTGGCGTGTCGAGGGCGTCGCCGCCATCGGAGGCATCCGCCTCGCCGGCCGTCTGGGTCCCACGCTCACCGCGATCGCGGCGCGAACGGCGACGACGCTTCCGCGCGCGCTTCTCGCCGGCCGGAGATCCGATCGCCGTGCCGTCGACCGCGGTCAGTTCTACGCCGTCGAGAGACTCATCTGTCATGTCCGGGTCGCTGGCGGCGTCCGTGGCGCCGGCGATTTCGACCAGATTCTCCCGCGGTGGACGGGCCG
This sequence comes from uncultured Gemmatimonadaceae bacterium, assembly GCA_964392395.1. Taxonomy (GTDB): domain Bacteria; phylum Gemmatimonadota; class Gemmatimonadetes; order Gemmatimonadales; family Gemmatimonadaceae; genus JACMLX01. The sequence continues at coordinate 12,873 of CAYMQV010000030.1, forward strand.
GCCGATCGGGGCGTGGTGGGCGCGCAGGACGTGGTTCGCGAGAGGGACCTGCCTCGCGCGCAGGACCTGCCGGTTGCGCCAGCATCTCCTCGGCACCGGTCGACGCGGTGTTCGTCGGACGATCACCGCGAGCGGCCCGCTCTGGCCGCGGCGAACGCTCTTCGCGAGCAGGTCGTTCTTCTCGCGACGGGCGCGGCTCACGTGGGGCCTGAGCAGCACGCCCCTCACCCGGCTCGCTTCCGCGCGGACCGCGCCCACTCCGATCACGCTCCTGTCGCCCCGCTCCATCGTTTCGGTCTCGATCCGGTCTCTCAGCTGGCTTGTTGGTGCGCGCAGTCGAAACGGGCATCACCGACACGTCCGCACTCCGGTCGCTACGTCCCGATACCTCAGGCGCGGCCTTGCCGCCAGGGGAGGGCCGGCTCGTGCCGCGTGCCGCACGTGCCCAGTGAAACAACGCCACGACATCAGCCCATCCACGGCGTCGCGACGGCCGCTGGCGGACATCGTACCGCGGAGCAAACTCGACATTTTCAATCCGGCGCGCAAACGGCGCGACGTTGAGCGCAAAATCAATGTTGGCCGCCCAGCCGTCGCCGGCGCAGACTGCTCGGCTTCCGAGCGCCTTGAGCAGTTCGCGAAGGACGGAGATCCGGACGAGCCGGAATCCGGTGAACGGGTCGGCGACCGGCGGAAGTCGTAGGAACGGCTTGACCGCCCATCTGCCCCAACGGCGGAGCCGTCGCTCATCGGCCGGCGTGGAATCGGAGGTCGTGCGATGTACCGCCACGAGGTCGGCGCCGCCCTCGAATCGCTTGACCAGCTCCGGAAGGTGCTCCGGCGACTCGGTGAAGTCGCCCTGCAGCAGGACCATGGCGTCGCGCCGGGCGTACTCGTCGTCGGCGGCCACATGCCGGACCAGTGCATCGATGCTGGCCGCATAGCCACGGTGCACCTTGCCGCGGAGGACGGTCAACGGCATCACCGACTGATACGGCTCGAGGACCTCCCACGTGCCATCGGTGCTCGCGTCGTCGTAGACGACCACGTCGTACTCCCGCGAGAAGCCCTGAAACACCGTTCGCAGGCGCCAGAGCAGGACGCCGACGGTAGTGGCCTCGTTGTGGACCGGGATGCAGATGCGGAGCACGTCGGACGGGTGGGCGGGAAAACGAATGAATCGAACGTGAATCTAACCTCCGGAGGCGCCTGACGCACATCACGATCGTGCGTCACGGATGACGGTCCGTGCCCCGGAACCGAGGCGAGCCGCTGTTGCCGCCTGAGGGCCACGAGCGTCGACCCCGTGTATCCGCGTCAGGACCACGCGCGACAGCAGTCATCACGCTTGCACGGAGCCGCGCCGGATGATTCAGGCAGATCTGCGACACACGCTCACCCGCGACGACGCGCAGTTGGCGCTGCATCTGGTCGCGCGCGATTCGGCACGCGACCGTGATGCGGCCGAGGATGCACTGGAACACGATGGCATCGACGCCCTGCTGGACGATACCCGGCTGCTCGCAGCGCTGACCGCCGACTCGCGCGCGGCGCGGGCATCGCTGCCGATGTTCGTCTATGTCGTCGTGCGACACTCGCTGCGCGAACTTGGTGAGTCGGAGCGGGCGGTGGCTGACTATGTCGCGAGCGTCGTGGTGCACTTCGCCGATCACGATCGCGCGTGGCGTGTGGCCGTCCACGATGATGCGACCTATGACACACTGTCGGCGCTGATGACGGATGCGGAGCATGGCGACGCCGGGCGCAGCTTCCTCGTGCGGCAACACCTGGCGAACCACGCACTCTGGCTCTCCGGACTGTTCCCTGATCGCGTGTCGATGAGACAGTGGCGTCGTGGGGGCCCCGACCTGTCATACTACGACGAAATGGGCCGGCAGGGCTTTCGGCTGGCGGCCGAACATCGCATGGCCGACAGCACCGGGCTGCGCCCGGTGTTCGCTCGGGCGGCCGGCGAGTTTCCGCTGTTGCGCCTGGCGCTCAACCGGGTCAGCGACCGGTTGCTGTTTCCCGGCCAGCATTCCCCCGAGCGACTGATGCGGCAGGTGGCCGACGAGACTCGTTGGCGGCTGGCTTCCTGACGCGGCGTCGTCGGGGCGACGCAGAGCGGTTGCGGCGACGGCGGACGGTTGGCTACTCTGGCAGTAACCCTCGTTCCGTCATTCCCCGAATCCTGTGCCCCGGTGTCGTCGTTCGGAGATCCCTCGGCCCGCCGCAAACTGGCGGAGATGAAGCACACGTTGGCATTGGCGCGGGTGGCGCGCGATGACGTCCGCACCGCCTATGCGGCCTCGCTGAAGCGGCTGGAACTCGCGCGGGTCGAGTTGGAGACGATTCTCCGTCGAGGCGAGCTGGCGCGGCAGATCGATGACCCGGAAACCGTCCAGGTGGCCGAGCGGTTCGCTGAGTCGCAGCGCTCCTCGATTGCGGTGTTGGAGCGGAAGGTGGCGGTGCAGCACGAGGAACTGGTGCTGGCTGAGCGGACCGTGACGGAAATGGAAACGGAACTGCGCGCCACCACGGGAATCGGCCCGACGCCTGGTGCGACAGCGGATAGGCCGGATGCCAGTGATCCGTCGGATGTCCACCCCTCGGATTTCCGCGCACTCGATGACGCCGCTCGGGCGCAGGTGGCGGAGGATCGGCTGGCCGAGTTGAAACGTCGGATGGGCCGCAGCTGATGCGTCGGCTTGTGGCGCTGGTCGTGGCGACGGCCGGAGCGGTACGGTGCGGCGCGCAGGCCATCGCCGCCGACGGAGCGCTGTCGCGGTGCATCGGTCAACGGATCACAAGGATCTCGATCGAACCGATCGGCCCTGAGTTTGGCGGTCGCTCGGCGTCGTCAAAGCTCGTGACGGGGCTGGTACGCAAGTTCCACGTAGAAAGCCGCCCGCGCGTCATCCGCGAATTCGTGCAGATGAAGGAAGGCGAGATCTGTACCGAGATCAAGCGTCGCGAAACCGAGCGCGTGCTTCGCGCCCAGTGGTTCATTCAGGATGCGCGCGTGCTGGTGTATCCCGACAAGGATGGCGTGCAATTGATCGTGACGACGGTGGACGAAGTGGCGGTGATCGCGGGGCTGCAGCTGAATGGAGCAGGGATCCGCTCGCTGACGATCGGCAGTGCGAACCTGATGGGGCGTGGCCTGCTGATCGAGACGGGGTGGCGCGACAACGGTGCGTTGCGGGACGGCCGTACCCTGCGCATGCGCTCCGCGATCACCTTCGGCCGTCCGATTCAGACGAATCTGACGTGGGCCCGGCAGGCGCTTGGCACGCGTGCCGATCTCGAGATGCGATATCCGTTTCTGACCGATTTGCAGCGGTACGGCTTCCGCGCGCTCCTCGGCAAGGACGACGACTACGTCCGCTTCGTGCGCCCGACCGGCACACTGCCATTCCAACAGGTATCGCGGACCTTCGGATCGCTGGGAGGCGTGGCGCGCATCGGGCGGCCAGGGGCGTTGCTGCTGGCCGGTGCAGCGATGAGCTATGACGATGAAAACATCGGCGGCGCGATCATCGTCACCGACAGTGGTGCGTTCCCCTTCAATGAGCGCCTGCCGGTGCTGCCGGCCCCGCCACAGAGTGCTGCCACGCGTGCGAGTCTGCTGATTGGCGGCCGCGCCATGCGCTTCGTCCCGGTCGAAGGGTTCGACGCGCTGACGGGTGTACAGGATCTTCGCGTCGGCGTGCAGTTCGGCGGGCAGTTTGGCCGCCCGCTGAAACTCACGGGGCTCGCCACCAGCGATTACTTCGTCGCCGGTGATGTCTATGCGGGATGGGGCACACCGCGCGGCTTCGTTGGATCGGAGTGGATTTTTTCGGGCCGAAAGGCCAATCGCGATGGCTGGGATGGGCGCCTGGTCAGTGGTCGAACGGCTGCCTACCTGAAGCCCGCGAGACTCTCGACGTCGATCGTGTCGGTGGAATTCACCGGTGGCAACGATGTTCGCGTGCCGTTTCAGGTGCCGCTGGTCAACACGCGTTTTGGTGTCCGCGGGTATCGCGGGTCGCTCGACGCTGGCGCAAGTCGCGTGGTCCTGCGGGCCGAACAGCGTCAGGCATTCGGTCGGCCGTGGGGTTTTGGCGACCTCGGGGGCGTGGTCTTCACCGAGTCGGGAAAGCTGTGGGCCGGCAAGGTGCCGTACGGCGTCACGACACCCTGGCGCTCCTCCATCGGCACCGGACTGCTGGTGTCGGTGCCGCCTCGGTCGCGCCAGATGTATCGGGTCGACGTCGCCTATGGGCTGAACCCCGACCTGAATTCGAATCGATGGGAGTTCCGGCTCACGTCGGGAAACTTCACGCGCATCTTCTGGCAGGATCCGGACGAATCACGCCGCGCGCGCGAACGGTCGCTGATTACCAACCTGTTCTCGTTCTGATCCGACTGCAGACGACGTTCACGCGTCAGGAATGCTGCGGGTGAGCTTTCGCAACAGCGGAACGGAGAGCAGCATTGCCAACCCGGCAACCCACGCGGTGACTGTCGGAATGGTGAAGAAGGTGGCGCGGCTCGGAATCGTCTCGATCAGGCCGGCCATGAATCCGCCGAGGAAATTCGCGGCCGAGATCGCGAGGAACCAGGTACCCATCAGCAGCGAGACGAACTGCATCGGCGCCACCTTCGTGACATAGCTCAACCCCACCGGATAGAGCGCGATCTCACCAAAGCTGTGAAAGAGATACGCCGCAACCAGCCAGAGTGGCGAGACCTTGTCGCCGGCATCGACCGCTCGGCCGGCGAAGATCAGCAGAAAGAATCCGAACCCGGCCAGAAAGAGACCGAACACCATCTTCATGCTCGTCGGCGGTTCCATGCGACGCTTGTGGAGATACATCCAGAACCAGCCGGCGAATGGGCCGAGCAGAATGATGCAGAGGGGCTGGACACTCGCGAACCAGCTGGCCGGAATCCGGTCGAGGCCAAAGAAGGATGCGCCACGCGTGAGATCAACATCCCGGTCTGCGAACAGCGTCAGCGAGCTGCCGGCCTGCTCGAACACCAGCCAGAAGAACACCACGAAGAAGGACACCATCACCAGCGCCCAGACGCGATCGCGTTCTTCACCCTGCGTGCCAAGCACTGCCACGGTGAACGACGCACCGATGATGACGCCATACGCGAGGGACATCAGTCCGGAGAGCGACAACGCCCAGGCGGGAAGGCCAATGGCCGACCAGGTCTGGACGGAGGCCAGCACGGCGACGATGACGCCGCCCAGTGCCCCGAGTGCCGCGTTCCGGCCATACGAGGGAATGGCCAGTTCGCCGATTTCCGCCGCCGTTTCCGCGTCGCGCGAGTGCTGCGGCGCCAGACCGATTCCTGGCAGGTACTTGTCGCGTCCGAGCAGATAGACGATCAGGCCGAGTACCATCCCGACGCCGGCAGCCGCGAAGCCGAAGTGCCAACCGAACCGCTCGTTCTCGGCCAGATACCCGCAGACCAACGGCGCGAGAAAGGCCCCAAAGTTGAAACAGCTGTAGAAGATCGTGAACCCGGTGTCGCGTCGCGGATCACCCTGCACATACAGCTGTCCGACCATCGTCGAGACGTTCGGCTTGAAGAAACCGGTGCCGATGACGACCGCGATCAAGCCGGCGTAGAAGAACGACATCCCTTCCACGGCCAGCAGAAAATGGCCAATGGCAATGATGATGCCGCCGATGACCAGCGAACGCCGCGTCCCGATGAAGCGATCGGCGAGATAGCCACCGATCATCGGCGTCAGGTAGACCGCGCCGGTATAGGCACCGTACAGCCGCGACGCATCCTGTCCGCTCCAGTGCAGCGCCTTGGTGAGATAGAGCACCAGGATCGCGCGCATCCCATAGTACGAGAACCGCTCCCACATTTCGGCCGCCGCCAACAGGCCGAGGCCCCGCGGGTGTCCGAAGAATGCGCGGTCATCGCGGGCGGTCGAGATGCTCGCGGAGGCAAGGGCGGGAGGAGTCACGGCGATCAGGTCGCGGGAGAAACGGCGGTGCGCCGGCTGCGGAGCGCAGCTGCAGGCAGAAAGAAGTCTGTCGTACCGGCCGGCTGCTTGATACATGCGGCCCAATGGCCCGGCGCCTTCTCTTCGAGCGGCGGGATGACCTGCGTGCACGCGGCGTCCTTGTCCGGATGGAAGCAGCGCGGATGAAACACACACCCGCTCGGCGGATCGGCTGGTGACGGCGGATCCCCCTCGAGCACGATCCGGTCACGCGGTGCCAACGGATCGGGAAGCGGAATCGCAGAGAGCAGGGCCTGCGTGTACGGCATGATCGGCAGGGTGAACAGCACTTCGGCCGACGCCGTCTCGACGATGCGACCGAGGTACATGACGGCCACACGTGTGGCGAGATGTTCAACCACGCCCAGGTCGTGCGCGATGAAGAGGTATGTCAGGCCGCGATCGCGCTGCAGATCCTGCAGCAGGTTGATCACCTGCGCCTGCACCGAGACATCGAGCGCCGAGACGGGTTCGTCGAGGACAATGAACTTCGGCTCGACCGCCAGCGCCCGCGCAATGCCGACACGCTGCCGCTGACCACCCGAGAATTCATGCGGGTAGCGACGTGTCCATTCGGGCCGCAGTCCGACTTCGTCGAGCAACGCGTGTACACGTTTGTCCGCTGCGGCACCCTCTGCCAACTGGTGGATGATCAAGCCTTCCTTCACCGTGTCACCGATCGTCATGCGCGGATTGAGCGACGCATACGGATCCTGAAAGACGAGCTGGATGTGGCGCCGCATCTTTCGCAGTTCGGCGCCACGCAACGTCCGCAGATTCACCCCGTCGAAGGTGATGCCGCCGGCGGTGGGTTCAATCAGGCGGAGGATACAGCGACCGGTGGTCGTCTTGCCACAGCCCGATTCTCCGACCACGGCGAGGGTTTCTCCGGCGGCAACGTCGAATGACACGTCGGTGACCGCGCGGACGCTGCCCTGTACGCGATTGAGAATCCCGCCGCGGATGGGGAACTCCTTCGACAATCCGCTCACCCGAAGCAACGGTTCACTCATGCGAGCGCTCCTGCCATACGCACCGCGGTGCGCCGCTCGGGCTCGACGACCAGATGGCAGCGCGACGTGCGGCCGTCGCCCAGCTGATACAGCGCCGGCGCCTCGCTGGTGCAACGGCTCCATGCGTGTGCACAGCGATCCGCAAAGCGACACCCGGACGGCCACGCCCCGGGCGGCGGCACCGTGCCGGGAATCGTCGTCAGCCGCTCGCGGCGCCGCCCCGCGCGCGGCATCGCCGCCATCAGCCCCTGCGTGTACGGATGCTGCGGCGACGCAAACAGCTCCGCGACGGGTGACTCTTCGACGATCTGTCCGGCATACATCACGGCCACCCGCTGCGCCGATTCTGCAACCACACCCAGATCGTGCGTGATCAGCAACATCGACGCGCCCCGGGCCTGTTGCGCATCGCGCAGCAGGTCGAGCAACTGCGCCTGGATCGTGACATCGAGTGCGGTCGTCGGCTCATCGGCGATCAGCAGCGACGGATTCAGCACCAGCGCCATCGCAATCATCACCCGTTGCCGCATGCCGCCGGAGAGTTGGTGCGGGAACTGCCTGGCGCGAATCTCTGGCGAGGGAATCCCCACCGCACCGAGCATCGCCACCGCCTTGTCCCAGGCCTCGCGCCGACTGTCACTGGTATGCGTCCGCACCACTTCCGCGATCTGCTCTCCAGCGGAATAGACGGGATTGAGCGCGGTCATCGGTTCCTGGAAGATCATCGCCGCCTGCCGCCCACGGATGGCGCGCAGGTGCTTGTCGTCGAGCGTCAGGATGTCGCGTCCGTCGAACAGGATGCGACTCCCCGGTTCGATACGCCCAGGCGCATCGATCAGCCGCAGAATGGTGAGCGCGGTCAACGACTTGCCACACCCGCTCTCGCCCACCAGCGCGAGGGTCTGGCCGCGGACGATATCGAACGACACGCCATCCACCGGCGTGATCAGACCGTCGGCAGTGCGAAAGGTGACGCGCACGTCTCGCAGGGAGAGCACCACGTCGGTCGAAGGGGCTTTGGCGTCGGTCATGTCCGGGGAAGCTGCCGGGGGGCGAGCGCGTCGCGCAACCCGTCGCCGAGGGCGCTGACGGCAAGCACGACGATGACGAGGCAGAATCCGGGTGCGAGCGACACCCATGGCGCACTCGCAATGAACTCCGTGCCATCACCGATGATGTTGCCCCAGCTGGCCTGCGGCGGCTGCACGCCGATACCAAGCCAGCTCAAGCCGGCTTCGAGCACGATCACCTGGCCGATCGCGAGCGTTGACCACACCAGCACCGGACCGAGCACGTGCGGCAGAACATGGCGCAGTGCGAGTCGCGCGGGCCCCGCGCCCAGTGCCTGCGCCGCCAGCACGTAGTCGCTGGCGCGCGTGACGCGTGCCTCGGCCCGCACCACTCGCGCGATGCCGAACCACCCCGTGGCGCCCAGGACCAATACCAGCAGCCAGACCGGCACCTGCACGACTGCAGCCAGCAGCGCGAGCAGCAACAGCACTCGCGGCACGCTCATGCCGGCATCGACGCACCGCATCATGACGCTGTCCGTGCGTCCACCGGCCAACCCGGCCGTGAGCCCCCAGACCACACCGATCATGGTCTCGATGAAGACGGCCGTCAATGCGACCGCCAGCGACACGCGTCCACCACTGAGCACACGCGACAACACATCGCGCGAGTAGGCGTCGGTGCCGAGCAGGTGCGTCGTGCTCGGGGGCGCGTGGACACGGTGCGTGATGTCGAGCTGCTGGAACGGCTGATACGGCGAGAGCATCGGACCAATCAGCACCAGCGCGGCCATGGTCAAAAGCACGGCGACGGCGGCCACGCTGCGCGGATCGTGGCGTAATCGCTGTACGACGAGACGCCAGTCGCCGGCGCCCGACTCGGACGATGTCACGCGCCAGCCGCCGGGCGATCCGCGTCCGCGGTGTCGGCGCGCGGATCGAGTCGGTTCACCAGCAGATCCGCGAGCGTCGATCCGATCACGACCATCACCGCGCCGACGATCACGCAGCCGACCACGAGGTGATAGTCACGTGCGGCGATCGCAGACGCGGCCAGCTGCCCCATGCCGGGCCAGGCGAACACGTGTTCGACGAAGACTGCCCCACCCACCAGGGCGGGCAGTGCGAGCCCGCCGAGCGTGACCACCGGACCGAGTGCCGTGCGCCACGCATGACGCCGGAACACCTGCCACGGCCCAAGACCCTTCGCTGTCGCTGTGCGCACCCAGTCGGCGCTCAACCGATCGAGGAGCGCTGCGCGTTGCTGGCGTGCGACCGGTGCCGCGATCAGGAGCACCAGCGTACACACCGGCAGCACCAGATGTGTCAGTCGATCGACAATGATCGTGAGTGTCGACGCTGAGAGCGGCAGCAACGGATCGGAGGCGCCGCCAACCGGAAACACGCGGTACCAGTAAGCTCCCGTCAGCAGTACGACCAGCGCCAGCCAGAAGTCCGGCAGCGCGGCGCTGAACAGGGTCACCGCCCCGATCACGCGATCCGCCGCACGATTGTGTCGCGCGGCCTGCCAGGCGCCGAGTCCCATCCCGAGGGTAAAGGAACACAGCAGTGCCGCGCCCATCAGCACGAGGGTATTCGGCAGCGCCTGCGCAATGGACTGCGACACGGGCCGGTTGGTGCTCACCGACCAGCCCAGATCGCCCTGCAACAGCGCTGACATCCACCGCATGTATTGTGTCCCAATGCTACCATCAAGACCATACGCGTCTCGCCACTGCGCCCGCAGTGCGGGCGTGATTCGCGAATTGTCGAGTGCGACGGCAAAGGGATCGCCGGGCGCAAGGCGCACCAGCACGAATGTGGTGGTGGCGACGATCGCCACCACCAGCACGCCCTGCCAGATCCGCTGAATCAGTGCGCGCACGCGACCGGCCGTCGTGCACCGTGCGTCAGCGCGCTGCTCCGGCGGGGGCGTCTCTCGCGATGCGCTGCTCTGCGGGAATGCGCCACTGTACAATCCCGGCCCACCACGCATCGGGTCGCGCACCGGTCATCTCGATGCGACGATGCACGGCCATCACGCGCCTCGGCTCGGCCAGCCAGACTGCCGGTGCGTCGTCGGTGATGATGCGCCAGGCGGCGGCGAAGTGTGTGCGCATGCGATCTGGTGCGAAGGCTGCGAGTCCGCTGTCCAACTGTGCATCGAAGGCCGGATTCCGATATGAGCTGTAGTTGTTGCCCCCCTTGGCCGCACCGGCGCTGGCCCAGGAGTCGCGCGCGTTGCCCGGCCCCGCGTCCTGATTCCATCCGCCGAGCATGGCATCAAAATCGCGCGCCGCCGTGCGACCGAAGAAGCCGCCGAAATCCGTCCCTTCGATCCTGACGTCAGCACCCACGCGCCGGAATTGCTCCTGCAGCAACACCGACGCGCGCATCCGGGCGATGCTCGACGACGGCACCAGAATGCCAAAGCCGAGCACCTTGCCGTTCTTGCGGCGAAGTGAATCGGCGCCGCGCTTCCATCCCGCTGCATCGAGCAACGCGTTGGCGCTGTCGACCGCATACGGCATCGGCTGCAGGTCCGGATCGGCGCTGGCCTGGGCGGTCGTGAACGGTCCGCGCGCCTGAACTGCCAGCGTATCATAGATGTTCGCCACGATGCTGCGGCGATCGGTGGCCATCGTCAACGCGCGGCGCACGTTCCGGTCGCCGAACACCGGATGCGGCCTGCCGCCCTTTCGGTCGAGGAGATTGAAGCCAAGGTAGTTGTACTCGAGCGATGGCATGAGAATCAGCTGCAGCTGCGTATTCTTCGCCACTTCGGCCACCTTGTCCGGCCGCACCGCTTCGAAGACGTCTGCTTCGCCAGTCGCAACCCGTGTGAATGCAATCACGGGGTCGGGGGCCTTCGAGAACACGACACGATCGAGCAGCGCACGACGCCGCCCGCCAGTGGTGTCTGCCGCCAGTTCGAGCACCTGACCCGGCACCCACCGCACGAATCGGAACGGACCACTGCCTACCGGATGCGTGGCTTCGGGTGTCGATGCGAGCGTGCTCCGGTCGGCGCCGGCAAGGAGGTGCGATGGCAGGATGTACACCTCCATCACGACATCGAAGAACTGCGATGGCGTTCGCTTCCTGAACCAGATGACCGGCGTGAGTGAGTCACGGACACTCACGGAATCGACGTTCCCGAGCTGCGCTGCCGCTGGTGTGCCCGTCTTTGGATCGAGGTACACGGCGAGGGTGAACGCAACGTCCGCGGCACGGACGGGCTTCCCGTCGTGCCAGCGCGCCGAGGAATCGAGATGAAAGGCGATCGACAGTGAATCGGTGGCCCAGTCCCATCGGGTCGCCAGGCCAGGTGTGAATCCGGCGTCACCCACAGTGTTGAGCGATGCTCCGATGACGGCCAGCCGCTGGAAGACGAGATCCTTGACCTGAAGCCCCGACACCGAGGTAGAGATGGGCGGCATCAGATTCTCCGGCTCCGTCGGCGTCGAAATCACGACCGTGCCGCCAAGCGAATCGGCTGCAGTCAAGGGCTTTGCATCCGGGCCCCGCCCACACGCGGCCAGACCAATCAGGGGGAGCAGCAGAACTGCGCGCAGGCTCAGCATCGAGATGTGCAGGTTGATGTGCAGGTTGTGGTGGTGCGAGACCGGCAGCGGCTATCGCCGCCACGTCCAGCGTGGATCACGATAGCGACTTGCTGCCGTCTCGACATGGTGCCTTGGGATGGAATCGTCCGAGAGCACGACGATACCGCCCGGTGAGGACCGGCGTACCGCCTGCTCGACTGCACTGGAGACCGTCGCCACACTGATGTCGTCACCAAGCCATTCGCGCAGCGTCGCGGGCGGTGCCATGGGTGGCAGAGGGACCAGGGCCAGCTCGTGCAGCATTCCCTGGTCGTCGTCCAAAAGAATCGAGCCGTGCTGGACGAAGGCCCTGGCGTCCCGGTGCTGAGCGGAGCCGACCAGCTTGCGAGTGCCGATGACCAGCTCGCCAGCCGACGGCGTTTCAAAGCAGGGGGCGAGTCCGGGCGGTGCCGTCCGCTCGGTCGGCTCCGAGGGCGTTGCTGCGACGCCGAGGGAGCGCAGCGCGTCGAGGAGCACGGCGTTGATCGCGTCGTAACCGCCTCGCAGGCTTGGCGCGGCCGCATGCGGCGCGGCCACTGCATAGGTCACCTCGCGACCGTGGATCAGCGCTCGCCCCCCCGTCATGCGGCGGACGGCGGGCACACCACGCGCCATGCAGCGTTCAGGACTGTAGATGCCGGCACATCGCTGGTTTCGGCCGAACGAGACCGATGGCTGATCCCAGCTGTAGAGCCGCACGAGGGTCGTCTTTTCCTCGGCGGCGGTGGCCATCATCGCCTCGTCGAGCGCCATGTTGGCCGCGGCGCTGCGTGGAGGGCTGTGCATCAGGTGAACGTCGCCGCTCCACAGCAGGTGAGGGGGCACGACATGTGGGGTGTAGGGGGTGAGTGCGACCAGCGTTGGTGGTCGCGGTCACGGATTACGTTTATCTGTCGCCTGCCGGAGACTCCGCGCACGGCGCCGCCATCCGATACCAATCTGACGATCGGGCGCGAGGTCTGGGCGCCCTGTGGAGTTCCGCTGCATGGCCGTCCCCGTTCGCTCCGCCTCTTCCGCTCCGGCGGCACTCGATGATTCCGGCAACTTCATCCAGCGCCATATCGGCCCGACACCCGCTGACGTCGAGTCGATGCTCGGCACGCTGGGCTACCGGACCCTCGACGCCTTGATCGACGCCACGATTCCGGAATCGATCCGCTTCCGCCGCCTGCTGGCATTACCGCCCGCGGAAAGTGAATACGACGCCATCACGCGGCTGAAGTCCATCGCAGCCAGGAACCAGGTGTTCACCACCTACCTCGGCCAGGGCTACTTCAATACGATCGTGCCGCCGGTCATTCAACGGACGGTCCTCGAGAATCCGGGCTGGTACACCGCCTACACGCCGTATCAGGCGGAGATTGCGCAGGGGCGACTCGAGGCGCTGCTGAACTTCCAGACGATGGTCATCGATCTGACGGGGCTGCCGATCTCGAATGCGTCGTTGCTCGATGAAGCCACGTCGGCGGCTGAGGCGATGGCGCTGTCGCAGGCCGCGGTCGGTGGCAATCGCACGAAATTCTTCGTCGCCGCCGACTGCCATCCGCAGACCATCGCCGTCGTGCAGACGCGTGCCGAGTCACGCGGCTGGACCGTCGTGCTGGGCGATGCTGCCGCGGTGTCACTGACGTCGGAGTTCTTCGGTGCGTTGATCCAGTACCCAGCGACCGATGGCGCGTTGGTGGACTACTCGGCGTTCTGCGAGCGGGCGCATGCGGTGGGCGCGCTGGTCACCGCCGCGACCGATCTGATGGCGCTGACGCTGCTCACACCGCCCGGCGAGTGGGGCGCGGACATTGCCGTCGGCAGCGCGCAGCGCTTTGGCGTGCCGATGGGCTACGGCGGACCGCACGCGGCGTTCCTTGCAACCCGCGATGAGTTCAAGCGCCTGCTGCCAGGGCGCATCATCGGCGTCAGTCGCGACAGTCACGGTGCGCCGGCGCTGCGGATGGCGCTGCAGACTCGCGAACAGCACATCCGTCGCGAAAAGGCCACCAGCAACGTCTGCACGGCGCAGGTGCTGCTGTCGGTGATGGCCAGCATGTACGCGGTGTACCACGGCCCGGTGGGCCTCACGCGCATCGCCCGACGGATTCAGCGACTGACGGCGACCTTCGTCGCCGGCCTGGATGCGCTCGGCCTCCAGGTGCTGCACGAGCATGTCTTCGATACCGTGCGCGTGGAAGTGGGAGTGCACGGGATGCAGGACATCATGGCGACAGCGGTTGCGCATCGCGTCAACCTGCGGCGCCTCAGTGAAGGCTCGATCGGCGTGTCGCTCGACGAGACGACGTCGCTGGCCGATGTGGCCACGCTGCTGACGATCTTCAATGGCGGTGAGGCGAGCGGAGTCGACATCGATGCCCTGGCGGCGCAGTGCAATCCGCGCTACGACGAGCGCTTTGCGCGCACGACGCCGTTCATGACCCATGCGGTGTTCAACACCCATCACAGCGAAACCGCGATGCTGCGTTACATCAAGCAGCTCGAGGCGAAGGATCTGTCGCTCTGTCATTCGATGATCGCCCTCGGCAGCTGCACCATGAAGCTCAATGCGGCCACCGAGATGTACCCGGTGACCTGGGCGGAATTCGGCGGGTTGCATCCCTTCGCGCCGCGGGAGCAGGCGCAGGGCTATGCACACATGTTCGAGGAACTCGAGGCCGCACTGGCCGATGTGACCGGCTTTGCCGCCGTCTCACTGCAGCCGAACGCCGGTTCGCAGGGCGAGTACGCCGGCCTGCTCACCATTCGCCGCTATCACCAGGCGCGCGGTGAAGGCCACCGCACGGTCTGCCTGATCCCGGCCAGCGCACACGGAACCAACCCGGCCAGTGCGGTGATGTGCGGCATGACCGTGGTCGGCGTGAAGACGGCCGAAAACGGCAACATCGACGTCGCGGACCTGACGGCGAAGGCTGCCGAGCATTCGAGGAACCTGGCGGCGCTGATGGTCACCTACCCGAGCACGCACGGCGTCTTCGAAGCGGACATCGCCGACATCTGCGCCGAGATCCATTCGCATGGTGGGCAGGTGTACATGGATGGTGCCAACATGAATGCGATGGTTGGCGTCTGCCGTCCCGGTGACGTTGGTGCTGACGTCTGTCACCTCAATCTGCACAAAACCTTCTGTATTGCGCACGGCGGCGGTGGTCCGGGCATGGGGCCGATCGGCGTCGCGTCGCACCTGGTGCCCCACCTTCCCGGTCACGCGCCGACCGGTATCGGCACGGAATTGAGCTCCGGTGCCGTCAGCGCGGCCCCATTCGGCAGCGCCAGCATTCTTCCGATCAGCTATCTCTATATCCGCATGATGGGTGCCGAGGGGCTGGCGTATGCGACGAAGGTCGCGATTCTCAATGCGAACTACGTCGCGAAGCGTCTCGAGCATGCCTATCCGGTGCTGTATCAGGGCCCGAATGGCACCGTCGCGCATGAGTGCATCGTCGATCCGCGTCCGCTGAAAGTGAGTGCCGGCATCGAAGTCGAGGACATCACCAAGCGGCTGATGGATTACGGATTCCACGCACCGACGGTGAGCTTTCCGGTCGCGGGAACGCTGATGATCGAGCCGACGGAAAGCGAGAACAAGGCCGAACTCGATCGTTTCGTGGACGCGATGCTCGCGATCCGTGAAGAGATTGCACAGGTGGAGCGCGGCGAACTGCCGCGCGACGACAATCCGCTGAAGCATGCACCGCATACGGCCAGCGCCGTCATCAGCGATGCCTGGACGCACGCCTACTCGCGCGAGCAGGCGGCTTTCCCGACGGCGTCAGCGCGCGCGGCCAAGTTCTGGCCGAGCGTCGGGCGCATCGAGAGTGCGTATGGTGATCGGCACCTGGTGTGCAGCTGCCTGCCGATGGAGGAGTATACGAAGGCGTGACGCGCTGATGGCGTCACCTGCCGCACGCACGAAGGCCGGCTCCAGTCACTGGAGCCGGCCTTCGTGTTTCATTGCGATCGTGGCGGCGACTACTCGCCGAGCAACGACTTGTAGGCGTCGGCGGACATCAGCCCAGCGCGGGCGCCCTTGTCGGCGACCTTCATCCTGATCATCCAGCCATTGCCGAACGGATCGGTGTTCACCAGCGCGGGTTCCGCATCGAGCTTGGCGTTCACTTCGATCACCTCGCCGGCCATCGGCGAGAAGAGTTCGCTGACGGCCTTTACCGCTTCGATGGTCCCGAACACGGCATGCTCGGCAAACGTCGCGCCCACCTTCGGCAGGTCGACGTACACGATGTCGCCCAGCTCACCCTGCGCATAGTCGGTGATGCCGATGGTCACGATGTCAGCATCGGCGTCGCCGGCGACATACTCGTGTTCCTTCGTGTACTGAAGATTGGCAGGAATCTGCGACACTGAATGCTCCAAAAGTCGGGTGAGGGAGAAGAGGATGAGTCTAGGCCGCGCGATTCAAGTCGGCAACGGCTGACCATGCGAGCAGCTGCTGCCAGGCTGCATCGATCAGCGTGTGCAACGTCGCAAGGTCGCTGGTGTTGTCGATCACACGATCGGCGCGCACGCGCTTGAGCGGGGCGGGGAGCTGCGACCGAATGCGCGCGGCCGCCGCCGATTCGGACATCGCGCGGTACTGCATCAGCCGCGAAACGCGCGACGCCGTTGGCGCATCGACCAGAATGACCCGTGGAAACTGCCAGGCGAGGCGCGCTTCGAAAAGCAGCGGGATGTCGCAGATCGTGATTGCGCTCCCGGCCGTACGCGCGGCAGCGACTTGGCGCTGACGCGCGGCCTCGACCGCCGGGTGCACGATCGCTTCGAGCGCCTGGCGTGCCGCAGGATCGTTGAAGACGAGTGCCCCAAGCGTCGCCCGGTCGAGCGTGCCGTCGGCGAGGAGCATCTCCGGTCCGAAACGGGTCACGATCGCGGCCAGGGCCGGCGAGTTCGCGGCCACCGCCTCGCGCGCCGCAACGTCGCTGTCGATGACGGTCGCGCCACGTTCGGCGAACGCTGCGGCCACCGTGGACTTGCCGGCGGCAATGTTGCCGGTCAATCCGACCAGCAGCATCACTCCTCCACCGGTCGCGCCAGGGCGAGGGTCGTTCTGGCCGCCTCGAGGGCCGCCGAGGGCACCATCAGGGTCACTCCGAAAGCCGAGAACCCCTGAAACGCCGATCCGAAGAGCCCTACGGAGTCGTTGCTCCGGACGACGGAAGGAATGCCTGCGCCGTCGAGTATCGCGACGGCGATGCTGGCTTCGATCTCGTTGCCGAATTCGCGGCAGGCGACCCAGCGGGAACCGGTGGAGGCGTGAGACACGGCGCGCGGGCGAAGGGTGGTGAGAGCGAGACGGCGGCGTGCCGACACTGGCCGAACGTACCTGTCGCCGGGCGACTTCGCACCCAAGGGGGCCGCTGCACCGTCTCCTGTGCCGCCAGACGTTGCCCCGTTCTCATCGGCTCGTCTCCGGATGTTCCCCCGATCGACTCTCCTCGGCAGCCACGCCATTGCCAGACGCCACCCGATCGCTGCGCCGCGGCCAGTCCTTCGTTGGACTGCTGGTCGTCCTGCTGGTCCTCACCCTGCTGACGGCATTTGCCGCACCCCGGGTGGACCTGACGCGCTATCGATCGGATGCGATCGCCAGGCAGGCGGCGGGGGTGTTCGCGGCCGCGTCGCGCGAGGCGCGGCGACGTCGGAACGATGTCATCGTCCTTGTGGATTCGAGTGGGAAACGGCTGGGTGTGGTGAATGATGCAAATGGCAACGGGCGCCGCGATCCCGGCGAGTCCGAGGTCTGGACCGACCTCGACCCGAGCGCCGACATCCTGGACCCTCCGCGTCTGCTCCCGACAATTGCGGCCAGCAGCGCCAAGCGGCCGATTCACATGAACGGGGTTGCGCCGCCGGTCTCGGTTGGGTCGGTCGCGTTCCGCCGCAGCGGCGGCGCCGGCACCGACTTCGTCCTCTACCTGACGAGTGATCCTGGTTTACCAAATGCCTGGCGCGCAGTCCATGTGGCGAGCCGAACAGGGGCAGTGATGCTGTGGCGGTTTGATGGGACCCGCTGGACCCGGGGCCGAACCTGAGCTGACCTGGCGTCCCCACCCGGCAGAGAGTGGGCCCCACGCTGGCGGGGCGTT
>CAYMQV010000031.1:0-30481 GCA_964392395.1 uncultured Gemmatimonadaceae bacterium
GAACGGCAACGGCGGAACGGCAACGGCGGAACGGCAACGGCGGAACGGCAACGGCTTTACGCAAAGATGCAAAGGCGCAAAGGCGCAAGGAACTGCAGAGGCATGGGAACAGCCGAACGATGGCGCTGCGGCTGCAGTTCATTTACAAAACATCCTGGCTGAAGTCGCTGCTGACCAATATCTCGAACCGAAGTGTCTGGATTTTTCAGTCGGCCCTTGCGTCGTCTCGGCTTTGCGCCCTTGCGCCTTTGCGTCAAGCGGTTCGCTCTTCATTTGATCTTGCTGCGCTCGAGCACGGCGGCGAGCATCGCGAGTTGTTGCAACGCTGGCTCGCGTGACGAGGCGCGCCTGAGAGCCACGAGATTTCGGCGACACTAGACGAGTGCGCTCTTTGCGGTGTTTCGCGCCGTTACAACGCGGTGCGGACTGACTTCCGGCTGACGGCGAAACGCACCATAGCCGGCGTCCACCGCACGCGAGAAGCATCAGATTGGTGCCCCTTGCGCGACGTATCCCACCGGATACATCTTGAAAGAGATTCGGCGAAGTGCCCGCTACTTGAATTGGTTCGCGTCCCTTCGCGACGGTGCCCTCCGTTCGCGCATCTCGACTCGCATTCGGCGCCTTGCAGAAGGAAACCCTGGGACGTACCGAGCCCTGCCTCGCGGTCTGCGTGAACTGAAGCTTGATGTCGGACCCGGCATACGCATCTACTACATCGAGGTCGGCCGGACGGTCATCCTCCTGCTTGCCGGAGGTGACAAGTCCACTCAGCAGAACGACATTGGAATTGCGCTAGCAATGATCAACAGGATTGAGGAGGATTGATGATGGCGAGGATAAACACGAGAACCAAGGCACGAGTGCCGCTCGAAACCTTCCCCTACGACGTGGTCGACTACCTCAAGACCCTGCGAGACATGCAAGGGTATCTCGACGCCTCGTTGATCGAGGCCCCTGAGGACGCAGAGAGCTTCTCACACGCGCTTGGCGATGTGGCGCGCGCGGTGGGCATGACCGAGATTGCCAAAAAGACCGGACTCGGCCGCGAAAGCCTCTACAAATCGCTCAACGAAGACGGCAACCCGAGCTTCGCGACGGTGATGAAAGTCCTGGCCGCGGTGGGGGTACAGTTCCGCGTGGTGAAACGCTGACGGCATGCACCGCTGACGGCGGCCAGCGCTGATTTCGACTCCCGATTACTACCCCTGCGGCACGTTACGCCACGGGTACGCCGACTCGAACGCCACCCGGAAATCGAAGGCGTCCGCGAAATCGTCGCGCTGCTCGTGGGGCTGCTTGATCAGCATCCCGAGATCGACCAGCGCGAAGACGATATCACCAAAGTGGACCGACTCGCGAATGCCCCAATGGTCGAGCACCAGGCGCGACATCACGCCGTAGCGCTCGATGGCGAGGTCACGGCAGGTCTCCGCCAACTCCTTGCCGGAGATGTGGCGACGCTCGCCCAGCCGCTCCTGACTGTGCTCGAGCGCCGCCAGCACGAACAGGAAGGCGTGTTCGTGGAAGCGCGGTTCGCGAAGGCGAATCTGCTCCATGATCCCATCCCGGAATGCCAGCTCGGCCACGTCTGCTACCTCATCCCGTGATTCAGACTTCCGCGCCAACCGGCGCGGGATAAAGCGGGAAACCTGCCGCGAGATCCTTCACGTCAGCATGCACGTCGCGCAGGTTGGCCTCGTCTTCGGGCGCCTTGAGCACGCGATCGATCAGCGAGGCGATCTGGTGCATCTCCGGTTCCTTCATGCCCCGCGTGGTCACCGCCGGCGTGCCGAGCCGGATGCCGCTGGTCACGAACGGCGAGCGGGTCTCCTTGGGCACGGTGTTCTTGTTCACGGTGATGCCAGCCTGATTGAGCGCATTCTCGGCCAGCTTTCCGGTCAGCGACTCGACGCCGCGTGAGCGCAGGTCCATCAGCATCAGGTGATTGTCCGTGCCACCCGACACGATCGACCCGCCGAGTGCGACCAGCTCCGCGGCGAGTGCCCGGGCGTTGGCGACCACCTGATGACAATAGACGGTGAACTCGGGCTGGAGTGCCTCGCGGAAGGCCACCGCCTTGGCCGCGATGACATGTTCCAGCGGGCCGCCCTGCGTGCCGGGAAAGGTCGCCTTGTCGATCGACTTGGCGAACTTCTCCTTGCAGAGAATCAGGCCGCCGCGCGGGCCCCGAAGCGTCTTGTGGGTGGTGGTGGTCACGACATCGGCCAGTGGCACCGGACTCGGATAGACCCCGGTCGCGGCCAGTCCCGCGAAGTGCGCCATGTCCACCAGGAAGATGGCGCCGACTTCATCGGCCGCGTCGCGGAACGCCTGATAGTCGATGACGCGAGAGTAGGCGCTGTAGCCGGCGATCAGCATCTTCGGCTTCTCCGCACGTACGACAGCACGCATGGCATCGTAATCGATTATGCCTTCGTCAGTTACGCCGTAGAACTTCGCGTTGTAGTTGAGGCCCGAGAAGTTCACCGGCGAGCCGTGCGTGAGGTGCCCGCCCTGCGACAGATCGAGCCCGACGATCGTGTCACCGGGCTTGAGGAACGCGAGAAACACGGCCGCATTGGCACTCGCGCCGGAATGGGCCTGCACGTTGGCGTGTTCGGCATTGAAGAGCTGCTTGACCCGATCGATCGCCAGCTGCTCCACCTTGTCGACCACTTCGCAGCCGCCGTAATAGCGCTTGCCCGGCAGCCCTTCGGCGTACTTGTTGGTGAGCGGCGACCCCATCGCCTCCATCACGGCCGGCGAGACGAAATTCTCGCTCGCGATCAGCTCGATACCGTCGTTCTGACGGATGATTTCGGCTTCGATCAACGACGCGATCTCCGGATCACCGGCGCGCAGTGCGGCACCAGGCGGACAACGGTCCCAATCATTCCACTGCTGCATCACCTCTCCTCTCGCCGTCGGCCCGTTCGATCTTTGCGATCCGGCGTTGGTGCCGGCCGCCCTCGAATGGCGTGTTCAACCACACCTCCAGAATCTTCACCCCATCCGCCTCGCTGATGCAACGCGCGGGGATGACCAGGATGTTCGCGTCATTGTGCTCGCGGGACAGTTTCGCGACCTCAGGCGTCCACGCCACCGCCGCCCGGACGTTCGGCCAGCGATTGGCCGCGTAGCTCATGCCGAGCCCCGTGCCGCAGAGCAGAATACCGCGTTTGGCCTCGCCAGACGACACCTCGCTGGCCACCGGATGGGCAAAATCAGCGTAATCGGTGGATTCGGCAGCGTGCGTGCCGAGGTCCTCGACCTGATATCCCATCGCCGCCAGCGCCTTGACGAGGTGCCCCTTCATCTCGAAGCCGGCGTGATCGGATCCAATCGGGATGTGTTCAGCCATGGGTCAGGTCTCGGACTTGTTGGGGAACGGCGGCCACGTCCGAACCATGCCACGCACGGCCTGGATCCGACGCTCGGCGAGACGATCGGCCGCGACGTGTGAGGTCACGCCATCCGCTCGGGCAATCTCGAACACTCCAAGGATAGTCTGGTAGATCTCATCTGCCTTGCGCAGGGAGCGAGTACGGTCCCAGCCGGCCAGTTCGCCGTAGACATTGATGACGCCACCGGCATTCACCACGTAGTCCGGGGCGTAGGTGATGCCCCGCTCCTCGATCAAGTCGCCATGGCGATCCTCGAGGAGCTGATTGTTGGCCGCCCCCACCACCAACTCGACCCGCAGCTTCGGGATCGTCTCGTCATTCAGGCCACCGCCAAGGGCGCAGGGAGCCAGAATGTCGGCGTTCTGGTCGAGCACCTCATTCACGGCGACTGCACGCGCCCCGGTCTCGGCGACGACCCGCTTGACCCGTTCGGCGTCGATATCGGCGACAATCAGCTTGGCGCCGACGGCATGGAGTTCGCGGGCCAGGTTGTAGCCCACGTTACCGCAGCCCTGAATGGCAACCGTCCTGCCGGCCAGCGAGTCGCTGCCCCAGCGGAACCTGGCGGTGGCCTGCATGGCACGGAACACTCCGCGCGCCGTGACCGGGGAAGGGTCGCCCGATGCGTTCTGCAGGCCGGCGACGTAGTTGGTCTCCATGTGCACGAAGTCCATGTCGAGCGTTCCGGTGCCGACGTCTTCGGCCGTCACGTAACGTCCGCCGAGCGAGTCGACGAAGCGGCCGTGCGCGCGGAAGATCATCTCGCGGCTGGTGGTGCGATTGTCACCGATGATGACGCTCTTTCCACCACCGAGGTTGAGTCCGGCGACCGCGTTCTTGTAGGTCATGCCGCGCGCCAGGCGCAAGGCATCGATGATGGCTTCCTCATCGGACGCGTAGTTCCAGAACCGCGTACCGCCCAGCGCCGGGCCAAGGGTCGTGTCGTGGATCGCGATGATGCCGCGGTAGCCAGTGGACTTGTCGTAGGCGAGCACGAGCTGCTCGTGCCCCATCGTTGCGATCGTCTCGAAGAGATTCATATATAAGCAGATGGAAACCCGCGCGGCGGCGTCGCTGCGCGGGCGTCAGTCAGAGCTGAGGATAGAGCGCACGGGCAATCACGATCCGTTGCACTTCCGAGGTGCCTTCATAGATCTCCGTCACCTTGGCATCGCGGAACAACCGCTCGACCGGGTACTCGGTGACATACCCGTACCCGCCGAAGATCTGGATGGCGTTGGTGGTGGTCCACATTGCCGTCTCGCTGGCGAGCAGCTTGCACATGGCGCCGAACTGCGTGATCGGTTCGCCGGCGTCCTTGGCCCGCGCCGTCGCGTAGAGCAGTGCACGCGTCGCGGTGATGCGACTGGCCATGTCGGCCAGCTTGAACTGCACCGCCTGAAAGTCCTTGATCGGCTGTCCGAACTGTTTCCGGTCGGCCGCGTAGTCCTTCGCCGCTTCGGCGGCGGCGGTCGCAATGCCGAGGGCCTGCGCGGCGATGCCCAGACGGCCATGATCGAGCGATTGCATCGCGTAGACGAAGCCCATCCCTTCGGCGCCGAGCATGCGGTCGGCGGGAACGCGCATCTCGTCGAAGTTGAGCATGACCGTCGGGCTCGCGCGCAGCCCGAGCTTGTCTTCCTTCTTGCCCACGCTGAAGCCTGGCAGGTCCGGCGAAATGATGAAGGTCGAGATCCCCTTGCTACCCTTGCGTGCGTCCGGCGTATCGGTGCGCGCCATCACCAGGATCACGCCGGCGTGCGTCCCCTGCGTGACCCAGCTCTTGGTCCCGGTGATCAACCAGTCATCACCATCGCGCACGGCGTGTGTGGTGAGTGAGCTGGCATCGCTGCCACTGCCGGGCTCCGACAATGCGAACGCGCCGAGGATCTCACCACGGGCCATCGGCGGCAACCAGCGTGCCTTTTGCGCGTCGTTGCCGTAGTTGAGGATCATCTGCGTCGGCAACGAGTTGTGCACACTCATCATCACGCCGACCGACGCATCGTGCGTCGAGATCTCCTCGAGCGCCATCAGGTAGGTCAGCGCGTCGAGTCCGAGGCCATCGTACTGCGCCGGGATCAGCATGCCGAGGAAGCCCAGATCGCCGAGCTTCTTCACCAGGGTGGGTTCGAAATGGCTGTCGCGATCCCACTGTGCGGTATGCGGCGTGATCTCGGCGGCGGCAAACTCGCGCGCGGTCCGCTGGATCTCGCGCTGCTCTTCGGTGAGCGGGAAAATCGCTGGCGACGGAAACATCTCAGGCGGCGGGATAGGTGTACACACCTCGGCCTGACTTGCGCCCGAGCCATCCGGCATCGACGTACTTGCGCAGCAACGGGCAGGCGCGGTACTTCGGATCGCCGATCCCCTTGTGCAGCACATCGAGAATTGCCACACAGGTATCCAGTCCGATGAAGTCGGCCAGCGTCAGCGGCCCCATCGGATGATTCATGCCCAGCTTCATCACCGTATCGATCGATTCGGCGGTGCCGACCCCTTCCATCAGACAGTAGAACGCCTCGTTGATCATCGGCATCAGGATGCGATTGGCGATGAACCCCGGAAAGTCATTGGCTTCGCACGGTGTCTTACCCACGGCCCTGGCCAGCGTGACGGTCCGCTCGGTGGTGGCATCGCTGGTGGCGATTCCGCGAATCACTTCCACCAGCTGCATGACGGGTACGGGATTCATGAAGTGCATGCCGATCACGTCGGCTGGTCGCCTGGTGCGCGCCGCGATCTGGGTGATGGAGATGGAACTGGTGTTGCTGGCGAGTATCGCGCCGGCTGGTGCAATCGCGTCGAGCTTGCTGAAGATGTCGAACTTGAGCCCGACGTTTTCGGTGGCGGCTTCGATGATCAGGCTGCACTCGGCGGCGGCGGCGAGTTCAGTCGCGGTGGTCACGCGCGACATGGTGGCAACCTGCGTGGGAGCGTCGATCGTCCCCTTCTTCACCTGACGCTCGAGATTGCGATTGATGGTCGCCACCCCTTTCTCGAGTGCGGCGGCGGAGACATCGATGATCGTCACCTGGAATCCTGATTGCGCGAACACGTGGGCGATGCCGTTGCCCATCTGTCCCGCGCCGATGACCGCAATGCGGTCGCTCATATCTCGTGCTCCTGGTGGCCAGAGGTGCCACCCGCCTGTCTGGAAATTGCAACTGACGCGGCGGGAGACATCCCCGCACTCCGCATTCGACGCGTCGCCCACGACAATCCGGCGAACGCACCCATCATCCCGACCGCTGCACCCACACCTGCTTCAGGGCCCCACGCGCCACCGGAGAGCCAGTCTGGACCAGTATCGGTCAGCCGGTACCCCGGGGTACCGAATGGCAGGCCGCTGACCGAGGCATGGAAGGCGGCCGACATCGTCCAGTTCCAGCCGAAGTGCGCCGCCCACGCCGCCGCCAGACTTCCGGTGACGACCCGCACGCCGGCGAGAAACACTCCTGCCGCGACCACATTCGCAATCGCCAGTGGTGTCGCCCCGGGGTTCCCGAGATGCAACGCCCCGAAGACGACCGAGGTGACCCCGGTGGCAACCGGCCACCCCCACGTGCCAGAGAGCACCGCGAAAGGATACCCGCGCATCAACAACTCTTCGGTCAGCGCAGCGGGCGCAAGCAGCGCGACAGAAAAGAGCAGCGCATGGGAGACGTCACCCGTTGGTGCCGGCGTGAAGCTGAGGTCGCCGAGTACGATCAGCGCTGACGTGGGCAGCGCGATGGCGAACGCTCCGGCCCCGAGCCCCAGCAGGAGGAGACGCGGCCGCCAGGCCGCGGGACCGAGCCCCACGGAACTCCAGCCGGCGCCGTCCAGTTGCATGGTTGCATACCGCGTGGCTGCCAGTACCGCCAGACACTCGAGCGTCGAGCGGATCCAGGGCATACTGGCCGCCGGCAGCCCCATCGCCACCAGGGGTACGCCAACGTTCGATGCCGCCAGCCCGGCCAGCACGAAGAGCGCGATCCGCCACCCCGACCGGAGTCGATCCGGTCGGACATACACGATGCGATCAAGCAGGGAGGTAGCCATGACGCGCCTGCGACGACGGGTCGCCGGTCAGATGCGTTCGACGGACAGGGCGACGGCGTCGCCGCCACCGAGGCAGAGTGTGGCGAGTCCGGTTGCCACATCGCGATCGAGCATCGCGTGCAACAGCGTCACGAGCACGCGAGCGCCACTGGCGCCGATGGGATGACCGAGTGCAATCGCGCCGCCGTTCACATTCACGCGATCCCAGTCCCACCCCAGGCCGCGGCCATCCGCCAGCGACTGCGACGCAAAGGCTTCGTTTGCCTCGATGAGTCCGTAATCGGCAATGCTCTTCCCCTGCTGCTTCATCAGGTTCTTCACCGCCGTTATCGGCGCGAAGAACAGTTCCTTGGGATCCACCGCGCCGGTGGCGTAGCCGCTGATGCGAGCCAGAATCGTCAGGCCGTGCGCACGTGCGACGGCCTCGCTGGTGATCACCAGCGCTGCACCGCCGTCATTCAGCGACGATGCATTCCCGGCAGTGACCGTCAGATCCGAGGTGCTCAGTTCCTTGGGCGCGTCCTTCGGGAAGGCCGGTCGCAGCGCGGCCAGCGACTCCGGTGTCGTGTCGGCGCGCGGGCCTTCGTCGGCAGCAACCGTCGTCGCACCCTTGCGACCTGGAATGCTGACGGGCACGATCTCGGTTGCGAACTTGCCTGCCGCCTGCGCACGCAGCGCCTTCTGATGGCTTTCCGCCGCGAATGCGTCCTGATCAGCGCGGCTGACGGCTCCCTTCACTGCCGTGTGTTCGGCATGGCCACCCATGTGGCAGTGGTAGGTGGCGCAGTGCAGGCCATCGCGGATCATGCCATCGACGAGATTCTGGTCGCCAATCTTCACGCCGCCACGAATGCCGTACATGTAGTGCGGAGCATTCGACATGCTCTCCTGTCCACCCGCGATCAGCATCGACCGGTCACCGGCCTTGATGGCTTGCGCGGCGAGCATCACGGCCTTGAGCCCCGAGCCGCACACCTTGTTGACGGCCATTGCCGACGCCGTGACCGGTACACCACCCAGCAACGCGGCCTGACGCGCCGGGGCCTGACCGGTGCCGCCCTGCAGCACATGGCCCATGATCACTTCTTCGATGAGGTCTGCCGGCACGCCGCTGTCAGCGAGGGCGGCCGCAATGGCGTGGCCACCGAGTTGCGGCGCGGTGAGCGACGCGAGCCCGCCGAGGTACTTCCCGATGGGGGTCCGCCGGGCGGCGACGATGACTGGAGTGTGTTCTGCGGAGGGCATCGATGGGGAATGCAAAAGAGGCAGGCTGACTCCCCGGCAGCCCCGGAGAGAACGGGGAAGATAGCGCTCTGCCACCGTTCAGTCGCGGGTGCGACACCGCGGCGGAGCGAGCCACAGCGGAGCGCGCGGGGAGGCTTCCGTCGCAGCACGGCCATCCAGACACGAGCGCGGCGCACCAGGACATCCCGGTGCGCCGCGCCATGCGTGGTGCCTATCGATCAGAAGCGCACGTTCACCCGGGCATACACGAAACGGCCATTGAAACCGAACGGCGAGATGCCGTTATAGCGGAAAATGTTGAAGTTCGAGTTACCGGAGTAGTTGCCCGCAAAACCACGGGGCTCGGCCGCCGTCGGTGCGACGGCAGCGCGGTCGCCCGGATCGCTGTTCTGATCCGGGAAGACATTGAACACGTTGTCTGCGCCGAGCACGAACTGCGTATTGCGCCGGAGCTGCAGGCCCAGCGACAGGTCGGTGATGTACTTGGCGCCAAAGGTCTGATCCGGCGGCTGACGCAGCCTGGCGCCCGTCGCCGGCTGGACGGCGGTGTTCTGAAACACCGTCACTTCGCCAAACCGCTGCGTGCGCGCCGTCCAGGTGAACTTGCCGATCTCATACGTTGCGCTGGCCAGCAGATTGTTGCGCGGCTGGCCGCGCTCGATGCGACCGCGCTCCACGCGGCTGAAGAGCGCTTCGTCGAGCCCGAGCAGCTGCACCGGCGTCGGCTGCACGACCTTGGTCACTTTGGTATCATTCTGGTTAAAACCAGAGGTCAGCCGAACGAACCCGCGGTTCCGCAGCGCGAAGCCGTAGTTCGCCACGATGTCCAGGCCGGTCGTCTGGGTGTTGATCGCGTTGGTGAAGAAGCGACCGCCGCCGATGCCGGTGACGCCACTGCGACCGAGGAGCGCACGAACCGAGTCGCCGATGAAGTTTTCCGACAGCACGACACGGTCGTCGATACGGATGTCGTAGTAGTCCGATGTGATGACGAGTGACTTGATCGGCTCCCACGTGGCACCGATGCTTGCGTTACGCGACGTTTCCGGGCGCAACGGGCGCGAGCCAAGCAGCTGCGCTGGCGTGCTGTTCACGGCGAAGGTCGTAATGTCGAACGGTACGCCGCCGATGAAGTTCGTTGCCGTCGACGTGAAGAAGCTCTGCTGCAGCGACGGAGCGCGGAACCCGGTGCTGACCGCACCACGCACCGAGAATCGACTGACGGGTGCGATGCGAAAGGCACCCTTGGCGGTGGTCTGGCCGCCGAAGTCGCTGTAGTCCTCGTTGCGCACGGCGGCGCTGACCAGCAGCCACTTGGCCAGGTCAGCCTCGACGTCCACGTACAACGAACGGTTGTTCCGCGACACGTTCTTTGCGTCGCTGGGCCGGAAGCCGGGAAACACCTGCGCGCCGGCGGCAGCGGGCACATTCACCACGTTGCCGTTGCGATCGCGACCGCCGTTCAGGTAGGACATCGGCTCGCCCGCTTCGATCTCGTACTGATCCTTGCGGAACTCACCGCCGAGCGCAAAGCGAACCGCGCGATCATTGACCTTGAACTGGCGGAACAGATCGAGGTTGGTGGACCCCTGACTGAAGATCAGGGATCCGGAGTTGAGCGCGGTCTTGCTGGCCGGTCCGAAGGACGCGTTGTTCGTCTGCGTGATGAGAAAGTTGTGGGAATTGCGCCCCAACGTCTGGCTGGCATCCCAGTCCCACCCGCGGATCTGTCCCTTCGCACCGAAGTTGAGCGAGAGATCGTTGAGCGTGCTGTTGATCAGTGGCAGAAAGCCGTTCGGCCAGAGTGCGGTGACCGTGTTGCCGCCATTCGGCAACCGCGCGAAGCCAGGTCCGATCGCCTTGCGTCGTCCGGCGCCGCCGAACGCGTAGAGTTCCGACGTGCCCTTGAGCGGGATACCGGCCGTGAACATGCCGACGTAGTCTTCCGTCTGCGAATCACCGTGCCGGTGATTGATCACGCCCGCCGGCTGCTCACGAGGATCGCCGACCGCATACTGCACCCGCGGGTCCGCGGAGCTGCGATCGGTGAAGCCGCGCGTGCGAGCCTCTGCCCCCACATGCAGATAGCCACCGCTGCCGAACTGACGACCGACGTTGGCGTTGCCCAATCGCACTTCACCGTCACCGAGGGATGTGACACCGCTCTGCAGCGTGGCCTCGTTCACGGCCGACTTCTTCAGCACGATGTTGATCACGCCCGCGATCGCGTCGGAGCCGTACTGCGCTGCGGCGCCGTCGCGAAGAATCTCCACGCGATCGATCATGTTGGCGGGGATGGCATTCAGGTCCACTGCGGCCTGACCGCGTCCGACAGTACCGTTGACGTTGATCAGCGCGTTCGTGTGGCGCCGCTTGCCGTTCACCAGCACCAGCACCTGATCGGCGCCAAGGCCGCGCAGCGTGGCGGGCCGCGACGCGTCCGTACCGTCGGCAACTGCCGAGCGCGGGAAGTTGAAACTGGGTGCCAGCGCCTGAATCATCTGCGCCGTTTCGGTACGGCCGGTAGCCTTGAGGTCGACCGACGTGAAGACATCGACCGGAACGGGCGACTCCGTGACCGTACGCTCGGCCGCGCGTGTGCCGATCACGGCGACGGCGTCGAGATTGGTCGGCGTGCGCTCGAGGCGGACGTCACGCACCAGCGTCTGACCCGCAACGACGGTGATCGCTTGCGTGTTGCTGGCGAAGCCGATCTGTCGGA
Source organism: uncultured Gemmatimonadaceae bacterium (assembly GCA_964392395.1). Classification (GTDB taxonomy): domain Bacteria; phylum Gemmatimonadota; class Gemmatimonadetes; order Gemmatimonadales; family Gemmatimonadaceae; genus JACMLX01. The sequence goes on from CAYMQV010000031.1 coordinate 11,419, forward strand.
CACGCAACGTGTAGAGGCCTGGCCGCAGGGCAATGGCATAGGTGCCGTCCGATTTCGTGATCGTGCCGAATGGCGTTCCAACCAGCTGGATGGTGGCACCGAGGATGGCCGCGCCACCATCGGAGCCGGTGACCTTGCCTGTCACGCGACCGGGGGCCTGTGCGCGGAGCGACGATGCGAAAGAGAACGCCGCGATCAGCGCGAGGCCGATACGACGCGTGAGCGAACGAGAAACAGTCATGGGCTGACTCTTGAAGTGAGAATTCCGTCAGGCGCCGTCGTCATCACCCTGGCTGACGGACTGCGGCCGCGGCGACACGGCGTCGTGTCGGCCTCAGGCTCACGGACGATCTTTTGCGAATGTACCACCGATTTGACGCCCCGGGGCGCGCGCCGAACCGCCCACGCACCGGAGTGAACGCTCAGGATACCGAAAGAATGGCAAACTCATCTGTGCCGCCGGCTGATGAGACCACTCGGTTGCGGCCTGTCGACTTGGCGCTCAGCAGCCGGGAATCGGCCCGATAGACCAACGCCTCGACTGTGTCTGCCTTGTCGTCCGGCCAGGAGGCGACGCCGATGCTGGCGGTGAGTACCGTCCGACCGAATTCGGTCGTGTCCTCGGAAAAGAGGTCGGGCTGTGGCGACATCCGGACCGCGGGATGGCTGTCGAGCTCCACGCGGACCTGGCTGATCGCCCGCCGGATACGCTCCATCCGCTCAGTGGCCTTCGTCCGATCGAGGCCAGGCAGCATCACGATCAATTCCTCGCCACCGTAGCGGCCGACGACATCTTCGGACCGCACCAGGCGCCTGATGGTCCGCGACACCGAGGCGAGGACGAGATCACCGACCGCATGGCCGAAGCGGTCGTTGAACGACTTGAAGTAGTCGAGGTCGATCATTGCCACCGCCAGCGAATCGCCGGTGCGCTGTGCCCGATCGAAGGCCTCACCGAGGCGCTCGTCGAAATAACCGCGAATCATCAGCCCCGTCAGACGGTCGCGGACGGAGAGCACACGCAGCTGCTGCACACGCAACACGATGGTCAGGCTGACGATGGTCGCGATGCCCAGCAGCACCAGACGCGCCACCTGATCCTCGAAATCGAAGCGACCGTATGTCCCGTCCATCCACGCTGGGCTGGAGTCGAGGGTCGTGCTGGCCCACCAGACGATCAGGGTGTACTGCAGCATGATCATGAGCCCTGTCACAAGACAGATTCGTCGATCATACCGCAGGCAGGTGACGGCGAGACAGAGGAAGTAGACCTCGAAGATCACCCTGGAGTTGACCGCAATCTGCGGGGCACCAAGCACGACGAACGCCGCCAGTCCGGTGCTGACGAACGTCACATCGAGCAGCGAGGCCGCGAACCCGATCCATGGTCGCACGGCATCGCGCCGGGTGAGGATCATGAAGATGATCCCAGCCATCACGCCGGCACTGGAGATGGCCAGCCCAACCCAGTTCTGTCGCAGCTCGGGATGCGACATCACCGCGCGCAGCGGCAGCGTGAACAGGAGCAGGCAGGCGACGAGCCGATACTTCGCGATGATACGCTCGCCCTTGATGCCCGCGTCCCGCAACGCCGGGTCGGTCACGCGCCAGAAGCGTGACCAGGCTGAAATCCGCCGTTCCGACGGGTCCAACGGCAATTCAGAGCCCTGCGCGTCGATGGCAGCGATGCCATGCAGCGGCGTCAGGCGCTCCGAAATGCGGACCGTCGTGGAGGGCGTGCTGATCATGCCTCAGGTGCCGCCGGTATCGGGAATGGCTGCGAGGTCCGGAAGGACCCGTGTGCGTACCTCGTCCAGGATCCGCGCCAGGAAGGCGTCGACCGTCAGGACGTCCTGCTTCTTGCCATCCGCTCCGCGCGCCCGGACCGCCAGCGTCCCGTCCGCCGCTTCTCGTTTTCCGACAACTGCTGTGTATGGCACCTTCATGAGCTCGCTTTCCCGGATACGGTAATTCAATGTCTCGTTGCGGTCGTCGCAAGTGGCACGGATGCCGGCGTCACGCAACCGTGACACCGCCGCCCTCGCCTCCGACGCATAGTCATCCACGATCGGCACCACGCGGACCTGCTCCGGCGCCAGCCAGACGGGGAATGCCCCCGCGAAATGCTCGATCAGAATGCCCATGAAGCGCTCGAACGACCCACTGATGGCCCGGTGGATCACGACCGGGCGATGGGCCGTGTTATCGTCGCCAGTGTACGTCAGATCGAACCGATCAGGTGCCGCGTAGTCGAGCTGGATGGTACCCAGCTGCCAGGCGCGCCCGATGGAGTCCATCACATCGAAGTCGATCTTCGGCCCGTAGAAGGCGCCGTCGCCAACCTTCAGTTCGTACGGCAGCCCAGTGCTCTCGAGCGCGCCACGCAACGCCGCCTCCGCATTGTCCCACATCTCGTCACTGCCGATCCGCTCCTCGGGCCGCGTCGCGAACTTCAGTCGCGCCGTCAAGCCGAAGGTGCGGTAATAGCCGAGGATCATCTCGACCAGACGATGCACCTCGTCGGCGATCTGGTTTTCCATCAGGTAGATGTGACAGTCGTCCTGCTGGAACTGCCGCACACGGGTCAGCCCGGACAGCGCCCCGGAGAGTTCGTTGCGATGCAGCACGTCATAGGTGGAGAAACGCAGCGGCAGCTCCCGATACGAATGCTTCTTCGCGGCGAACATCAGGTGATGTGACGGACAGTTCATGGGCTTCAACGACAGATCGTGCTCACCCGTCTCACTGTCGAGCACCAAAAACATGTTCTCCTTGTACTTCCCCCAGTGCCCGGAGATTTCCCAGAGCCCCTTGTTGAAGAGCAGCGGCGTCTTGATCTCCTGATAGCCATCGCGCTGTATCTCGCGCAGATAGGCGTGCAGGGAGTTGATCATCGACGTGCCACGCTCGGTCCAGAACGCCGCGCCTGGCGAGAAGGGATGGAACATGAACAGGTCCAGTTCCTTGCCCAGGCGGCGATGATCACGCTTCTTCGCCTCCTCGATCCGGTGCAGGTGCTGCTCCAGTTCATCCTTCTTCCAGAACGCCGTGCCATAGATGCGCTGCAGCGACTGCCGGTTGGAGTCACCGCGCCAGTAGGCGGCGGCGACACTCTGCAGCTTGAAGTGTTTCAGCCACCCGGTATGCGGCACATGCGGGCCGCGACAGAGATCGACGAATGGGCCATCGGTGTAGGTGGAGATGATTTCGTCGGCACCCAGATCATCGATGCGCTCGAGCTTGAGCGGGTCGTCAGCAAAGACCGTCTTCGCGTCTGCCCGGGAGACCTCCGCCCGCACGAACGGCAGCTTCTCCGCCATGATCTTGCGCATCTCGGCCTCGAACCCGAGCAGATCCTCTGGCGTGAACGGCGTCGGGACCTCGAAGTCGTAGTAGAAGCCCTCGTCGATGGCTGGTCCGAACCCGATGTGCGCGTCGGGGCGCAGGCGTCGCACGGCGGTGGCGAGAATGTGCGCGGCGGAATGCCGGAGCACTGGCAGCGACTCGGCATCCTTGTCGGTGTGGACGCGGAACGCACCACTCTGCCGCAGCGGGGTACGAAGATCCTGCACCACGCCGTCGACGCTGACGGCGACGGCGGCATTGAGCAGGCGCGCGCCGATACTGGCGACGACCTCACTCGGGAGCGTACCACGGGGAACCTCACGAACGGCGCCATCGGGGAGGGTGAGGCGGAGCGGAGCGGACGAATCGTCAGACATGTGATGTAGGGCGTGGCGAAGCACACGCAGCCGCAGGCTCCCGGCCGACGAATCCTGCGCTTCACGGTCAAGAGCCGGCGGCGCGCATTCTGCACATCGCCCGGTCGTATCAGATTACGGTATACTAAACCCTAACTTCCTTCGAAAAAGCAAATGCGAGTGATGCGCCGTCGAAATCGTGCAGAGTCAGGTGGCGGGAACCGGATCGGCGCCGTGCTGTTTGGCGCTCTGGCAGGGATGGCCGTCGGGATCCTGCTGGCGGATCGGGGGCTACTGTCGCTGCCGACGGGTCGTCGGGTCAAGCGCCAGCCGCCGCCGGATCGGAAGCCGGCTGACCAGTCCGGGTCCGAGAGCATCCGCCCCCTTCGCACCGCGCGCGCGCCGCGCCGTGAGGTGAACGATGAGGCGGAGCTCGAGTTGCGCGTTCTCGAGACGTTCCGGAATGATCCGATCCTCGTCGACCGGCCGATCGACATCGGCGCCATCGGCACCGGCATCATCGAACTCACGGGCTGGGTCGACGCGCCGGCAGAGATCCGGCACGCCACCACGCTGACGCGCGGCACGATCGGTGTGCACACCGTCGTCAATCGCCTGCTGGTCAAGGGCGCACCCGCGGACTGACGTTCGACCCGCCGCGCAGATCGGCGGGCGCTCACTTCCTCTTGCGAGGCACCCGACATCCGGTCATGACCCGCCGTCGGACTGCCCCGCTGTGGTTACGTTTTGGATTCCATGACACCGACCGACGACGGAACGCCCACCTCGCAGTCCCCCGCCCTGGCGCCGGACGAGCTCCCGACCACGTATCGCGCCGCCGATGTCGAGTCGGCGATCTACGCCCGCTGGCAAGCCGCCGGTACCGACCTGGCGCACGCGGCACGCACGACCCGGATGGGGGGCGACCGCGTGCCCTATACGATCGTGATGCCGCCGCCGAACGTGACGGCGATTCTGCACGTGGGGCATGGGCTGAACAACACGGTGCAGGATGTCCTGATCCGGTGGCGGCGCATGGCCGGCGACGAGGCACTCTGGGTGCCGGGCACCGACCACGCCGGGATCGCGACCCAGAACGTGGTGGAGAAACAGCTGGCGGTGGAGGGGTCGTCGCGCGGCGCACTCGGACGCGAGGCCTTCGTGGCGCGGACGGCGCAGTTCGTCGAAACCACCGGCGGGCAAATCCTGCAGCAGCTGAAGTCGATCGGTGCCAGCGCCGATTGGTCTCGCACGGCCTACACCCTCACTGAGCCGATGTCGGCGGCGGTGACGGAAGCGTTCGTGCGACTGTTCGAGGATGGCCTGGTCTATCGTGGCCATCGAGTGATTCACTGGTGTCCGCGCTGCATGACGTCGCTCTCCGATGAAGAGGCGGAGTTCACCGACACGCAGGGCGCGATGTACCACATCCGCTATACCCTGGCCGATGATCCCTCACAGGGGATCACGGTGGCGACCACGCGACCGGAAACGCTGCTGGGTGACGTGGCCGTGGCGGTGAATCCGACCGATGAGCGATACGCGGCCCTGGTGGGACGCCAGCTGGCGCTGCCGATCAACGGTGTGCGCATTCCCGTCATCGCCGACGATTACACCGATGCCGCGTTCGGCACGGGCGCGGTGAAGATCACGCCGGCGCATGATCCGAACGACTTCGAGGTGGGCAAGCGCCACGGGCTGTCGGCACCGATCATCATGGACGCCGAAGCGCGGATGAGCGGCGCGGGCGATGACATTGACCGCGTGCCGCCGGAACTGCGCGGCGTGGACCGCTTCGAGGCGCGTGAGCGGATCGTGAACATGCTCCGCGAGCAGGGCGACCTGGTGAAGGTGGAGGCGCATCAACATTCGGTACGCCACTGTTACCGCTGCGAGACGGTGGTGGAGCCGCGGCTGAGCGATCAGTGGTTCGTGAAGATGGCGCCGCTCGCCAGACCGGCACTGGACGCGGTGCGCACGGGGCGAATCCGCATCATGCCGGACCGATGGGAAGCGGTCTACATCAACTGGCTCGAAGGCATTCGCGACTGGAACATCTCGCGCCAGCTCTGGTGGGGTCACCGCGTGCCGGTGTACTACTGCGACAGCTGCGGCACCGCACCCAGGGCATCACGGACCACGATCACGACCTGCGGTGATTGCGGTGCACCGGTGCGGCAGGACGAGGACGTGCTCGACACCTGGTTCTCGAGCTGGCTCTGGCCGATCAGCACGCTCGGCTGGCCGAACGCGGCGTCCGACGACCTGAAGGCATTCTACCCCGGCGATGTGCTGGTGACGGCGCCGGAGATCCTGTTCTTCTGGGTGTCCCGGATGATCATGTCCGGGTACTACTTCATGGGCGACGCGCCGTATCACACGGTGTATCTGCACGGCACGGTGCGCGACATGCAGCATCGCAAGATGTCCAAGTCGCTGGGCAACGGTATCGATCCGATGGATGTGGTGCAGCTGTATGGTGCCGACGCGCTGCGATGGACGATGGTCGCCGGCATGGGACTGGGCGTGGATGTGCTGCTCGATCCGACGGATCTGGAGAAGAGCTTTGCGCCGGGCCGCAACTTCCTCACCAAGCTGTGGAACATCGGTCGCTTCCTGTTGACAAAGGCTGGCGCGGAACCGGTGCAACCGCTGTCAGCGATTGCCGTGGAGTCGCTGACGATTGCGGACCATTGGATTCTCGATCGGCTCGATGCGGCGATTGCGGACGCGAACAGTGCACTCGGGCCGGTGCGTCCAGGGCCAGGCGGATGCTGGACGGAGGCGGAACGGACCGCTGGCATGCGCCTCGACGCGTATGCCGACGCCGGACGGCGTTTTGTGTGGAACGAACTGGCCGACTGGTATCTCGAGACGGTCAAGCCACGGCTGTCGGCAGGAGGTGCTGATGCCGAGGTGGCGCGGGCGGTGCTGGTGCACTGCTTCGACGGGGCGCTGCGGCTGCTGCAACCGGTGATTCCGTTCATAACGGAAACGTTGTGGGCCAGGCTGCCGACGCTCAGTGACGGGTCGGCGCGAGGGACGGAGTTCCTGACGACATCGGCGTGGCCGGCCGTGCGCGCCGTACCAGCGGGCGGTGGCGACGCGTTCGAACTGGTGCGCAATGCAGTGCTCGGCATCCGGCAGATTCGCAACGAATACAAGGTGAAGCCGGGGAAGATCGTCGCGGTGGTACTGGCGCCGTCGGCCGCTGACCGCACGACGGCTCCGCTGCTGGCCGAGACGATTGGCGCACTCACGCGTGCCACAGTGACTGTCAGCACGGATGTGACGTCGGTGCCCGCCGCTGACGGCGGAGTGTCGGCGCACCAGGTGTTGAACGGAGGCACGGAGGTGGTGATCGCGCTGTCGGAACTGCTGGAAGCCGAGAGTGCCGAAGACACCGCGAAGGAATGTGCGCGCCTGCGCACGGAGCTGGACCAGACGCAGAAAATTCTCGACGGCGTGCGAGCCAGGCTGTCGAACGACTCGTTCACCTCGCGCGCCAAGCCGGAGGTGGTTGACGGAGCACGGGCGCAGGAGCGGGATCTGGCACAGAAGGTCGACGCGTTGACACGGAAGGTCGAGGCACTGTGCGGCACGCGCTGACCGCCGTCGGTGTGCTGGCGCTGGTCGCGGCCTGTGCCACGCCCGGCCTGCCGCCCGGCGGACCGACCGTCTCGGCGTTCCCGCGCGTGATCGCGACGCTGCCGGAGACCAACGCGGTCAACGTCAAGCCAGGCAAAGTGTTGATCCGTTACGACGACGTGATCGGCGAGCAGGCGAATGGCGGGGAGTTGTCGAAGACGGTGCTGATCTCGCCGTGGGACGGTGAGCCCCGCGTACAGTGGAAGCGCACGGGGATGACCATTCGACCCAGGGGCGACTGGCGCCCGAACACGGCGTACACGATCACGATTCTGCCCGGTATCGGCGACCTGAAGGGCAAGCCAAGCCCGTATGGACACGTGCTCCGGTTCAGTACCGGCCCCAGCATTCCGACGACGATGATCCGCGGCGTGGCCTTTGACTGGGTGATGGCGCGCGCGACAGCGAAGACCACGATTCAGGCGATCGATGTGAAGGACACGACACTGGTCTATCTCACCGCCGCCGATTCCACCGGACGCTTCGAACTGAGCGCGATGCCGCCGGGCACCTACGTCGTGCGCGCGATCGACGAACGGACGGCGAATCGTGCGCTCGAGCCACGCGAGCCCTGGGACACCGCCACCGTCACCGTCACCGACTCGGCACGCACCGATCTCTACATGTTCGTGCACGACACGGTACCGGTGCGGATCAGTGAGCTGCGACTGACCGACAGCGTCACGATCGCCCTGACGATGGACAAGCCGCTGATGCCAGGTGTGGCAATTCCGGCGACCGCGGTCCGGGTCGTGGCGTCGGACTCCACCGTGCTCGAAGCGGTATCGGTGCTCACCGCCGCCGAGGAGCGCATCGCGCGGGAACTGGCCGACAGCATCGCGCGGGCGAAGGACACCACCGAGCGCACGCCGACGAACGCAGGGCCTCCACGTCGCACGATCGATCCGAATCAGCGGCGCGACACGGTCACGCGACTCGCGTTGCCGGTGTCGGCACGCCCTGCGCCAGTGACAGACATCGTGGTCAAGATGCGCGAACCGATGAAGCCCGGCGCGAGCTACCGGATCACGATGACCGGACTCCGCAACCTGCTGAATGTTGAAGGCACTGCAACGCGCGTGCTGATCGTGCCGAAGGCGCCGCCGGTCGACAGCACTCGGCGCGCGGGTACCGACTCCACCGGCAAGCCGATTGCTCCCGTCGTCCGACCGACGGCGTCGCCAGCCGACAGCACACGGCAGGCAGCTACCGACGCGACTGGCAAGCCGATTGCTCCCGTTGTCCGACCGACTCCACCGATCCGACCGCCGCGCTGATGCCCGCCCATCACTCCCTGGAGCTCGCGTGAGCCCGCGTCCGGCAGTCTTTCTCGACCGCGACGGCACCATCGTGCACGACGTGCACTACCTGTCGCGTCCAGAACAGCTGGCGCTGATTGCGGGCGCAACGGATGCCATGCGTCGACTGGCAGACGCGGGGCTGCCGTTGATCGTGATCACGAATCAATCCGGCATCGGTCGCGGCCTGCTGACGGAGGCAGATTTCCTGCTGATCACCGCGCGGCTCGATGAGATGCTGTTGGCGGATGGTGTGCGACTGACCGCCACCTACCACTGCCCCGACGCCCCCGACGTACCGAGTGCCCTGTCGTGCCGCAAGCCGGGTGATGGGATGCATCGGCGCGCCGCACAGGAGCACGACATCGACCTGGGCAGGTCGTTCTACATCGGCGACAAGTGGCGTGATGTGGCGCCCGCGGTGACGCACGATGCGATGGGCATTCTCGTCCCGACACCGGAGACGTCGTTCAGCGATCTGACACGCGCCAAGGACGACGCCGTCGTGGCCACCACGCTCGATGCGGCGGTCGATCGCGTGTTGCGCATGTTGTCGCAACGCCCCTGAGTCAGGCTTACGATGGCGACGCAACCTCGCAGCCGGATTGCGGCCTTCGTCTCCGGGGGCGGATCGAACTTCGTCGCGCTGCATGAATTTCAAAGTGGCCGTGGCGAGCTGGCGGCCGGCGAAGTGGTGCTCGTGATCAGCAACAAACCACACTGTACGGCACTCACGCGGGCCGCGGAGCGTGGTGTTCCGTCCATCACGCTGGGTGATCCGAAGGATGGCGCAGTGCTGCTGGCGCTGCTGGCCGAGCATCGGATTGACGTGCTGGTGCTGGCCGGGTACCTGGCGCTGGTGCCGGCAGCCGTGACGCGTACCTACCGTGGCCGGATCCTGAACGTGCACCCGTCGCTGCTGCCGGCGTTCGGCGGTCCCGGGATGTACGGCAAGCATGTGCACGCCGCGGTCCTCGCGGCCGGCGCTCGAATCAGCGGTGCGACGGTGCACTTCGTCGACGAGGTCTATGACCGCGGCGCCATCATTGCGCAGTGGCCCGTGCCGGTGTTCGAGGAGGATTCACCGGAGACCCTCGCCGCGCGGGTGCTGCACGTGGAGCATGCGCTGTTGCCGCGAGTGGTGGAGCTGCTCTGCGCCGAGTCGCTGGCGCTGGACGATGACGGCACCGTGCATGGCATCTTTCTGACCGGAATGCAGGCCGATGTCTTTTCCCTGTTCACCGGATCGTCGCTGGCCGCCGATCTGGATCACGCGTTGTCGAAGTAAGTCTTTCCCTTTCATTGACTGATGATTCGTATGCCACGCGCATTGCTGAGTGTGTCGGACAAGGCCGGACTGGTGGATTTCGCCCGGGAACTGATCTTCCGTGACTGGAAGCTGATCTCCACCGGTGGGACGGCCAGGGCGCTGCGCGATGCGGGGCTGACCGTACAGGACATCAGCGACGTCACCGGATTTCCTGAGATGCTCGATGGGCGCGTGAAGACGCTGCATCCAGTGGTGCACGGCGGCCTGCTCTACCGTCGCGACCTGCCGGAGCACGTGGCGGCAGTGGCGGAGCACGAGATCGAGGCGATCGACCTGGTGGTGGTGAACCTGTATCCATTTCGTCAGACGGCTGCGCGAGCGGGCGTCACGCCGCACGACGTGATCGAGCAGATCGACATCGGCGGCCCGTCGATGCTGCGCTCAGCGGCAAAGAACTTCAGCGCGGTGACGGTGGTGTGTGATCCGGCGGACTACTCGCGCGTCATCGCATCGCTCGACGCAAAGGACGAGGAAGGCGGGATGATCCTGCGTCGCGATCTGGCGGCGAAAGTCTTTGCGCACACGGCGAGCTACGACAGCGCGATTGCCGGCTGGCTGCAGCATCAGGTGGCACCCGACGATCCGTTTCCGGCCACGCTGCCGCTGGCGTTCGAGAAGGCGCAAGGGCTCCGGTACGGGGAAAATCCGGAGCAGCGCGCGGCGTTCTATGTCGAACGCGCCGGCGCCGGTCTGGCCTCGCTGACGCAGCTCGGCGGCAAGGAACTGAGCTTTAACAACCTGCTCGATGTGGACGGCGCACTGATGGCCATCGAGCCGTTTGCACAGCAGGTGGCGTGTGCGATCATCAAGCATACCACACCCTGCGGCCTCGCCATCGGTGCCACGCCGCTGGACGCGTGGCAGAAGGCACTGGCCTGCGATCCGACGTCGGCATTCGGCGGTGTGGTGGCCTTCTCGGTCGCGATCGACGCTGCGACGGCGGAAGCGATGTCGACGCTCTTCCTCGAGTGCATCGTGGCGCCGGCGATCGCCGACAGCGCGGCGGAATTGCTTGGCCGGAAGAAGAACCTGCGGGTACTGATCGGCACGTTGCCACCAATGGACGCCGGGAGCATGGACATCAAGCGTGTGCGCGGCGGTGTGCTGCTGCAGGACCGGATGCGGGTGCCGGCAGGCGAGATCCCGTGGAAGGTGGTGACCAGGCGGGCGCCGAGTGCGGCCGAACTCGTCGACCTGGCCTTCGCGTGGCGGGCCTCGGCGGCGGTGAAGTCGAATGCCATCGTGCTGGCCCGGAATGGGGCAACGATCGGGATCGGGGCGGGCCAGATGAGCCGGGTGGATGCGAGCTATCTCGCCGGGCACAAGGCGCGGCAGGCGGGGCACGAGACGGCGCGGTCGGCGCTGGCGTCGGACGCCTTTTTCCCGTTCCGGGACGGCGTGGATCACGCGGCAACGGCCGGGGTGACCGCGATTGTCCAACCTGGCGGATCGGTGCGGGATGCTGAAGTCATCGCTGCGGCCGACGAGCATGGGATCGCGATGGTGTTCACCGGGGCGCGGTTGTTCCGGCATTAGGGGGTCGAGTGGCAACAGCAACAGCAACGGCTTAACGCAAAGGGGCAAAGGCGCCAAGGCGCAAAGTGAAGGGCGAATGGAACAGCCAGAATCCTGTTCAGTCAGTCCTTTGCGGCTCTGCGCCTTTGCATCTTTGCGTTAGGCAGTGACGCTGTCATTCGGCCGGCACTAGCCCTGATGGCCGGTGCAGGGTGATTTTTCGTGGTTCCATTCTGTGGCACCGTCCTCTTCCAGCAGCTGATGGCCTCCTCCGCAGCCCCGATTCCGGTCGTCCGGTCCAGTGCCGGCTCCACGACCGTCGTCCATACCGACCTCGACTACAGGCCGTCATATCTGGCGGCTGGCATCGCCTCGCTGGCGGTGTTCGTCCTGTACCTGATCACGCTGGCCCCGTCGACGGCGATGTGGGACGCGAGCGAATACATTGCCGCCGCCTACGTGCTTGGCCTGCCGCATCCGCCGGGCAATCCGTTCTTCATTCTGATCGGCAATGTGTTTGCGCATCTGCCGATTCCGGGCGTCTCGGTCGCGATCAAGCTGAACATGCTCGCCGCGCTGTCGAGCGCGGTGGCGGCGGGGTCGTGGTTCCTGATCACCGAGCGCGTGCTGGTGAGCTGGCTGCCGCAGAAGTGGATGCGCATTCTGGGCGCGAGTGTTGCGACGCTGATCGGTGCGACCGCATTCACGGTCTGGAATCAGAGTGTGGTGAACGAAAAAGTGTACACCGTGTCGCTGGCGCTGTTTGCTATCGTGGCGTGGCTGACGGTGACGTGGTGCGATGAGCCGGAAGGGCGGAAGGCGGACAAGATCCTGATCCTGATTTCGTTCCTGGTCGGACTTGGATACGCGAACCACCCGGCCGGCCTGCTGCCGGCGCCGGCCGTCGGGCTCGCGATCCTGTTCCGCGCGCCGAAGACGCTGCTCAAGTGGAAGCTGATTCTGGCGTGTGTCGGCGCGCTGCTCCTTGGTATCTCGCCCTTCGCCACGCAGCCGATTCGCGCCGCACACTTCCCTGCCATCAACGAAGGTGAGCCGACCGCCTGCACCACCGAGATCGGCTTCAGCTGCACCTTCGATGCGAAGACGTGGGAGCGCTTCAAGTACAACTTCGATCGCGGGCAGTACGGCAAGCCGGAGCTCACGCAGCGCCAGGCGCCGATCACGGCGCAGGTTGGGATGTGGTGGCTGTACTTCAAGTGGCAGTGGCTGCGTGACGCGCACAACGAGCGCACCGGATTGCAAAGCGCGCTGGCGGTGGTGTTCCTCGGCCTTGGCCTGATTGGAGGCTGGGTCCACTACAAGAAGGATCGGCGAAGTTTTCTGTTCTTCGGGCCGCTGATCGGCACACTCACGGTGGGCCTGATCATCTATCTGAACTTCAAGTACGGCTATTCGCAGGACCCCGAGCTGGGTGACAGCGTCGCGCGAGAAGTGAGGGATCGAGACTACTTCTATCTGTGGAGCTTCAGCGCCTGGAGTGTGTGGGCGGCGCTGGGCCTGATCTATCTGTGGGAAACCGTGGCCGGTTTCATGGGCACGGAGACGATCGAGATCGGCAAGAACCGGTTCTCGTCCCCCACGCAGCGTGCGTGGCGCGCGAGCGCACCAGTGCTCGGCCTGGCGCTGATACCGATGATCGGAAACTGGACGCAGGCCAGCCGCGCCGGTCAGCGTGACACGCGCGACTTCGCGCATGATCTGCTGAACAGTGTGGAGCCGTACGGCATTCTGATCACCGTCGGCGACAATGACACCTTCCCGCTCTGGTACGCGCAGGAAGTGGAAGGGATCCGCAAGGATGTGCTGATCGCGAACACCAGCCTGATGAACACCGACTGGTACACGCGCCAGATGATCCGGCGCCCGATTTACGAGTATGACGCCGCCAGGGGCCCCGCGCTGTACCGGAGCGGCACCTGGACCAAGCCACTGGAGAAGCCGCTCAATCTGACGCTGGCCGGCGCCGACTCGGTGCCGCTGTATGTGCCGCTCGATTCGGCGATGGTGTTCACGCATCAGAGCATTCAGGCGATCATCGATCCGAAGAACCTGGCGCAGGGTGTGCTGGAGCGCGCGGACATTCTGACGCTGTACATGATTCGCGACAACTGGGGCAAGCGTCCGATGTACTTCTCGCGCACGAGCGGCGGGTATGGATTGTCGCTTGGCCTGGGACAGTATCTGCTGACTCAGGGTCTGGCGCGAAAGCTGCTGCCAAATCCGCCCGGTGTGAGTGCGGATACAGTCGCGATTCAGGGCGAGGGCTTCGTGGATGTGAAGCGCAGCCTGGCGTTGTGGAACACCGTCTTCGAAGGCCAGAAGAGCATCATCAGCCGCGGCGACTGGGTGGACAAGCCGTCGGCCGGCATCCCTGCCCTGTACGTGAGCGCTGGCATCGTGTTGTCGGATGCGCTTCGTGCGACCGGCAACGCGGCCGAAGCGCAGAAGGTGATCGTGACCGCGAAGGACATCGCTGCCGCATCGCGGACGCTGAACTGGTTTGGTGGTGAGGCTGGGATTCTCGGACAGCCGGCGCCTGGGGCGGTGGCTCCGGGGGAGATAGACTCGAGCGCGCCGACGGCGATTCCGTTGGGGAAGCCGGCGGCGCCGTAGCGCTTCGGACGATCGTTGTGTGTGAATCGCCCGCTGGCATCCCGACTGCCGGCGGGCAACTGGGCTTTCACTGTCAATGCCTGTTTCCGGAGTTTGCGACGCGCGCCCCCTCATGCACGCCTGTCCGCCTCGCTCGTACGCCAGCCATGGTACGCAGACCGTGAAAGCGCGCCCATGAGTGAGAGTCGCCCACGCGAGGACGACGTGTGCCTCGTCATGGGCTCCTACTGGTGCGAAACTGCCCTCGCGGCGAACCGCATGCACCTGAGCGTACGCGATCGCAACAGGCGACGTGCATTCTGTACCTCCGGCAAGCGTGGCGGTCGCAACTATCGAAGACAATGTCGTCGCAATTGCGGCGGCCGGTACACGTCAGTTGACGCAGCCCCCCCGGCACTCTCGCGGCGTTCGACCGCCAAGCGGAGTCACGTCACGTGTGCCGATGGACTGGGCCAGTCTGGTCAAGCCTCGACGCTGAGAGCCCGACCAGTCAATTGTCTGTTTACGAGAACAGGCCACGACTCGATCCGTCTCTCCGTGAGGGCGTTACTCCAGAGCAACGTCACCCGCTCGTCGACAAGCGATGACGGACCCGGCCAATCCCCGCGTGACGCCTCCGTGAGTCGACGACTCGTCGTTGCCTGACGCCGTGTACGTCGTCTGGGGGACAGTGCAGCGCCCCCGCTGTACCGGCGGCACCGCAGGAATCACTCGCGCCTGCTACGATTGAGCTGGCACGTTCGAATTCAATTTCTCGTCGGTCGGCCCGGCAGTGTATGAGCCACCGTGACCGTGAGGGGGATTTATGAGTCAGAAGGTATCCATCTCCGAGCAAGTCCCGCCTCGCGGGCGACCATGGCTGCTCCCGCTACTCGTGGCGCTGGCCGCCGCCCTGTTCGTCGTCTTTGTCGGATTCCGCGCCCAGCGGTTCGTCAACACGAGCTTCGATCCGTATTACTTCGGGAAGATGGGCACGAGCATCGCACGTGGCGACGGCTTCCTGCCGTTCGGCACGCTGATCCAGCGACGGGCACCACTCTACCCCTTGTTAATTGGCGGCGTGTATTGGGCGTTCGGCGAACGGCCGCTGCTGGTGCTGCTGCTGCATTGCGCGCTGCACGTCGGTACCACGCTGTTCCTCTTTTCGCTGACCCGCCGGCTTTTTGGAAAGCGAGCTGCGGTGATAGCGGGCGTGCTGTGCGCGATGCACCCAATGCTCCTCCGCTACGTCCCCGACCTGCACTTGGAGACGCTGTTCGCCTTCCTCGTGACTCTCACGGTCTGGCTCACTGAGCGCTTCGCGCGGCTTCGCGACATTCGCAGCGGCGCACTGCTCGGCCTCAGCTTCGGACTGGCGAGCCTGACGAAGTCGGTGATTCTGTTGTATCCCGGACTGTTCGCAATGGCGCTCGCCTACCGAGAGTGGCGGGTGAAGGAGCCGCTCCCGATCCGTGGCCTTGCGACAATGTTCCTGACGATGGCCCTCACAATTTCACCCTGGACGTTGCGGAACTATGATGTGACGGGTCACTTCGTCCCAATTTCGAGCGGCCTGTCCGACGCCTACCTGCGCGGGCTGATCTTCAGCCGCACAGAGTTCATCACGCTGCGGGAGCCACCATATGAGGTGGCGGAGAACGAATCGAATGCATACTTCGCGCGCCTTGGACGCGAAGCGGGGCCAGGGTTACACGACGACTGGGAGTGGGATCAGATCATGAACCGGGAGATGAAGCGCCGATTCTTCGCTGAACCAGCGCTCAATGTCCGCCGATTCTTCGTTGGGATCTTCACCTTCTGGTACCAGATGACCAGCCTCCCCACATCACTGGTCGCCGGTGGACTGGCGGCGATAGCGTGGCTGTTCGCCGCTTTCGGTCTCAAGCGCGCGTACCACGAGCGGCGCCCGGCGTGGATTGTCCTCCTGCCGGTTGTGTACCTCAATTTGCTCCTTGCTGCATTGCTGGCCCTCGGTCGGTATTCGATGCCGGTCACGCCGTGCTTGATCGCACTGGCGGCATATGGCATCGACAGTCTGCTACCGCGACGCGAGTCACGCGCCGCGTGATTTTAGCTTTCTGGCGGCAGGTGACCGCGGGAGATCGTCACACGCGCTCGGTCTGCCGCGACGCTCCCCCCATCTCAGGTCCAATCATTATGTGAGATTAGGTGAAGGGCGCCTCTCCCCAAATTGGGTCCACCCTGAATGTCAGAGTCGGGCTTGCAGCGACCGAGGGTGGAAGGACCGCGCCTGCTTGAATTCGGACGGGGCTTGGTGCCGTAAACTGCTGTGGGGCCGGTGGTTGTTGTAGTCCTCCTGCCAGGCAGTGAGCACCTGCTGGGCCTCTGCGAGATCGACAAACCAATGCATCGAGAGACACTCTCGCCTCAGCGAGCCGTTGAAGGCTTCGCGGACGCAGTTGTCGACCGGTTTGCCCGGCCGCGAAAAGTCGAGCCGCACGTGGCTCCAGTACGCCCAGTGATCGAGTGCGGTGGACGTGAACTCGGGTCCGTAGTACATACGGAATTGGCGCATCAATCACGTACCAGCGCGGCGTCGTGGCGTGTACGTCACTGCAGCTCCATCCTGGATGGTATCCCGACCACCAGGAGGTTGTATGAGCACACGCCACCGGACAGCCGAGCTCGACCCACCCCAGACGTGGGTGGCGATTGATCTCGCCAAGGACGCGCATGTGGTGCTGATCGCGACCGCGGCGCACCGGCGATTGTACAAGGTGCCGAACACGCTCGCCGATGTCGATCACTTGATCGCGCAACTGCAGGCCGCACCACAGCCGGTCCGGATTGGGCTGGAGCCCACCGGGGTCTATAACCGGCCGTTGGTCTACCGGCTGATCACCACCGGGCTCGATGAGGTCTTCATTTCGTCGCTGGCCTGCAGTCGCTTTCGGGAGGCGCGGTTCACGTCATGGGACGAGAACGATCCGAAGGATACCGGTGTCCTGCTGGAGTTGCTGCGACAAGGGATCACGATGCGGTGCGTCGATCCGGTGATCGCCGGCTGGAACGATGTGCAGGAAGTGCGCAAGACTAACTGGCAGGTGACGTTGATGCGGACACGCGTCCAGCAAAGCTTGCTCACCCACGATCTCCCGCTCTACTACTGGCCCGAGTTCGCGCGGTATTGGCGGACATCCCGAGGCACGGCGTTCATCCAGATGCTCCTCGCGTTTCCGACGCCGGCGGCGATCACCACGCTGGATCGCGAGCAATTCGTGGCCGCCGCGTGGGAGGCGCCAGGCCGGAAGGTCTCCAAGCGGGCGTGGCTCGAGGGGGTGTACGAGTTGGCACAGCGCTCGATTGGCGTGCCGGTGGCCGCCGACAGTGCGGCGTTGCAGGCCTTCCGGCTCCAACTCCAGTCGTATCTCGACCTGACCCTCCAGCGGGCGCAGCTCGAGGCGTGGGCGCAGGCGTTGTTGGCCACCCACCCTGACTATGTCGCGCTGCAAACGATTCCGGGCGTGGGACCCATCTTCGCCCTGACCATCCTGGCTGAGGCGGGGGACCTCCGCCACTTCGATCATTACCGGCAGTTTCTGAAATTCTGTGGGCTCGATCTCGCGAAGTCACAATCCGGACCGCACCGCGGTCGGGAAGTGCTGTCCAAGCGCGGCAATGCGCGATTGCGCGGTGTCTTCTGGTTTGCCGGACGGATTGCCGTGCGGCTCCGCGAGTTCTCGATTCGCGACAAGTACGAACGCTATCTCGCGGCGGGCGCCGCGACGGTGGATCGGAAGCGGATGGCCTACACCGCCATCGCGGCGAAGATGGCACGCATTACGTACGCTGTGATCAAGACGGGTCATCCCTACCGGGGCTACTACGAGCACGAACTCCCCAGTGGATCGATCTCTCTCAAACGGGCCGTCGAGGCGGCAACGACCTCGTAGATAATGCGCGGACCTTCCACTGGGCCCTCATGCTGTGTGAAGATCGGTCAGCACGCGACGCCAGGCGGCGACGGGATGCTGTGTTGTCCCACTATGGTGAGCAGGGGACTCGCGCGTCGTGGAAGTCCACTTGGGATGCGTGACCGGACGCGGTGGTGGTGGCGATCCTGATGGGCCGACGGTGCGCAGGCGCCGCCGTCGCGAGAGCGCGTGTCACTTCTGCTGGAGCCGACTCTTGACAGCGGATGTAGATCGTTGTCGCATTGCACAATCTCCGGCAACTTGCCACGGTGCCGCCCCGCGGCCGACAGAAACTCCGCGACGTCGCTGCCCTTAAAGCCGGCGGCGGCGTGCAGCACGACACATTCGCGCGTGCAGACGTCCACCAGCGTGAAGACGCGAATCGCGCGTCCGTTTTTCAGCACGTCGTGCATGAAATCCATCGCCCACCGTTCGTTCGGTTGCGTCGGCACCTTGCGCGTTTCGCGGACCGTCGCGGCTTTCCGTCGGCGTCGACGCCGTGGCTTGAGCTGCAAGCCTTCATCGACGTAGAACCGATGCACGCGCTTGTAGTTGATCTCGAGCCCATCGCGTCGGAGCAGCGTGTGCAGCCGCCGCGACCGAACGTCAGGCGCGTCGTCGCCCAGCTCGTGCAATCGCCGACGCAGGGCTGTGGCGGGGTCAGGCTGCGGCTGATACCGCACTGCGGTCCGCTCAACCGCCAACGCCCGGCACGCGCTGCGCTCACTCACCCGGTACGCGGCCTACGGCCCCCGCCACGGCCGCCCGCGCTGGCGTGGGCTCACCATTTTTTCCCGAGGGCGTCCTTCAGGATCGTCTTGTCAAGCACCAAGTCGGCGACGACCTGTCGGAGCTTGCTGTTCTCCTCTCGGAGCGCCCGCAACTCCCGCAGCTCCCCGACGTCCAAGCCGGCATACTGCTTCCGCCACCGGTAAAACGTGGCCTCAGTGACGCCCTGCTACCGACAGATCTCACCGACGACCGTACCGCCTTCGGCCTGGC
>CAYMQV010000032.1:0-2520 GCA_964392395.1 uncultured Gemmatimonadaceae bacterium
TCGCGCTGCAGCGCGACGCGGTGCGGCTCTTCCGGATCCTCAGTGCTGGTGAACGGGCCAAGTTCGACGCCGGTGAAAGCAACCTGTTCCTGGTGAACACCCGCGAGCGCCAGGTTCTCGATGAGGAACTCAAGTTCGTCGCGCTGCAGGCGAAGTATCTCGCGGCGCGTGCCGCACTGGCGGTCGCGGCGGGAGCTCCGGGACGGCTCGCGGAACTGCGCTGACGGGCCGTCCGGGCGGTGAAACATGAGTGCGCCCGGCGGCGTATTCAGCGAAGTCGCGCGAACGGAGCGTGCTCCGTCGCATCCACCGCGAGGCTCCCGAATGTTGTCGCATCCCATACGTCGCCGTACGGCGGCGCTCTCGCTCGCCCTCAGCGGCGTGGCCGGCGCGGCCGGTGCTCAGCCGCTTGCCATGCAGCCCATCGGCTTCGGCGTCCGTGCCATCTACGCACAGCCGCTCGGGGAATTCAAGAACTACGTCAGCACCGGGTGGGGCGCTGGTGGAGACTTCCGGTGGTTCCCTGGCGGTCAGAACATTGCTTCGCTCCGCGCCGATGCCGCGTTCCTGATCTACGGGCGTTCCACCACCCGCGAATGCTTCGGCACCGGCTGCCGGATCACCGTCGATATCACGACGTCGAACAACATCTTCTCCGGCCTCGCCGGTCCGGAGCTGCAGTTTCCTGCCGGCCCGATCCGTCCGTACGTGAACGCGATGGCCGGATGGACCGTCTTCTGGACGCAATCGTCGGCCGACGGCGAGGATGGTGGCCCCGATGTTTTCGAGACGACCAATCAACGCGATAATCTCTTCACCTCAGCCGTCAGTGGTGGGATCAGAATCCCCATTGGTCGGTCGGTGGGGCTGGATATCAATGCCCGTCGGAACTTCAACGGGCGCGCCCGCTACCTCACGCGCGACAGCTTCGGCAACGGCACCACCACCACGCCGTTCGTTCGCGAGAGCGAAGTGAACATGTGGACATATTCGCTCGGAATGTCCTTCGGCCGGTAACGGGCGGACAACCGTGCCACAATGGGTGCCGCGCGCATTGCGGCACGAGTCGTCCCGCTCGAGTCGTCCCGCTCGAGTCGTGTGACGCACGCTAGCCCGGGTGCACGTGAGCCCGGCGCGATTCCGGCTATTCGTCGCGCGAAACAGGCTTTCGCTGCTGCTTGACGTTGCTGCGCAACGACTTCGTTTCGAGACGTTTTGTCTTCGATGCCCTGGTCGGTTTGGTGGCGCGGCGGAGCTTCGGCACAACCAGCGCCCCCTTCACCATCGCCACCAGCCGCGCCTCTGCCGCCTCGCGATTCTGCAGCTGACTGCGGTATTCACTGGCGGTGATCCGGATCCAGCCATCGCTGTCGAGCTTCGTCGCCAAGGCAGTCAGCAGCCGTTCGCGCTGGGCGTCATTCAGTGCGACCGACTCGTGAGGTTGCCAGCGCAGCTCGATCCGGGTCGAACTGGTATTCACATGCTGTCCGCCCGGCCCACCACTGCGCGTCGCGCGGACATCCAGTTCGGCCCGTGGAATGCGAACGTGGGCACTCACGATCAGAATATCGCGCGGCCCATCGGCGGGGTCACCAACCACGTTCAGCCACCGAGTCGCACCGCCGCGCTGCTGGCGTGATCTTCGCCATGTCGACGACCGCTGGTGCGGTGAAGATCGCGACGTACCCGTCGACGCCGAGGTCGTGAAAGCTCTGCTGCGTAAATCCCACCGCCTCCATCTCGCATTTCAGCAGCGAAGGCGGCGTGCCGTGCTGATCGGTGCGCCGATTCATGTCCAGAATTGCGATGCGCGCCCCCCGTCTGAGCGACGGGACCAGATTCGCCAGCAAACCAAACGGTTGCTCGATCTCGTGGTACATGTGGATCATCGTCACCAGATCGAGCGACTCGCGCGGCAGGCGCGGGTCGTGCGGGTCGCCGAGCGCGAGTCGGACATTGGTCAGTTCATCCCGATCCACGCGCTCCCGCAGATAGCGGAGGTAGCGTGGCATGATGTCCTGACCATAGACCACACCGGCCGGACCCACCCGGCGCGCCATCCGCGCCACGTAGTAGCCGCTGCCGGCACCGATGTCGGCCACCGCCATGCCGGGTCGCACCCCGAGCAGGGCCATCACCGTGTCCGCCTCATGGGCGGCATCGCGTGTCGCTTCATCGCTCCACTGCGGCGAGACGATGCTCGAGATCGGACGGCGCGGGGCGGGGAAGTCGCGTGCCGGCAGTCCCGGTGCTGCGAGCGGCACCACCACGCCGGTATCACGGGGCCATCGCGCCACCGTTGAGACGCGAGGTCCCGCGCTGTCCGTGACGCCCGCAGCGCTGGCGTCTCGGATCGAATCGTCGCGAGCGCAGCCGAAGGCGAGAGTGGCGGGCAAAAGAAGCAGAAGCGAGCGCATACAGAAATAACGGAGGACTGTGCCGCGGGGCATTGTTGCCCCGCGCCGGGTAGGGTGGTTGCTCACAGGGCGGTTGCTCACAGGGCGGTTGCTCACAGGGCGG
>CAYMQV010000032.1:2620-5880 GCA_964392395.1 uncultured Gemmatimonadaceae bacterium
GGTTGCTCACAGGGCGGTTGCTCACAGGGCGGTTGCTCACAGGGCGGCTCGCCACTTCAATGCCCCGGCGCGGGGACGCGGTTTACGCGTACCGCCGCGACCCGACGCCCATCCATCGCCACGACTTCCAGCTCGGACCCGGGAATCGTCACGCGATCACCAATACGAGGCAGCCGGCCCAGCGCGTTGAAGACGTAGCCGCCGAGTGTCGTCCAGTCGCCGTCGGGCACGAGCACCTTGTAGTCCGAACGGACGTCAATCAGTGAGAGCGAGCCGGCCAGCTCGAGCACACCATCGGTCTCGAGCGCCTCTCGCGCCGCCGCATCGTACTCATCGGCGATGTCGCCCACGACTTCCTCGACCAGATCTTCCATGGTGATGATCCCGGCCGTTCCACCGTATTCGTCGAGAACGACGGCCATCTGCGCCCGGGTCTTTCGCAGGTCGTCCAGTACACGCTCGGCCGACCGCGAGTCAGGAATGAAGAGTGGTTGCCGGAGGAACTGCGTCACGGTGAACGGACCCTGATGCAGCCAGAGGTCCTTGGCGAGAAAGACGCCAACGATATCGTCCAGCGACTCGCCCGTGACGGGATATCGCGAATAACGCTCCGAACGCAAAATGGCCCACACTTCGTCTTCGGAGGAATCGAGCGGAATCGCCGCCACTTCCGTCCGTGGGCGCATGACATCACGAGCCTTTTTCTCATGAAAATCGAAAACCCCGGCGAGCATCATGCTGTCCGTCTCGTTCAGGGTTCCCTGCGCCCGGGCCTGCATCACCAGCAGTCGCAGCTCGTCGGCGCTGTGGACGCTCTGGTGAGCACCGCCTGCCGGATGAACACCAACCAGGCGCAACAGCGCATTGGCGACATTGTTCAGCACCGTGATGAATGGACTCATCACTCGTGAGAAGAGCATCAGCGGTCGCGCCAGATACATGCTGACGCGTTCCGGTGCGACCAGCGCGATGGATTTCGGCGCCAGTTCGCCGAGCACGATGTGCAGGAACGTGATGACGAGGAACGCCGTGGCGATGCCCGCGGTACTGTGGGCGACGCCAGCCGCGGCGTGAATGCCGATCCGTTCGAGTCCGCCGTCGACCAGTGTCGCGAGTGCCGGTTCGCCGATCCATCCAAGGGCGAGGGAGGCCAGCGTGATGCCCAGCTGCGTCCCGGAGATGTATCGGTCGAGGTTCTTGAGCGCCTCCTGGACCGCTTTCGCGCCACTTGCTCCCTCCTCGGCAAGCTGATCGATTTTGCTTCGCCGCGAGCCGACGAGTGCGAATTCGGCCGCCACGAAGAAGGCGTTCATGAGCACCAGGATGAGGACGCCGAGTAGCCGGATGCCGACACCCGCTTCTGGCAGGTTCACGTTGCCACTCCCCGCGCCGGTGATGCCGGTGTCACATTGTCCGCACTCATGGCGAAACAATACCGACCCTCTGCGGAAGCTTTGACGCCCATCGCGCGCTTACGCGCCATCCTCGATCCGCGCCGGGCGCTGTTGTGGGTATACGCGATTCGCACCGTACTGTCGGTCGCGTTGATCGTCGTGCTGCCGCAGCTCGCCGTGGGGCAAACGGTGACTGCGGTGCGGCTGGTGCAGGCCGCGGCCATCATGGCGTTCGCCGTCACGGGAGTCTCGCTCATAGCGGTGGAAATGTACCGCGCTCCCACGAGTCGCGGATTCCTGCTCTGGCAGGCAGTCACCGATATCGCGCTGATCACGGCGCTGGTCCACGTGACGAACGGCAGCGAATCCCAGTTCGCGGCGCTCTACATCCTGGTGATCGCGTACTCGGCGCTCCTCATTCCTCGCAGCGGTGGGCTGATCGCTGCGCTGCTGGTCTGTGCGTTCTATTTCACCGACATCGTGGTCACGCGGGACTTCGTGCTGGACTCGACCGCCTGGCTGCAGATGGGCAACTACGCCACCGTGGCGGTCGGGACGGGGTATGTGAGTGCGAGACTGCGCGAGGTTGGCTCTGGCTCGGAGTTGCTTGCTGAAACGCTCCGACGCGAACGGTTGCAGGCCTCCGACGTTCTCGACAATATCCGTAGCGGTGTCATGACGGTCGATGCGGCGGGCGTGCTGCAGTACGCCAATCAGGCGGCGAGTGCGCTGCTCAGCGTCGATCTGGCGCCGTTGGTCGGCCGGCCGGTTCGAGCCGAGCTCGACCGTGCCGCACCGGGGCTCCTTTTGGCCCTCGAGCGCGCGATCCGTACGCGGACGCGAACGTCCCGTGCCGAGGCGCTGGCCCGGATCGAGGACCGCGAACTGCAGCTCGGCATCACGGTCACCTACCTGCGCAGCGAGGCGCCGGATGACGCGGGCAGTGCGACGGCGATCTTCTCCGATATCTCGGATCAGAAGCGCCTCGAGGATCTTCACGTGCGGGCAGGGCAGCTCGAAGCGATTTCCGAGCTGGCGGCGAGCCTCGCGCACGAGATCAAGAACCCCTTGGCAAGCATCCGCAGCGCGGTGGAGCAGCTCGGCCGGATGCCGTCGGCGGACGAGGATACCGGGTCACTGACGAGGCTGGTCGTTCGAGAAAGCGATCGTCTCGCCCGCTTGCTGACGGAGTTCCTGGATTTCGCTCGGGTTCGGGTGACTCGTGTGGCCCCGCTGGACTTTGCCGGACTGGTGCGTGACTCGATCAATCTCGTGAGTGCGCACCCCGATCGCAGTGCGGCAACCGAACTCATCTTCGATGCCGAGCCTGCGGTGCAGCACGTTGACGGTGATTCTGATCTCTTGCACCGCGCGATCTTCAACCTGGTGTTGAACGCGGCGCAGGCGCTGGGCGAGGGTGGCGGCGTGGTCCGGGTGACGATGCGCGCGGCAACGCCGGAGATGATGCCAGGCGGCGTCTTGCCGGAGGTTGGCGCCGTGCGTCTGGTGATCGAGGACAACGGGCCGGGAATGCCTGCCGATGTCCGCGACCGGATCTTCACGCCGTTCTTCACCACCAAGCCGCGCGGGAGCGGACTGGGCCTTCCGGTCGTGCACCGCGCGATCGACGCGCACCGTGGCGTCGTGCTGGTTGATTCGTCCCCGGGCAGTGGTACCCGCTTCACGATCATCCTGCCCCGCACACAGTCAGAGAACGGAGTTCCTGCGTGACCCAGCGAACGTCGCCCACGGTCCTCGTCATCGACGACGAGGCGGGCATTCTCGAGACGCTGCGAATCCTGCTCAAGAATGAAGGATTCACACCGATCACCGCCCTTGGCGGCAAGGCGGGACTGGATGCGCTCG
>CAYMQV010000032.1:5890-30073 GCA_964392395.1 uncultured Gemmatimonadaceae bacterium
CGAGACGTCGAATCCCGACATCGTCCTCAGCGACATCCGGATGCCGACGATCTCCGGGATCGAGGTTCTGGCGGCGGTGAAGGCGCGCGATCCGCAGATGCCGGTGGTGCTGATGACGGCGCAGGCGTCGATGCAGAGCGCCATCCAGGCCGTCAATGAAGGCGCGTACTACTACATCCAGAAGCCGTTCCGCAATGACGATCTGGTCGCCATCCTGCGGCGTGCGGCCGAGCATCGGCAGCTGAAGATCGAGAACGTCACGCTGAAGCAGGAGATCCAGCGTCGCGAGCGTAGCAGCGCGGGATCAAAACCGACCGGCAACAGTCGCTCCTGGTTGAAGGTGCTGGAGATGGTCGAGACGGTCGCGCCGACCGATTCGACGGTGCTGATCACCGGCGAATCGGGCACCGGCAAGGAAGTGATTGCGCGCTACCTGCACGATCTTTCGCCGCGATCCGACAACAGTTTCATGTCGATCAATTGCGGTGCGTTGCCGGAA
Source organism: uncultured Gemmatimonadaceae bacterium (assembly GCA_964392395.1). Taxonomy (GTDB): domain Bacteria; phylum Gemmatimonadota; class Gemmatimonadetes; order Gemmatimonadales; family Gemmatimonadaceae; genus JACMLX01. The sequence continues at coordinate 6,390 of CAYMQV010000032.1, forward strand.
TCGCTGCTCGAAAGTGAGTTGTTCGGTCACGTGAAGGGCTCCTTCACGGGGGCCGTGAAAGATCGCGCCGGCCTGTTCACTGCGGCCAACAAGGGGACGTTCTTCCTCGACGAAATCGGCGAGACGACGCCGGCAACCCAGGTGAAGCTGCTCCGCGTGTTGCAGCAGCGTGAAGTGATTCCGGTCGGTGGCACCGAATCGCAGCCGATCGATGTACGCATGATCGCGGCCACCAATCGTGACCTGGAAGACGAGATCAAGCGTGGCAGCTTTCGCGGTGACCTGTTCTATCGCCTGAACGTGATCGCGATTCACCTGCCACCGCTGCGTGATCGTCGCGACGACATCGGCGTCCTCGCCACGAAGTTTCTGGCGCGGGTCGGGGGCACGCGCCACGAGCATGCGCTCAACCTCACGAGTGATGCGCTGGATGCGATGCAGGCCTACGACTGGCCTGGCAACGTCCGTGAACTCGAGAATGCCATGGAGCGCGCGGTGATCCTCACGACAGGCGATGCGATCGATGTCGAAGCGTTGCCGGAACGTGTCACGGCGCGCCGCGTGGAACCGCTGGTGGCGGAGCGGGTGATCGTGAACCCGACGCTGGACGCGATCGAGCGGGCGTACATCATGTGGGTGCTGCAGAGTGAAGGGGGCAACAAGAGCCGCGCCGCCTCGACGCTGGGCATCGACGCCAGCACACTCTATCGCAAACTCGCACGCTACGAGACCGACGCCTGAGCGTCGCGCCGGGCGCCGTGCGCCGCACCTGCGCGCACGAGGGCGATGATACCAGCAGATCCCGGGTTAGGTGGATCGATGACGGTGCTGTGACTCTGTCGGCTGGCGCCAGGCACTTCGCATCGGCGCCGTTCACCCGATCCGGAGGACGCCATGGACAGCCTGCATCACGAGCGCGTGTCACATCGAGGATTCACGCTGATTGAATTGCTGATCGTCATCGTGATCATCGGCATTCTGGCAGCGATCGCCATTCCGAAGTTCAACAACACCAAGCGCCGAGCAAATCGGGCGGCCGGAGTCGCGGACCTGCGAAACCTCGCGACGGCCCAGGAGGGGTTCTACGCCGATAGCGACCGATATGGTGCACTCGCAGATACCGCGGTGATGCGGTTCTCCCTCAGTCGTGGAAACACCGGGCTGGGCATCGCGCTGGCGGGAGCGCCGCCCGGTTCATCGGGGTGGAATGCCGTGCTGGCGGTTCCTGGGGGCAGTTCCTGTGGGATTTTCGTTGGAGCGGCCCCAGCCCCCGGGGGAATGCCGGCCGCGACACCGGATGGCGTTCCGGTCTGCTGGCCATAAATATCCGCCGCCGATACCGCAGAACCGGTTAGGGTATTTGCAGAACGCCACGGCCGTGGCGAAAAGCAGTGGTGAATGGCAGAGCTTGTCACGGATGTTCACTCGTAAAGTGTTGCCAGCCAATGCTTTGCAGTTTGCAGTAGTCGCGGCAATAGCCTTGCCATAGAAGAGACCGAGCCGATTGGCAGTGTGCCAGGCGGTGACCGGTCTCCCTCTATGGAGTTGTATCAATGCGACGCAGCATGAAGAAGGGCTTCACCCTGATCGAACTGTTGATCGTGGTCGTGATCATCGGCATCCTGGCTGCGGTCGCGATCCCGAAGTTCTCGAACACCAAGCAGCGCGCTTCGCGCTCAGCTGGTATCGCTGACATGCGAAACCTGGCCACCGCCCAGGAAGGCTTCTTCGCCGACAGCAGCCGTTATGCCTTGATTGCGGACACGGGCACCGGCCTGGGCCGGATGAACTTCACGCCGTCGAACGGAAATACGGCGCTGACGCTGGTTGCCACGGGCACTGGCTGGAGCGGCCGCGTGACGATTCCTGGCGCACAGGCCTGCGGTATTTTCAGTGGCACGGCTGCCCGCCCGACGGGTATGCCGGCGTTGAACCCGGACGGTGTCCCGGTTTGCTGGTAATCGAAGATCGCAGCTGACCTCGGTCGGCTGACTCCTGGCCCGGCGTGCTTCGGCTCGCCGGGCCAGTTGCCGTGTCCAGCAGCTCGCGTTCTGCGACGCTCGCTGCAGAGTGCAATAGAGACTCACAGGGCACACTGCCGCACGAAAGCGGTAAATCATTGCATGTCAACAACTTGACAGTACGGACCAGTTCGGCAGAAAAGTTGCCACTTCCCCAGCTGCCACCCTCGCTGGCCCTCGCGAGGGAACACGTCGTCTCACTTTCCGGAAGGAGAATTTTCCATGCGTCGCAGCATGAAGAAAGGCTTCACCCTGATCGAACTGTTGATCGTGGTCGTGATCATCGGCATCCTGGCTGCGGTCGCGATCCCGAAGTTCTCGAACACCAAGCAGCGCGCTTCGCGCTCAGCTGGTATCGCTGACATGCGAAACCTGGCCACCGCCCAGGAAGGCTTCTTCGCCGACAGCAGCCGTTATGCCTTGATTGCGGACACGGGCACCGGCCTGGGCCGGATGAACTTCACGCCGTCGAACGGAAATACGGCGCTGACGCTGGTTGCCACGGGCACTGGCTGGAGCGGCCGCGTGACGATTCCTGGCGCACAGGCCTGCGGTATTTTCAGTGGCACGGCTGCCCGCCCGACGGGTATGCCCGCGACGAACCCGGACGGTGTTCCGGTCTGTTGGTGAGCTGATCGAATCAGGTGACGCAGGTCGCCGTCAACGCGACCCGGGGGAGTTTCCCCCGGGTCGCGTTGCATTTGGGACTGCACCGTGTCGCTTTCGCTGCCCATTTGGCCGCACTGCGCGGTCGCCGCCGCGACTGAAACGCCTACCGACCACGCCGTGGCATGTGCGCGCGCGTTCGATCACCGTGTCGCGCAGCAGCGTTCCTGACGCGGCATGTCGCTGGCAACGATCTGCACACCTGCTCTGCTGCGCAGACCTCCAGCCACGCGAAATGCCGGACCTGTCGTAAAGTGCAACGCTCGTGTGACACGGCCAGGGAGCAAGGCGAGATCGTAACTCGTTGTGATATAACACTTTCCAAGTGGAAAATAGTTGTGGCTGCCAGCTTGCCTTAGAGGAGTCCGACACAGGCAAGATGTTCGCGCACGACGCGCCGAACATCAGCATGTTGACCCGAACCGACGCCTCCCATGCAGCGCACTTCCAAGAAGGGCTTCACTCTCATCGAACTCCTGATCGTGGTCGTGATCATCGGCATTCTGGCCGCGGTCGCGATCCCGAAGTTCTCGAGCACGAAGCAACGCGCGAGCCGGTCGGCCGGCATTGCCGACATGCGCAACCTCGCCACGTCGCAGGAAGGCTTCTACGCCGACAGCAATCGCTACGCCGCGATTGCCGACACGGGCAGCGCCACGGGCAGGTTGAACTTCACCCCTTCCACTGGAAACACCGCGCTGACGCTGGTGGCGAGCGCCACCGGTTGGAGCGCTCGGATCACGATCCCCGCGGGTGAGGCCTGCGGCATCTATCATGGCAGCGCGGCGGCTCCGACGGGTATGCCCGCAGCTACGCCTTCGGGTGTGCCGGTCTGCTGGTAAACCGCGCGAGGTTCAACTGAGGCCCATCACGACCCGGCGACTCCCCTCACCGGGTCGTGACGCTTTTCCGGGTTGACCGTCGGTTGAGTGCCCGCCGCACCGCACTGCACTGCGCCGCAGCGATGCGACGGTTCCCGCGAATCCCTCGATAACATGTCATCAACCGTTGCCGCGCGTCATCCACTGCCGTGCCCGCACGCCGCCGGCGTGGCGCGTCGAGCGTTCACACTCATTGAACTGCTGATCGTGGTGGTCGTGATCGGCATTCTGGCCGCGCTCGCACTGCCGAAGTACGCGAACACCAAGCAGCGCGCATCGCGTACCGCGGGGTTGGCGGATGTACACAACCTCGCCACGCAGCAGGAACAGTTCTACGCGGCCAACGCTCGGTATGCGGCCCTCGCAGATTCGGCGGCGCTTCGGTTCGCGCCCAGTCCGGGCAACACCTCGCTGGCGATCGCGGTCGCGGGTGCGCCACCGGGATCGTCGGGGTGGAACGTGTCGATCGCGATTCCCGGCGGACAGTCGTGCGGCGTCTTCGTCGGAACTGCACCGCGGCCAATGGGGATGCCCTCGAGCGTGGCCGATGGCACCCCCGCCTGCTGGTAGCCGGACCACTCCCCGGCTCGCCTGACGTCGACTCGCATCCATCGACGTTTGGATCGGAGTGAAGTCGCGGGTCGTGCTCTGCCAGTCGGCTGAACCTTCTTCCGCGTGCGACTTGCGCCGCGGGTCTTCTCGATCACGTTTCCGCGCGTGACTCCTCCACTGACTCCGCGCGTCGACCGCGCCGCCCGAACCCCGCCGGAACGCCGAGCGCTGCAGGATGCGCTCGCGTGGCCCATTGCGGCGACGCTGCTGGTCGGCGCCGCCTGCGTCTTCTTCCTCCCGCGCGTGGTGCCGTCGCGCTTTCTGGCCTTCGGCGTGGGCGGTGTCTTCGCGCTGACCACCGTGGCGCAGGTCGCCATTCTGGCTATCGTCGTCGAACGCTGGTTGCGCCAGCATGCTGCGACCGTTGCACTGGACGCTGAACGACAGGTGCAGACGGTTGGCATTGCGGGTCTGCCGACGGCGCAAGGTGATGGCGCACTGATTCCACTCGCCTCAGCCTACGCCGACGCCGGCGCACGCGCGGCGCTCCGCTCCGCCGAACGCGACACCACCGAGGTACTCGCCCAGCTCGGATCGGCGTCGGCGGCAGCGTACGATGACGCGCAAGGACGCATTCGCGAGACACTCTCGTCGGCGACCGATGCGCACGCAATGGACGATGCGCTTGCCGCCCTGGCTGGCGCGTCCGACGCGCTTCGGCAGGTCACGGCTCGCGTGCCGATCGCGACTCATGCAGTCGACGTCGTGGCAGAGCTGCGGCAACTCGTGGCGGAGCTCGAATCGACCGTGGATGGGCCGGCGATCAGCACCATCTTCGATACCGAACGATGCAGCGTCGTCGTCGATCAGGGTCGCCTGCGCGCCGATCTGCGCGCCATGATCTCGCTCGCCCGAAGTGCGTCGCCTCCTGATCGTGCCGTCACCCTCCACGTCTCGCGCGTATTCCGTGCGAACATCGAGGAAACACCGGTCCGACGGACTGGTGACTCCCGCCTCACGATCGTGCCACGTGCCTCAGGCGATGTCCTGCGTACCTGGGTACTGCGCGCGCAGCCCCCGGCAGAGGTGCTCTCGATCGTGATCACGGATACCGGTCCCTCGCCAACCAGCGCTGATCTCGATCGCGCCTTCGATCCCTTTGCCGGCTCGCGCCCGGGCGATCCCTACGGCGTGATTCTCGCCACCGTGCGGCGCTCCGCGAATGCCGCCAATGGCACGATCTGGGTTGACGGCGCACGAGAAGGTGGCATGGCGATTCATCTCTTGCTGCCTGTCGCCGCCGGCTGACCCTGGACCGCCGCGCGCGCTTCTGCCGCCGCGCGCGCTTCTGCTGATGCGCGCGCGAATCAGGTTACCGCACCACAGGCCCTGAGCAGCATCATCGGCGCACCCATACCGGAGCGCCTGATGCCCGCCACCCGATTCGGCAGTTCGCTCTGCGAAGTCCTGCTCGCTCTCGTGCTCCTCTCGGCCATCGCCAGCTGGGCCCTCCTCGCCACATCCGCCGCCGAACGTGGGCTCGGTCATGCCCGGCTCCACCGAGCGGCACTCCATCGCGCGGAACGCGCACTGGCCGATCTCAACGCGCTGCCGTGCGACAGTATCAATGTCACACGCTCGGTGCGTGAGCCGCGCTGGCAACTCGCTCTGTCACGAGACCACGACGGCCTCGCCTATCGCGACGAAGTCACCCTGCGTTCCACGCGTGGCGATTCGGTACGGCTCGCCTTCGGCGGGTGGTGCGACTGATGCGCGCCCCACCTCTGCGGTCCGGTCTGACACTGATCGAGATCACCGTCTCCCTGCTGCTGCTGCTGGTGTTGCTCAGTGTCGGATCGCTGGTCGCACGCCGCAGCATCCAGACGGTGGCGACGGTGTCGACGGTTGAGCTGCGAAGCGCCACCCTCAGCGACGGTCTGCGGACCCTGGCGCGCCACGTGAGCAATAGCGATCCCGTTGCGAATGACCTTCGCTTCGCTCGCGACTCTGTGCTCGATCTCGTACACGCGATCGGTGTCACGACGATCTGCACTCTGTCTCGCGATACGATCACCCTCAGTGCCGCCAACGACACCCTCCCCTGGAGCTCGGCCCTCCCACGAGGGGTCACCACCGACGATGCACTGAGGGTCTGGAGCGACACCGAACAGCGATGGATTCAGCGTGCCGTTCGCGTCGTGGCCGGAGCCAGCGGCAGCTGCGGCGACAGTGCCTCCGTCTGGCCCGGACGTGCCAGTCAACGGGTCATCATCGACAGCTCCGTTGCTGGCATCAGACCGGGAGCGCTCGTGCGCGTGCTCCAGCGCGAACGCTGGTCGCTCGTGCGCGGCGGCGACGGACAGTGGTCGCTGTCCCTCGCAACCTGGGACGCACTCGGCCGGACGTTCTCGACACCACAGCCGCTCGTCACACCACTGGCCTCACCAACCGCACCCGGAGGGCCAGGCCTCACCGTCCGCGCGATCGACGCTGCGGGCCAGCCGCTCGCCGACAACGCTCTGGCGCGCACACGCGCAATCCTCGTCTGGCTGCGCAGCGCGCACCAGGCGCGGTTGGGCATCATCGCCGATTCAGTGAGGATCAATGTCGGTCCGCACTGAGCCGCGGTGTAACCGCGGAACGGCACTGCTCATCGCCGTCGCCATCAGCGCGATTGTCGGAGTGTGCGTCCTCGCGCTGTGGCGATCGGCCGCCGGCGCGGGACGCGGCGACACGTTGGAACGCGCGACGGTCGCCGCGGCGTCGCAGGCCGATTCCGCGCGCACACTTGCCTATGCGCTCCTCGACGCGGGTGCATGGCGACGATTGCCGCTGCCAGGCGACACGGCGACGATCGCGTCCGGCGTCACCGCGCGCGGCAACTGGCGGACCGACATCGCTCGGCTAGGCTGGCAAACGGTGCTCGTGCGAGGTGTGGCAATACGTCGCTCCGGCGTTCCATCCGTTTGGGCGCGCGCCGATCGGCGCACGCTGATCCCACTCCTGACGCCACTGGGGATGCCGACCGCCGCCATCACCGGCGCAAACGCCTGGATCGTCGATCCGGCCGCGACCGTGGAGCTGGCCGCCGCGACCGGGCCGGAGCTGCAGTGCCGACCCGCTGGCCAACCCCCAGCGACCAGCGGCCAGGCCCCCTTTCCCGTCGGCCTGGATGCGCTCCGGTATCCCGCCATCGATCCAGACACCGTGCGCGATTCGCTGGTCGGGGTCTTCCGATTGACCGGCCGCCGGCTGACGCGTCCTCTCCATGTCGAAGGAATGCTCGTGCTCGATTCAGAACTGCTCCTCGAGGCCGACCTTCGACTCACGGGAGTGCTCGTCGCACGCGGCTCCATTCTGACCGCCGGCGGTCGCCTCACGGTGACCGGCGCGGTGATCAGCGGAGACACGGGCGGCGGGCGCTCCGGACTCGGTCCGGGTGACCGGGTCCGGTACGACGCGTGTGCGATCCGGCGCGCGGTGGAGCGCGTGACGCGCTTGGGGCCGTCGGCGACCTGGACGCACCTCAGCCTCTACTGAGGCCGGGCGCATGCACCGTCGGCGTTACCTATTCGCGCGCCATTCGTACCCTGTATGCAAATCGACCCACCTGTCGAAGGCTTTTCGGGACGGTCAGTCGTCGGCCCGATGCCCTGCTCACCGCCCACCCCGGTGACCCTGTTCGGGTCTCGTCACATCTGGCCCCAAATCCGATGGCGTTCTTCAAGCGACGTAAGGTCACGATCGGTCTCGATATTGGCTCCGGCCTGGTCAAAATTGCCGTGATCGAACATGGCAAAGGCGTGCCAGAGTTGCAGCGAGTCGTCGTCGAACCAGTCCCCGCCGACGCAATCGTCGAAGGCGAAGTGATGGATCACGCGCTCGTGATTCTCGCGGTGCAGAACGCGCTCGCGGCGGCCTCCGCCGAAACCAAGGGGGCGCACATCGTCGCGGCGGTGGGCGGTGGCAACGTCATCGTCCGCAAGGTCGTCATCGACCGCAACAAGATGAGCGAACTGCGCGAAGCCATGCAGTGGGAGGCGGAGCAGATCGTGCCGTTCGATACGAGCTCCATCTCGCTCGACTACCAGGTGCTGGATCCCGATGGGGAGTCGGCCGAAATGTCGGTGCTGATGGCCGTCGCGAAGCGGGATCTGATCGATGCGCGTGTGCAGCTGCTGCGCGACGCCGGCGTCGAAGCCAGGGTGATCGACGTCGAAGCGTTCGCGCTCCACAATGCCTTCGAATTCAATCACCCCGACGCGATGCGCGGTACGGTGGCTTTGGTGAACATCGGCAACGATGTCTGCAACGTCAGCGTGCTCGATGACGGAATCCCGATCCTGACGCGCGACAACACCGTTGGCGTGCGCCGATTGCGCGAGGATCTCCAGCGCGACGCTCGCATGACGGCCGACGACGCCGACTCAGCCCTCGTTGCCGCCACGACGACTCCGGCGCTCGACAACGTCGTTCATCGCCGCGGCGAAGAGCTGGCGAAGGAAATCGAGCGCACCGGGACCGTCGCACAGTCGCTGTCACGCACCGTGCGTCCGATTCGCGAGGTGTACATCGCCGGCGGCGGCGCGCGGGTGACCGGTCTGGCCGAACGCCTCGCCGGGCTGCTGCGCATCCCGGTGCGACCCGTCAATCCCTTGCTCAACCTGGCGGTCGCCGATGGCGCACTCGCCGATGTGAATGCCGATGAAGTGGCGTCGCTCCTGGTGCTGCCGGTCGGGCTCGCACTCCGCCAAGTGGCTTGAGGACCAGACGACATGATTGAAATCAATCTGCTCAGCCCGGGCGAAGGCTCGGGCAAGAAAAAGTCCGGCGGGCTCGCCTTCCTCGCGCGTTTCCAGCGCAACAGGGACTCGGCAAACATCGCCCTCGATGACAGCGGACCGGCACCCGCCCGGCCGATGATCACGGCGGCCGCCGGAATCGCGGTCGTGCTGGCCGTCCTCGGCGTCGGTGGCGGCTTCTGGTACCAGGATCGCCAGTTGGCCTCACTCGATCAGCGCCTGCAGCAGGAACTGGCCGACTCCGCACGATTCTCGTCGGTCATCGGCGAGCGGAAGGCGGTTATCGCGCGTCGCGACTCGCTGATCACGCAGCTCGGCATCATTCAGCAGATCGACGACAGCCGGTACGTCTGGCCGCACATCCTCGACGAAATCAGTCGCGCCCTGCCGCCCTATACCTGGATCACGACGATCTCGCAGGTCAGCGCCAAGGCCGTCCTGCCGCAGCGCGACACCAGCACCAAGGCGGCGGGCGACTCGGCCAGGAAGTCCAAGCCGGTCGTGGAGCCGCAGGTCGTGTTCCAGGTCATCGGCAACACGGTCGACATCCAGGCGCTGACCCGCTTCATGCGGATCCTCGAAAGCTCGCCATTTGTCCAGAACGTCACGCTCAACAAGTCGAACGTGATGCTGGTCGACAGTCGCGAAGTCACCGAATTCACGCTCGACGTGCAGTATCAGAAGCCGGACCCCGCGGCCGTCACCACGGTCCCGATCACCTTGTCGGTACGCTGATATGCTCAACTCATTCACCAGGCGCGAACAGTCCCTGCTGGCCGTCATCATCCTTGCTCTCGGCCTCAGCGTGCTGTTCTACATGTACGTCTTCACGCCGAAGGCCGAAACGATCACGGAACAGGACTCCCACGTGGAGACGCTGACGGCCGCGAACCAGAAGGCCGCCAATGAACTGAAGGCCGGCAACCTGCGACAGCTGAAGGAAGACGCGGCGAAGTATGCGGAGAATCTTGCCGTCATGCGTCAGCTCGTGCCGACCGTCAACGAAGTGCCTGGCCTGCTGGAGCAGGTGTCGAACTCGGCACGTCGCGTCGGTCTCGACATCGCCAGCGTCACGCCGCAGCCGGTTGCGAGCGGCGGCGAAAATTACGATGCCCACCGCTATCGCCTGATCGTCAAGGGTGGGTACAACAACATGACCGAATTCCTCACCAACGTCGGCAGCCTGCCGCGCATCGTGAATCCGATGGTCCTGAAGATGAAGATGGCTGATGGCGCGAACAACACGCCGCAGCTCGGCACGGGGCCCATGCGCCGCCGGATGCCGGCGTCGGAAGCGCCGATCCAGACGGAGTTCGATATCGAGACGTATGTCGCGCGCGGCGGAGAGCCGGTGTCGACGTCGCGTCGTGGAGGAACCACCCCGTGATGACCGCTCCCACCCGCCTGCGCGCCCTCGCCACTCTGCTGGTTGCGACCGCGATGCCACTCCATGCGCAGCAGACACTTGCGCGCGCAGAACCGGGCAGCAGCCGCACCGTTGCCGTGCCGACCGCCGCCAGTCGCGATTCGCTGGCGCGGCGCGAACAGCTGTCGTATCGCCGCGAGTCGTTCGCGTACGAGGCCGGCGGCCGCCGTGATCCGTTCGTGTCGCTGGCCACGACTGGCGTCCTGCGGCCGACCATCGCGGATCTGTCGCTGGTTGGCATCGCCTACGCCATGCGGAATGGGTCAGGCGGGGCGCAGTCGATCGCCATCTTCCGCGATCGCACGACGAAGGAGCAGTACCGCGTGCGCGTCGGGCAACCGCTCGGGCGCATGCGCGTGGCCAGTATCGAACCGCGTCGGGTCGTATTTGCGATCGATGAGTTCGGGATCAGCCACCATGAAAGTATTGCAATGGGTGATTCGACCAGGACCATCACGCCGACGAGGGCACCATGATGAACCGGATGCACGTTGTGACGCCGCTGCGCGGTTGGTATCGCGTGGCCGCAGCCGGGGTCGCGGTGTTCGCCGCGATGACGGCTGCTTCCACTCCCTCCGCCGCCCAGGCCCTCGTCCAGGGGGTCCGCGTTGAATCGACTCCGTCCGGCACGGTGGTCGCCGTCTCGCTCACCGACTCGGTGGCGCGGTCGGCCTTCACCCTGGCCGGCCCGAATCGCATCGTCCTCGATCTGCCTGGCACCACACTCGGTGCCGTCGGCGGTCGTGCCTACGACGGCCAGCCGCGTGGCCCGGTGCAGAACATCCGCATGGCGCAGTACCGGCCCGATATCGTTCGCGTCGTGATCGACGTGGACGCCGCCGCGCGCTACACGCTCACGGGTGGCAATGAAGTCCGGATCGCGCTGGCCGGCGGGTCGGAGATCGCCGCCTGGAGCACCGGCCAATCACTGCCCGTTGGTCGCGCCGAGTCCGTCGAGTCGCAGGATGTGACCGCGACGGCCATGATGGACTCCACGGTGTCCAGTGCGCGTGCTGCCGTTGGGGAAACCCGGTCGCAGGTCGCCTATCAGACGCCGGACGCGCCGAGGGTGGGCTCGCAGGCTTCCAGCCGCGGCAAGCCGCCCAAGCCACGCATCACGGTCAGCTATCAGGAAGCCGACATCCGGGACGTGATCGCCGCCTTCGCCAGCTTCGCGAACCGCACCATCATCGTCGGCCGCGACGTCACTGGCAGCATCACCGCCGACGTCAAGGACAAGCCGTGGGACGAAGCGCTGGCCGCCATCCTCAGCGCGCAGGGACTGGCGGCGAGTGAAGAGCCGAACGGGATCATCATCGTCGACTCGTACAAGAACATGCTCGACAAGCAGTCGCTCGAGCCGCTCATGACGCGGGTCGTGAGTGTCAACTACGCCAATGCCACCTCGCTCGCGACCACCGTCCGCGGTCTGCTGACGCGGGATTGTGTGCCAGGCGCCGGCGGTCCGGCATCCGGTACCACTGGCGCCACGGCGCCGGGTGCGGTGCCGAGTGGTTGCGTCGTGCGGGGTAGCGTGCAGGCCGACAGCGCCACCAACTCGCTGCTGATCCGTGAAGTCCAGAGCCGGATGGACGACGTGATCAGCTACGTCCGATCGATCGACCGTCGCACTCCCCAGGTCGCGATCAAGGCCAAGATCATCTTCGTCAATCGCAGCAGCCTGCAGGAACTCGGCATCACCTACGACATCGGGACGGCCAGACAGTTCTTCAATACCGTCATTCCGCGTCAGGAAGTCGTGCAGCAGATCCCGATCGATCGCAACGGTGATGGTGTGCCCGACGCGTTCCGTGAAGTGCTGCAGCCGGTCATCGGTGATCGCGTCGATCTCGGTGGCAACACCATCTCGGCCATCGCCAACGCCAACTCGAGTATCTCGAGCCCGGCGCTCAACCTGATCTTCAGCGCGGCACTCGGCAAGTACTCGCTGACGCCGTTCATCCAGGCCCTGCAGGAATCGTCGCTCGCCGACGTGCAGGCCGAACCGACGGTCGTCACCCTCGATAATCGCAAGGCGGAGATTCTGGTGGGTCAGGAAATCCCGATCCGCGTGCTCGATGCCGGTGCTGGTGCCGCCGGTGGTGCACAGGGGCAGATCAACATCCCCCGCGCCACGGTGCAGCTGAAGGAAGTCGGTATCTCGCTCTCCGTCACACCGCGGATCACCAACAACCGGCAGATCATGATGACGATCCATGCCGAGAACAGCTCGGCGTCGCTGGCCAGCTCCGACGTCGGTTTCATCTTCGACAAGCAGCGCGCCGACAACACGCTGATGGTGCCGGACGGTGAGACGGCGGTGATCGGTGGTCTCACCATCACGCAGGTGACCAAGTCCCGCCGTGGTGTGCCGTTCCTGATGGACCTGCCGTACCTCGGTCGCCTGTTCTCGACCACCCGGAAAAACGAGCAGAAGCGTGATCTCGTGATCCTGGTGTCCCCGCATATCCTGGACGACGGCGAGGCTCGTACGCCGGCCCCGAACCCTGGTCGATAATCACTCATGCGCACAGAACCGACGATGGTTTCGCGCGCGCTGCGCTGGCTTCCGCTGGTGCTCGCCACCTCCCTCACCGCGTGCGGTGACGGAGATCCGACAGTCGACAACAACACCCTCGATCGCACCGCCCCCAGCGTCTCCGTGCTGCGGGCCACCAGCCCGGACTCGATCTTCGCGTTCAGCGTACAGGCGAACGACAACCTGGGCGTCAAGTTCGTGAGCGTGGAACTGGCCGGTGCCCTCTCACGCACGGTGGCTGACACGGTGCGCGCTGCGGTCACCGCGTACACCAGGGAGTTCAGCGTCCGTGTGCCGGGCAATGTGGTACCCGGCTCGCAGGTCACCCTGATCTCCCGGGCGGAAGACGGCAACGGCAACAAGTCGAAGCCGGATACGACGGTCATGGCCGTCGGCAGCCGGCAGCCGGGCTTCGTCACCATCACCAGCCCGCAGAACAACACGCAGGCCGTTCGTGGCCGGTCAGTGGTCGTCAGTTTTGCCGCCCGGACGCTCCGCAAGGTGCGCTTCGTCGGCTTCAACGTCACGCCGCCTGCTGGTGGCACTGCACTGGCCGGCGACTCGGCGACCTTCAGCAGCCCGCTGCAGGACAGCCTCTCGACGACGCTCAACTTCGTGATTCCCGCCACGGCCGTCGCGGGCTTCTACAGTGTCGTGCCGTACGTGGTCGACTCCATCGGTCAGCGCACGGCCGGCGTACCTGTGCCGGTGGAAGTGCTCGCCTCCGGCAACGGTCAAACCATCCCGAAGATCGCGCGCTTCGGGACCACCGACCGCGTCGAAGCGACCGATACGGTCTTCGTCGAAGCGCAGGACCCCGTTGGGATCGGGTATGTCGGGTACGACATCCGGACGTTCGCCGGTGCCGCCGTCCGACGCGACTCACAGGTGGTGCCGAACGGCCCGACTTCCGTTCCGGTCACGCTGCGAATGGCACTGCCGGCCCCAGTGGCCGGCGTGGCAACGCGACTCATTCTGCGCCCGTTCGCCCGCAACACCGAAGGGCGCCTGAACGACTCGCTCACCACGGCCCGAGATACGATCACGCTGGTCGCCGGCACGACGCGCAACCTGCCCAATGGTGGCCGCGTCGCCGATGGCTACTTCCATGATCCGACAGGCAAGCTCTATCTGACGAACATCGAGCGGAACCAGCTCGAAATCTTCAACTTCGATTCGCTCAGGTTCCTCGGCTCGCCGATCGCCGTCGGATCACGTCCGTGGGGCATCACCGTGTTTCCCGCCGGCCGCGGCAGCCCTCTCGGTCCGGTGCAGAACCGCCTGATCGTCGCCAACTCCGGTGGCACGAACCTGAGCTTCGTGAACCTGAACGCCGATGGCAGCGGTCAGGAAAGCGAGCGCTACCTGCTGCCGAACCTGGTCGCATACAAGATCTCGGTGGCCGGCGGCAACATCACCCGCTCGGTGGTCGACTTCTCCGATCGTCCGCAGTATGTCGGCGCGGTCTGCAACACCGGCTGCACCGAAACCACGGTGGTCTTCTCGACCACACCGACCGGCGGTCAGTCAGGTGGTTTCGCTGACAAGGGCACGATCCGATGGGAGAACATCACCCGTCGCTCGTCACACCTGTTCTTCGAGCACGCCACCTTCCTGCGCGACAACAAGGGCGACACGCTGGAAGTGGTGCGCTTCCGCTCGGGCACGTACGGCTCCGACTCCACGCTGATACCGTTCCCGATCAAGATGGATGCGGCCGGTTTCCCGACGCGCGACGCCGGCATGCTGGTCACGATGGCCGACATCGGCTTCCGCGATACGACCTTCGTCCGCAACTCGGCCAACTTCAGGCGCGCGATCTTCGGCGAAGGTGGCGTGGCCAAGGGCAGCCGTACCCTGACCCACGACATCGACGCCGGCTTGCGTCGCTATTCAGCTCAGGTGGTCACCGATACCCTCACCGGTCGGGTCACCACCTACACGTCGCAGCTTTCGTTCATCGACGCCGGTGTGTCGCCGCCGAGTGACGTGTCCGACCTCATTGCCAACGCCTTCTCACCCGTGCGCGGCGTGGCCGTCAGTGCCGACGGTGAACTGTTCGCGATCCGTGCCGACTCGACCTATCTCTTCAACAACACCCTGCGCCTCTACGGGCTCCTGCAGACGCAGGGTGGCAATGCCGGTTTCGACTTCCATCCGCTCAATGCACCGGGCGCAAACCTCTCCGGTGGAACGCTCGCCACGCGGCTGTCCTTTGCCGCCTCGCGGGAACCGGTGCTCGAAGTGTTCGATACGCGCTGCTTCCAGCGGGTTGGCGTGATCGCCATCAAGGACCCGATCATCGGTCCGCTCAAGACCGCCATCCGAGGCAGCCGAATCGTGGCCGTCGGCGCGACGGCACGCGGCGTGGTGGTGCTCGACCTGAATCCGGCGGACTACGCTGCGACCTGTAACTGATCGCCGACGCCGATTGCACGACGGCCCGTTCGCCTCACGGCGGACGGGCCGTCGTGCATCCTGGCGGCCGGAAGCGCGTAGATTGCGCCCATCATGCTCCGTCTCCTCCGCCTCACGACAGCCGGCGAATCGCACGGCCCGGCCCTGGTCTGCACCCTCGAGGGTATGCCAGCAGGCCTGCCGCTCCGCGCGGACGACATCAATGCCGATCTGCACCGCCGTCAGCAGGGGTACGGCCGCGGGCGCCGCATGCAGATCGAGCGCGACGAGATCGAGTTCCTGAGCGGCGTGCGCGCCGGTGAGACGCTCGGGTCGCCGATCGCGATGCTGATCCGCAATCGGGATTGGAAGAACTGGGTGGAGATCATGGATCCCGCCCCACGCGACGACGATGCCGACGGTCCGCGCAAGCGCTCGGTCACCAGGCCGCGGCCCGGCCACGCCGATCTCACCGGAATTCTCAAATACGATCGCGACGATGCCCGCGACATTCTCGAACGTGCCTCAGCCCGGGAGACCACCGCACGGGTCGCTGGGGCGGCGATCGCGCGCACGCTGCTGAAGGCCTTCGGCGTCACCATCGGCAGCCACCTGGTGCACCTCGGTGGCGTCGATGCCGGGGCCGTGGCGCTTCCCGACGACATCAATGCGGTCGCCGATCTGAGCGCGGTACGCACGCTCGATCCCGAGGCGGAAGTCCGGATCATCGCACGCATCGATGCCGCCAGGGCCGATGGCAACACTTTGGGCGGAATCTGCGAAGTGGTGGCGCGAGGGCTGCCTGTGGGGCTGGGCTCACACGTCAGTTGGGATCGAAAACTCGATGGCCGGATCGGTCAGGCGATGCTGTCGATTCCGGCCGTGAAGGGCGTGGAAATCGGCATTGGCTTCGACGCGGCGCGGTTGACGGGTGCTGAGGTCCACGATGAAATCGTGATGGCGTCCGGCCGGGCGATTGCGGGCAATGTCCGGCGGACGACCAATCGCGCAGGTGGTCTGGATGGTGGCATGACCAACGGCGAGCCGGTCATGGTGCGCGTTGCGATGAAGCCGATTGCGACGTTGATGAAGCCGCTGCGGACCATTGACACCACAACCTCGTCGTCTGCCGAGGCAGTCGTCGAGCGCAGCGACGTGACGGCAGTGCCGGCGATGGGGGTGATCGCGGAAGCGATGCTGGCACTCGTGCTCGCCGATGCGATGGTGGAGAAGTTCGGCGGTGATTCGCTGCCCGAAATGCGGCGAAATTACGACGCCTATCTCGCCCAGGTCGCGCAGCGGCTTGGGTGAGCGACGACGCGGTGGACGCTCCGGCGCACCTGATTCTGATCGGCCTGCCGGGCGCCGGAAAATCCACGCACGGGCGCCGCGCGGCGCGGCGGTTGCGGCGTCCGTTCATTGATCTCGATCAGCGTATTGTACAGCTCGCCGGTCGGTCCATCGCGGACGTTTTTCACCACGATGGGGAGGCGGCCTTCCGCGCGCTGGAGCGCACGGCAACCGCGGCGCTCGGCATCGACGCGCCGAGTATCGTCGCGCCCGGTGGTGGTTGGATGATGGATCCGAAAAATGTCGAGCTCGTCAAGCCAGGGGCGACGATCGTCTGGCTCAAGGTCAGTCCATCGGTCGCAGTGGCGAGGATGGGCCCCCGCATCCGCCTGCGCCCGCTGCTGGCGGGGGGCGATCCGGTCGCCAAATTGGCCGAAATCCTTGCCAATCGTCGGGACCGCTACGCCACGGCGGATGTCGTCATCGACACTGAAATCCTTGGCTGGCAAGGAGTTGTGACTGCGATCGCGGCGCTTGCCGCTCCCCTATTGCAGAGCTAGGTTCGCTCTCCCCCCGTGTTCGGGGTAACTGACCAGCGCCGGTTGTCACAGAAAATCGTAAGGTGTCGCCGTCCCGTGACGTTATAGTACGCCGCAGTGGGCGCATCCCATTCAGGGAAGCCGAAACTGTCGTGGCGCGTCCTCGGGGAGGGGATACATGGGATTCCGAGTGTTGGGTCCGCATGAGCGTGGCCGGTTCTCGACCGAGGCGTGGGGGCATCTGCTCTCGCTCACCGGGGCCGGCTTCCTCAGCCCGGCCGAGTTGGAGCAGGTGATCGATCGCGCACTGGCGCACATCGACGGGCGGATTGCGTTGGATGATGTGCGCTCGCTGCTGGAAGGTGCTGGATTGGAGGATCATGGTTCCGGTCCGGAGCCAATGACGATCCACTGACCGTTCGTGCGAGCGTCGGTTCGCCGCTCGCCCATTTCCTGTTACACGCACAGACACTGATGGCTGGTTCCACTCGGAAGACCCCCGCCCGGAAGACGGCGGCAAAGAAAACGACGGCCAAGACCGCGACGGCCAGGACCGCCTCCGGCCGCGCGGCCGCTGGCAGCACCTCGGCGGGCGGGCGGACACTGGTCATCGTGGAGTCGCCGACCAAGGCCCGGACCATCAGCCGGTTCCTGCCGTCCGGCTACAAGGTGCTGGCGTCGGTCGGGCATGTGCGCGACCTGCCCCAGAACGCGAGCGAGATTCCCGAGAAGTACAAGAAGGATGCGTGGGCCCGGATCGGCGTCGACGTCGACAACGACTTTGCGCCGCTCTACGTGGTGCCGAGTGGTTCGCGGAAGGTGCTGACGGAGATCCGGTCGGCGCTGAAGGATGTCGATCGCCTCTATCTCGCGACCGACGAGGACCGCGAAGGCGAGAGCATCTCATGGCATCTGCTGCAGGAGCTGAAGCCGAAGGTGCCCGTGCGGCGCATGGTGTTCCATGAAATCACCGAGCGTGCGATTCTCCATGCACTCACTGACACACGGGACGTCGACGAGAATCTCGTCAAGGCACAGGAAGCTCGACGTATCATCGACCGGCTCACTGGCTACACCGTCTCGCCGCTGCTCTGGACGACTGTCGCGCCGCGACTGTCTGCCGGACGCGTGCAGAGTGTCGCGGTGAAGCTGGTCGTCGTGCGCGAGCGCGAACGTCGCGCATTCCGCAGCGGCACGTGGTGGGATCTGGTGGCGCAACTGGCGCATCTGGACGCGCAGTTCGAGGCCAGGCTGGTCACCCTCGGCGGCAAGCGCGTCGCCACCGGCCGTGACTTCGACAAGGCCACCGGTCGGCTGACGGGCGATGCCGGCGACGTCGTGCGTGATCTGGTGTTGCTGGATCAAGCGGCAGGCACGGCGCTCGTTGCACGCCTCGAGGGCGTCACGTGGAAGGTCACCGACCGCACCGAAGAACCGTTCACGACCCGCCCATCACCACCGTTCACCACGTCCACGCTGCAGCAGGAAGCCAACCGCAAGCTCGGCCTGGGCGCACGCGAAGCGATGCGTGTGGCGCAGGACTTGTACGAGCGCGGTTTCATCACCTACATGCGAACCGACTCGGTCTCGCTCTCGGCGCAGGCCATCGACGCCGCCCGGGCCTGCGCACGCGAGTTCGGTCCCGAGTATGTGCCGGAGAAGCCCCGCTTCTACGCCAACAAGTCGGCCAACGCGCAGGAAGCGCACGAGGCCATCCGTCCGTCGGGCGAGCGCTTCAGGAGCCCTGACGAAACAGGGCTCAGCGGTCGCGAACTGCGCCTGTATGACCTGATCTGGAAGCGCACCGTCGCCAGCCAGATGCCTGATTCGCGTCAGACGCGCATGGTGGTCACGGTCGCGGCCGACAACGCCGAGTTCCGCGCCAGCGGCAAGCGCATCGACTTCGCCGGATTCATTCGTGCCTACGTCGAAGGGTCCGACGATCCCGAGGCGGCGCTGGATGACAAGGAAGTGGTGTTGCCGGCGCTGGTGGTGGGTGACACACCCGAATGCCGCGCGCTGGATGCGGTGAAGCACGAAACGCAGCCGCCGGCGCGCTATACCGAAGCGTCGCTGGTGAAGGCTCTCGAAGAACTGGGCATCGGTCGGCCCAGCACCTATGCCTCGATCATGGACACCATCCAGAATCGAGGCTACGTGCGCCAGGACGGGAAGGCGCTGGTGCCCACTTTCACCGCCTTTGCCGTCACGCTGCTGCTCGAGGAGCGGATCACGTCGCTCGTCGACACGCAGTTCACGGCCAAGATGGAGTCGCAGCTCGACGACATCGCCAACGGTGAGCTGGATCAGCTGTCGTATCTCAAGCAGTTCTTCTTTGGCGACAAGGCGCATCCCGGCCTGAAGCCGATGGTGGACCAGAGCGCAGTGGCGCTGAAGAAGGAGGCTGGTGGCGCGCGGCTGGTGAAACTCGAAGGCGTCAACGCCGACATCCGCATCGGCCGTTACGGTCCGTATGTGGAAGTGATGGAAGATGGCGCGCCGCTGCGTGCGTCATTGCCCAGCGACATGGCGCCCGGCGATCTGACCGATGAGCTGGTGCAGGAGCTGTTGCGCACGCGTCAGGAAGGCCCGCCGGTGATCGGAATCGACCCTGACTCCGGCCTGCCGATCTACATGATGCGCGGAGAGTACGGCCCGTACGTGCAGCTTGGTGATGTGGAAGAAGGGAGCAAGACGAAACCCAAGCGCACGTCGTTGCCCAAGGGCGTGACGCCGGAGAACATCACCCTCGAGATCGCAACCGGGCTCGTCTCCCTGCCGCGTGCGCTCGGCGCGCATCCGGACACCGGGCACGCCATTCGCGCCAGCCTCGGACGGTTTGGACCGTTCATCGTGCACGTGAAGGGTGGCGAAGGCGACAAGGACGATTTCCGGAGCATTCCCGCCGGTGATGACGTGCTCAGCATCGGGTTGCCGCGCGCACTCGAGCTGCTCAGTCAGCCGAAGGGACGGCGCGGCGCGACCAGTAGCGTCGTGACGCCACTGCGCGAGCTTGGTGCGCACCCGGAGGACGGCCGCACCGTGCTGGTGTTCGACGGCCGGTACGGCCCGTATGTGCAGCTTGGCCCCAACACCAGCGATCGCAAGGCGAAGCCGATTCGTGCCACGTTGCCCAATGACGTCAAGCCGGATACGGTGACGATGGCGCAGGCGGTGCAACTGCTCGAGGCCAAGGCCGGCAAGCCGATCGTCAAGAAAAAACCGGCGAGAAAGAAGACGGCTCGCGCCAAGGGCTGACCATGACGGCGATTGATATCGTGGGTGGTGGGCTGGCCGGCAGCGAAGCGGCGTTCCAGCTGGCCGAGCGTGGGCATCGCGTGCTACTGCATGAGATGCGACCCGTGCGCGGCACGGCGGCGCACAAGACCGATCGCCTCGGTGAGCTGGTCTGTTCCAACACGTTCAAGAGCACCGAAGTCGCCAACGCCCACGGCTTGCTCAAGGCCGAAATGCGCGCGCTGGGCAGTGTCGTGTTGTGGGCCGCCGATCAGGCACGGGTACCCGGTGGCTCGGCGCTGGCCGTGGATCGCGAGATCTTCGCGGCCACCCTCGACGCGAGAGTGCGTGCACACGCCAACATCACGGTCGTCTGCGACGAAGTGTCGACGCTGCCCGAAGTGGGCATCATCGCCACCGGCCCGCTGACGTCGGACGTGCTGGCCGAATCGATTCGTGCCAGGCTCGGCATCGAGTCGCTCGCGTTCTACGACTCCATCGCGCCGGTGGTCAGCTACGAGTCGCTCGATCAGTCATTGCTGTTCCGCGCCAGTCGCTGGAACAAGGAGACCATGGAGGGCGCCGCTGAGGAAGGCGCGTACCTGAACGCGCCGTTCAACAAGGACGAATACGAAGCGTTCATCGATGCACTGGCGGCGGGCGATCAGTTCACGGCGCACGAGTTTGACGCCGTGCCGTACTTCGAAGGGTGCATGCCTGCCGAGGAGATGGTGAAGCGCGGGCGCGAGACGTTGCGCTTCGGTCCGATGAAGCCGATCGGCCTGCGTGATCCACGCACTGGCAGGCGGCCGTGGGCGGTGCTGCAGTTGCGGCAGGAGGATCGGGCGGGGCGCATGTGGAATCTCGTCGGGTTTCAGACGCGGCTGCGGATCGGCGAGCAGCAGCGTGTGTTCCGCATGATTCCAGGGCTCGCCGACGCCGAGTTCCTGCGCTACGGCAGTATCCATCGCAACTCGTACCTGAACGCGCCGGCGACGCTCACGCCGCATCTCTCGCTGCGCGACGCGCCGAGGACGATGTTTGCCGGCCAGCTCACCGGCGTCGAGGGATATACCGAGAGCAGCGCGACCGGCCTCCTCGCCGGCATCAACCTGTCGCGGATGCTGCACGGCGATGAGCCGGTGATCCCGCCACCAACCACGATGCTCGGCGCGCTCTACCGATATCTGCGCGAGGCCGACCCGAAGCACTTCCAGCCGATGAACGCGAACTATGGACTGGTCGACGATCTTCCCAATCCACCGCGCGACAAGATGGAGCGAAAGCAGGCGATGGCCGATCGTGCATTGCTCGACCAGGCGGCATGGATTGCCTCGCTCTCCCTTGCAGGCCTGACGGTCTGATGGCCCGGACGGGGGTTGAGAAGGCGGCCGCGACGGAGCGCGCTGAACCCCATGTTCCGGCGGTACCGCCGCCGCTGGTTTCCGAGTGGCTGCTGCATCTGCAGAAGGAGCGCCAGCTGTCGGCGCACACGGTGACTGCGTACACCTCGGATCTGGCGCGATTCACGATCTTCCTCGGTGCAAAGGCACAGGGCGCGGCGTGGGACTGGGGCACGGTGGATCGCAATACGATTCGCGGCTTTCTCGGTTTTCTCTCGCGGCAGGGGCTCGAGCGTCGCTCCATTGCGCGGTCGCTGAGCGCCGTGCGCGGCTTCTATCGCTACCTGCATCGCGACGAGCACGTCTCGGCCAATCCTGCGCGCAGCGTCCGCACGCCGAAAGTCGGGCGGCACCTGCCGGCGCACCTGGACAGCGGCACGATGCAGACGCTGATCGATGCGGCGCTGACGCGGGCGCAAGGCGGTGCCTGGAATGACGTGCGCAACCTGGCCATGCTCGAACTGTTCTATGCCACGGGAATGCGTCTGTCTGAGCTTTACGCTCTCGATCGTGGCGACGTGGACCTCGTCTCGCTGCGTGCCAAGGTGCGGGGCAAGGGCCGCAAGGAACGCATCATTCCCTTCGGCGGCCCCGCGCGGCTGGCCAACATCAACTATGAGTCGCGCCGTGACGAGCTCCTTGGCACCATCGGTGCCAAGGCCGATCGCGCGGCGTGGTTTCTCAATCCGCGAGGGCGTCGGCTGTCGCGCCGCGGCATTCAACTGGCGATGACCGGCCTGCTGTCGCTGGTGGACGCACCCGAGGGCGCCAGCGTGCATGCCCTGCGGCACACGTTCGCGACGCACCTGCTGGATGCCGGTGCGGAGCTGCGAGCGGTGCAGGAACTGCTGGGCCACGCCAGTGTCAGCACCACCCAGATCTACACACATACGAGTGTCGAGCGACTCAAGGCCGCGTACGCAAAGGCCCATCCGCGCGCCTGACGGTCACAGCCGGGTGTGTATCGATCGCCGGAACGTCGCGGCGGGAAATACGAAAGGCGTTGCTGGGTAGCCGCCACTGTGTCAGGGGCCGCCTTCAGCTGATATTCCGGCATGTCAGACACGATGCCTGTATTCCACGCCACCACCATTCTCGCCGTCCGCCGCAATGGACAGATCGCCATCGGCGGTGACGGCCAGGTGTCGATGGGACAGACCATCGCCAAGGCGACCGCGAAGAAGGTCCGTCGGCTCGGCAACGGCAAGCTGGTGGCCGGATTTGCCGGCGCGGCGGCCGACGCGTTCACGCTGTTCGAGAAGTTCGAGGAAAAGCTCGAGCGCTACAAGGAGAATCTGCCGAAGGCGGTGGTCGAGCTGGCGAAGGACTGGCGCAGCGACCGCGTGCTGCGGCGGCTCGAGGCGTTGCTGATCGTCGGCGACAACGACACCCTGTTCACGATCAGCGGCAATGGCGACGTCATCGAGTCCGATGACGGCATCATGGCGATCGGCTCCGGCGGGATCTACGCGCTGTCGGCGGCGCGTGCGCTGATGCGGCACACGGAGATGAGCGCACGCGAGATCGTCGAACATGGCATGCAGATCGCCGGCGAGATCTGTGTCTACACGAATACCAACATCACCGTCCTCGAACCCACCGCCTGACCGATGCCGTCGCCGCGCACTGCCAGGGCGCTCGCGCGCCTCGTTGATCTGACGCCGCGACGGATCGTCGCGGAGCTCGATCGCTACATCATCGGCCAGTCGAGCGCCAAGAAAGCGGTCGCCATCGCGCTGCGGAACCGGTGGCGGCGCCAGCATACCCCCGACACGATCCGGCGCGAGATCTCGCCGAACAACATCATCCTCATCGGCCCGACGGGATGTGGCAAGACGGAAATCGCGCGGCGCGTGTCGAAACTGGCCGCCGCACCTTTCGTGAAGGTGGAGGCGTCGAAGTTCACCGAGGTTGGCTACGTCGGCCGCGAC
>CAYMQV010000033.1:0-28318 GCA_964392395.1 uncultured Gemmatimonadaceae bacterium
AGCAGTGCGATCAGCATGCCAACCGCGAACACGTCGGCCATCGACCACTTGCTGATCGCCTGTACCACCACATACAGCCGATGTGACATCGCCGAGCCGCGCAGCGCAAATATCGGGATCAGCAGCGCCGCCTTGATCAGCGGAATGAGCACGCTGAACAACAGGATCAAGCCTGCGACGAACAGGTTGCCCGACGCACGCAGGCTCTGAATCGCACCGACGACGCTCCGTGTTTCGTTGGTCAACTGTCGGGTGACACCGAACAGGTCCATGGTGGCGCGGATCGTGAGCGCTGGCTGATTGAGTCCGGGCCAGAGGAGCGCCAGCGAAATGAGTGCGAGCACGATTGCGAGCCGGTTGCGATTGGTCATGGGGTCGAGCTTAACGAGCCAGATCGACGGCGGCCAGCCAGTTGTGGTGAATGGAGGGGATCTCAGCGCCGAAGCTGCACCGTGACCCTCAGTATCCGATCGAGCTTCGGATACTCCCGGTCCATGAACCGGTTGCCGCCGCGCTCGAGCGGTCCCTGCCGGCCCTGTCGGACACCACTGCCCGATTCCTCGCCGTAGCCGCCATGGAGACTGTCCAGAACCGCCATTCCTTCGATGACGGTACCGAGGATGGTGAACGGTTCGGCATCGTTCCGCACATTGTCGGCGAGATTAACGTAGAGCTGCGTGTTGCGCGTGTTCTCGCGCCCCGGTCCTTCGTACGAGAAGGCGAAGGTGCCGCGCACGTTGCGCGACCGCGGCGGGTCGTCGGCGAGGTACCGTCCCTTCCATGCTGCGTTCACCGCCGAGTCGCCGTGCAGGCCCCACTGCGCGATGTAGCCTGGTCGCACGCGGTGGAACCGGGTGTCGTCGTAGAAGCCGAGGCGCGCCAGATTGTACAATCGATCAGTGCCGATCGGCCCATGGGCGCGAACCAGTTCGAGAACGACGGCGCCTTTGGTGGTCTGGAAGCGCAGGTACGAGACCGCGGGCGCCGGAATGCGCCACGCCGTGTCGGCCGGGTTGAGCAGCAGCGCAAGGCGTGAAGCCGGGGTGGGGATGGTCGACGCATGCCGCGTCGCTCCGCATCCGGACAACGCCGAGATCGCGGCGAAGATCACAATCAGTCGCATGCGGCTCCTATGCACACGCGACTGTGCGGGCTTCACGGCGCGGTCCGCGGATATCACCGCGGCTGTATGCGATCAAACCGCAAGTGCCGCACACGCCCTGCCCACATGGTATAGCCGGTCAGGCGACCACGTGCGTCTCGTGTAAAACGGAGGCGCTCGCCGCCGGGCATCACGAAGCCGTCACGGAAGAGCGGCTTCAGAGCGACGGTGCCCCGCCATCCCTGATCCATGACCAGCGTGTCGCCGCGCACTGCGAGCGTGGCGACAGCGTCGAGTTCAGGACTGCGGTAGCGACCGGCGTAGCTCGCAACCGAGGGTAGGGGCGCATCGATGCGGACGTAGTCGACCACGCGCGATCCCTGCGCCTCCGCGCTCAGCGTAACGGAAGGCGTGGTACGCGTGACCCGCAGCGTCGACTCGGAACTTCCGAGACGGAACCGGTCGCCGCTGACCGGCAGCAGTGGCGCACCCGAGAGGCTGTCCACCAACCGTCCATCGCGAACCTCGAGGATCAACACGTCGTCGGTGCGCGGTGCGAGGTAGCGTCCCGCAACCGACGCCAGCACGTCACCAGTGACGGTGACTGGCGTCGCTGCAAATGCTGCCACTGGGGCGAGTGCATCACCGAGCACGATCGCGGCCACGCCGCCGGCCAGGACGGCGGTGTTGGCGGATGCGCCATTGCAGAGAATCGCAATCGAGACCGACTGCGCCGGGTACCGGTAGAGCGCTGCGCGATACCCTCCCGTCGCGCCAGTGTGCGAGACCCGTCGCACGCCGCGCCACTGGTCTGTCACCACACCGAGCCCGTAGGTGACGGCGGTTCCGTCGTTGAGGCGAATGATGCCTTCGAGTGAGTCACGCACTACACCCCACGCACCTGTTCCCGTCTGCATGGCGGCGGACCAGTTCAGAAAGTCATCGATCGTCAGCAGCAAACCGCCGCTGCCAAAGACGCGCGTGAACGGATGATCGTTGCGGAAGCCGGTTGCGACAGATCCGCTGTACGCCGATGCACGACCGGCGACGACCACGCGATGATCTTCGCGCCAGCGCGTGTCGGTCATGCCGAGTGGCGCGAAGATCCGTTCATTGGTGAACTGCTGGAGCGATTTGCCGCTCGCTCGCTCCAGGACTGCGACGGCAACCACGTATCCCGTGTTGCTGTACAGATAGTCGTCGCCGGGGGCAAAGTTCAGCTCACGCAGGTGTGACACCACGTCGAGCACTTCGGCGTTCGTATGGTCGACGTCACCAGCGGCACGACCCTCGACATCGTGGAGTGCGTAGCGGTCGGGCAACCCGCTGGTATGGCTCAGCAACTGGCGGACGCTGATCCGCTTTCCAAAGCCTTTCACTTCCGGCACCCATCGTGACACATCATCGTCCAGCGACAGCACGCCGTCGCGCACCAGCAGAACCAGCCCGGCCGCGACGAACTGCTTGGCGGTCGAGCCGCTCTCCGAGATCGTGCCGATGGTGAACGGTGCTGCCGTTTCGAGATTGGCCATGCCGTAGGCTCGGCGGAGCAGCGGTGCGCCGCGCTGGTCGACTCCAATGGCGCAACCGGGCGTTCTGGTGCTGCTGAATGCGGTGAAGAGTGAATCGACCCGTCGCTCGAGTGGGCTCGACGGTCCTTGCGCAGCGATCAAGGCTGGCGGCGCGAGCACACACACTGCGGCAATGGCAGCAAGTCCGAAACCTGGTCGCATGGGATCAACTCGGAGGTGGGAGCGGTGGCGTGGTGAGCAGAAAGTGCGGCCTGACACGTCACCCAGCAACCGCTGCCGGCGTGTGTCACTTCGCCCGGCGTAGCTCTCGGCGTGCTGCGACGCCTAAGGGTTGCTCGCGGCCCGTCCGGCGATCCGGCCGCTGTAGATGCAGCCACCAAGGAAGGTGCCTTCCAGCGATCGGTATCCGTGCATGCCGCCACCGCCAAAACCGGCGACTTCGCCGGCGGCATACAGGCCGGCCATCGGCAAGCCGTCGGCGCCGATCACCCGTGCCTGCAGGTCCGTCTCCAGCCCGCCCAGCGACTTCCGGGTCAGGATGTTCAGCTTGACGGCGATCAGCGGACCGTCGCGCGGATCGAGAATCGGTGCTGGTGTCGCAATGCGGACCAGTCGCTCGCTGAGAAACTTGCGCGCGTCGCGCATGATGGCGAGCTGCGGATCCTTGCCCGCCACATTACCCAACTGCGCGTCGCGCGCGGTGACCTCGCGTTCGACGGTGGCGTAGTCCACCCGCATGTCTCCGATCGACGCATTCATGCCGTCCACCAGTTCACGCAGCGTTCGGCGCACCACGAAATCTGCGCCTTTGTCCATGAATGCCTGTACTGGCGGCTGCACTGCCTTGCCGATGCGACGGAGCGTGAGCCGGATGCTCTTGCCCGTCAAGTCCGGATTCTGCTCGCTCCCGGAAAGAGCGAACTCCCTTTTGATGATCGCGCGATTGAGCAGAAACCAGGTGTATGGATGGCTGCCGGTGGTGATGTGTTGCAGCGCGCCGAGTGTATCGGCTCCGGGGATGTTTGGAAATGGCAATCGTTTGCCCGACGGATCCAGCCACAGGCTGCTGGGCCCGGGCAGAATGCGGATACCGTGACGGGGCCAGATCGAGTTCCAGTTCCTGACCCCCTCGGTGTAATGCCACATGCGGTCCGGATTGATCAGCCGAGCGCCGGCCTCGCTGACGAATTGTTGCATCAGTCCGTCGACATGTTCCGGCACGCCAGAGAGGAGAAAGTCAGGGGCGTTGCCCAGACGCGATGTTGGCCAGTACCGACGTACGAGCGCGTGATTGCCGCCGATGCCGCCCGAAGTCACGATCACCGCAGATGCATGCAGCGTGAAGCCGCTGATGACGGTGCGTGAGCTGCTTGCGCCACGTGCCACGGTCGTCGCCTCGAGTACGTCACCGTGTACGCCATGTACGACGTCGTTGGTGATCTCGAGGCCGCTGACGCGATATCGACAGCGGAGCAGAATGCGGCCCGCCTGCCGATGCGCGCGCACTCGGCGAATGAATGGCTCGAGCACGCCGGGCCCGGTGCCCCAGGTGACGTGGAATCGCGGCACGCTGTTGCCCGACGCCGTGGCTCCGGCGGCGCCACGCTCAGCCCAACCTACCGCAGGGAACCACCGCATCCCCTGCGCGTGCAGCCACGACCGCTTCTCGCCACCGGCAAAGTCGAGATACGCCTCAGCCCATTGGCGAGGCCAGTGATCCTCGGGCCGGTCGAAGCCGGCGGTGTGCATCCAGTCGCGGTGCGCCAGTTCACGCGAGTCGTGGATGCCCAATCGGCGCTGTTCCGGCGAGTTTACGAACAGCAGGCCACCGAGCGACCAGAAGGCCTGTCCACCGAGATTCTGCTCCCCTTCCTGATCGAGCATCAGGACGCGGCGGCCCGCATCGGCAGCTTCGGCGGCGGCCACCAGACCGGCCAGACCGGCACCAACGATGATCAGGTCTGCGTCGAGGGTCGGCACGGGGGTACTGGGCGCGAGAGGGAGTGGTCGGTTGCCCCAAGTATATGATC
Organism: uncultured Gemmatimonadaceae bacterium; assembly: GCA_964392395.1. Taxonomy (GTDB): domain Bacteria; phylum Gemmatimonadota; class Gemmatimonadetes; order Gemmatimonadales; family Gemmatimonadaceae; genus JACMLX01. Next base: position 4,665 of record CAYMQV010000033.1, read on the forward strand.
ACGCGCAGGGCGGTGACCACGGCGGAGAGACACAGCGACCGCCTGCCGAGCCTGTCCGTCGGTCACGACTCCGTGCGCGCGAAACCAGTCGAGCACTGAATCCCACAGCGGTTCCGCCGCAGGGCGAAAGTACCCCATGTGCCCAAGCGGCCCATCTGCGCCACGCGTCGGCTGAATATCGACGGCCGTCCAGTCAGCATTCGCATACGCCGCCATGAATGCATCGCGCGATTTCGGCGGCGCCCAGCGATCATCGAGCGCATTGGCCGCAACGATCGGCGTCTGTACCGCGGAACATGTCGCCGCCAGATGCGACATCGCCGGATCGTCGACGAAGTAGCGTGGGTACTGACACCAATGGCGCCACTGGAGGAAGACATTCAGCGGCAAGGCCTCGCCCATGCCGAGGATACGCCACGGCAGATACCCCTTCCATCGAGCGAGGGCCGGGCCAAGCACGCGCCACATCGCCAGCACACGCAGTCGCTCGCTGGGCGGCATCCAGCCATGCCAGCCTGCGCCAGTCGCGAACGTGTAGCAGCGCGCGACGCGATCGTGGTTCGGCAGCAGCCCGAACGCATGTCCGCCGAATGAATGCCCGACCATGAACAGCGGCGTCTGATCAGTGCGCATCGCCTCAACAGCAGCGGACAGGTCCTGCTGGGCCCAGTCGAGGTAGTTCATCTCGAACCCGCGCAACGACGCCGGGCGTGACTGCTCGATGCCCCGGTAGTCGGGCGTCAGGGTGGTGAAGCCCTGTGCGCTGGGGTGTTCTGCGAAGCGCCGATAGAAGCGTTGCGGAACGCCAGTGGCGCCGGCGACCACCAGATGCCCGCCCACGGGCACACTCGCCGTGTAGCAGATCGCTGACAGGCGATACCCGTCAGCCGCGACAAGCGTGATCGACGTCGTTGCGGCACGCAGCTCGCCCTCTCTCATCAGGACTGGTCGCGTGTCGTTGGAGCGATCCGCATTCCCGGAGTCTGTCAGGCGACCTCGCGGGAGTCAATCGCGTGCCCTCGTCGTGATCCCCTTGGTACGCAGCGCGCTATCGGCAACGTGATGGGGTTGGTCGCCAAGGGGAAACGAACCCGCGCGCCAACCGGGTTCCATCGGTCAGCTGGAGGGTGCTGCCTCGAATGCCGCAGCGCTACTTCACCTTCTTCAGCGCCGCTTCAGCGAGTTCGATCCGGCGCTCGACGGGCGTCGAATCGACCATGTCCGCGATCACGTCGAGTGGCAACTCTTCGAGCGTCTTGAAGCGCAGGCAGCCGTTGCCCATGTCGAGCTTGTTGCCGGCCGTCTTGTATGCTTTTGCCAGTCGGTCCATCAGCGCCGTGTCGCTGGACACGCTCGTGAAATACAGCGTGTAGTTGCTCTTCTGCGCCGCAAGCGCCAGGTACATCAGTGGTTGCTTGTTGAACGTGTCGGGATAGCGACTGAGCGGAATTTCGTCTGCCAGCATCCCCCAGTTCACTGATTCCACATAGCCCTTGGGAAGGTGCTTTTGGATCACGGCACGCACCGCAGAGAGGACCTTGCCTCGCTCCGAAGGGAGGCTGGCGAGGTAGGCGGCGGGGGTGGTTTCCTTGCTCGAGACCATGAATCCCTCCTCGGGTGTGCTGGGTCTGGCGCGAGAATCCGGCGCGCTGGCAGAGCAATTGATACGGCGAGGCAGATCGACGCGGAGCAAGCGTCTGCCACCCTGCGCTGAGTCCGCACTGGCGCACCTCGGAAGGTCGGCGCGCCAGAGATGCACGCTTCCTATATTCTGCCAATGCCTCCCCACCAGCCGGAACAGGAGACGGTCCTGCACAGCTGGACCGTCCAGGCCAACTGGAACGCCCCGACGATCGTGGGCGGCAAGGGCGCGCGTTTCGAAACCAGCGATGGTCGATCCCTGCTGGACTTCAGCAGCCAGTCCGAATGCTGCAATCTCGGACACCAGCACCCTGGTGTCGTGGCGGCCATCAAGGCGCAGGCCGACCGCCTCTGCTACATCGCGAACGCGTGGGGTGCCGAACCTCGCGCGGCGTTGGCGGAACAGTTACTTGAGAAGAGCGGATTCACCGGCGGTCGCGTGTTCTTCACGCTGGGTGGAGCTGACGCGAACGAGCATGCGGTGAAGTTCGCCCGTCAGGCGAGCGCTCGGGCGCGAGGCACGGTGATTGCGCGCGACCGATCATATCACGGCGCGAGCTACGCGACGATGGCGCTCTCTGGAGACACTCGCACGAGACTGCAGGTGGACCCGGCGCGGCACGATGTGCTGCATGCCTTGCCGCCCTACGCGTATCGATGTCCGTTCGGTTCGACGGACGACGACGAATGCGGCCGTCTGGCTGCTGCGCACATCGGAGCGTTGTTTGGCGAGGCTGGCGCCGATGCGGTGGCTGCGGTGCTGCTGGAACCGGATGCCGGCACCAATGGCATCGTCGCACCGGACAGCTACTGGCCCGAGGTCCGCGCGATCACGCGCCGCGCGGGCGTGTTCCTGATCGCTGATGAAGTCATGAGTGGATTCGGGCGATGCGGTGAATGGTTCGCATGGCAGCGGTACGGCGAGGCAGGGCGCCCGGACCTGATGACACTCGCGAAGGGACTCACCGGTGCACATGTGCCGCTCGGCGCGGTCGTGCTCTCGGCAGACGTCGCGGCGCGGCTCGAGCACGAGATGCTGTACACCGGTCTCACCTACTGCGGGCATCCACTGGCGTGTGCGGCGGGAGTAGCCGCCATCGAGGCGTACGAGAACGAACAGTTGATCGCCCGCTCGCGTCGGCTCGGACTGGAGATGCTGACCGCGGTGCAGGCACTGCAGGCGCGGCATTCCGTGATCGGGGACGTGCGCGGTGGGCGCGGACTGTTCGTCGTCGTGGAGCTGGTGGCGGACCGTGCAACCCGCGAGCCCATTGCACCCTGGCCCGACACGGCAGCACCGCTGGCGGCGCTGGTGCGGGACGGACTGGCGGCGGGCGTGTCGTTCGCGACGCGTGGCAATCTGCTGATCCTCGCGCCTCCGCTGATCATCGACGAGTGCGATCTGGCGCATGGTCTGGCCGTCCTCGATCGCTTGCTCGCCACGCACTTTCCTGACCGTCGCTGAGACGCCGATGACACTTCGCGCGACACACACGGCAGCACCGGAGGCCGCGGTGAGCCTTTACGGTCAATTCGAGGCTGCGCGGCGCATGCCTGTGCGATGACGACGGCGTTCCTCTCGCTCCGGGATGCCATGGCAACACACGTGCACGATGGCATGACCGTCGCGCTCGAAGGCTTCACGCATCTGATTCCCTTCGCCGCTGGCCACGAGCTGATCCGGCAACAACGTCGTGGCCTGACACTGGTTCGCATGACACCGGATCTGATCTACGATCAGATGATCGGGATGGGCTGCGCGACGTCGCTGGTGTTCTCATGGGGCGGCAATCCCGGCGTCGGTTCGCTGCACCGTCTCCGTGACGCGATCGAGAACCAGTGGCCGAATGCAATCACGATCGATGAACACAGTCACGCCGGCATGGCGGTGCGCTACTCGGCGGGCGCCAGCGGACTGCCATTCGGCATCCTCAAAGGCTATACCGGTACGGGGCTGGCGGTCGAGAATCGCGCGCACGTCATGACCATTCCGTGTCCTTTCACCGGCGAGGACGTCACGGCGCTCCCGGCGCTCACGCCCGACGTCACGATCCTTCACGCGCAGCAGGCCGATGTTGCAGGGAACGTGCTGCTTCGCGGCATCGTCGGCGCGAGCCGGGAGGCCGCGATGGCGGCCACGCGTCTCGTCGTGACGGTCGAGGAGGTGGTCGAGGAGCTGGCGGCGCCGATGAATGCATTCGTGATCCCGTCGTGGCAGGTGCACGCGATTGCGGAAGTGCCCGGGGGCGCCTATCCGTCGTACGCACTCGGCTTCTACTCGCGTGACAATGCGTTCTACCAGGCGTGGGACGACATCGCTCGCACACGGCCCGAATTTCAGGCGTGGATGGAGCGACACGTGCTCAGCACGACCGACCACACGGAATTCCTTCGCAGTGTCGGGGCGGCCGAATGACGACGTCCGCGCACACACCAGACGAAATGATGACGGTCGCCGCCGCGCGACGACTCCGCAATGGTGCCGTGTGCTTCGTTGGCATCGGGCTGCCAAGTGCCGCCTGCAACCTCGCCCGGATCACGCACGCGCCGGATCTGGTGCTGATCTATGAATCCGGCACGGTTGGAGCGCGTCCAACCGTGTTGCCGTTGTCGATTGGCGACGGTGAACTGGCCGAGACTGCGCGAAGCGTGATTCCGCTGCCGGAGATCTTCACGCACTATCTGCAGCGAGGACGGGTGGACATCGGCTTCCTGGGCGCCGCGCAGGTGGATCGCTTTGGAAACCTGAACAGCACGGTGATCGGCCCATACTCGCAGCCAACGGTACGCCTGCCGGGCGCCGGCGGGGCGCCGGAGATCGCGGCGCACGCGCGCGAGGTGCTGGTGGTGATGAAGCAGTCGGCGCGCTCCTTCGTCGAGCAACTCGACTTCTGCACGACGCAGGCGAGACCATCTGCGCTGATCACCGACCTCGGCGTGTTCGAGCCTGAGGCGACCACGCGCGAACTCTCACTGGTCGCGGTATTCGAGGGCGTCACCGCCGATGCCGTCATCGCGGCCTGCGGCTGGCCGTTGCGAGTCGCGGACCGACTGGCGACCGTCGCGCCGCCGACTGGTGAGGAGCTGGGCATCCTGCGCGATCTGCACGCGCGGACGCGAGATGCCCACGCTGAGCGCGTGCGAATTCGATTGCCATTCTGACGTTTCATTGTCACTCATTCGACCCATGAAGAACCTGCACATCACCACCGAACTTCCCGGACCGAAGGCGCGCGCGATGATCGCCCGCGATGCTGCCGTGGTGTCGCCGTCGTATCCACGCGACTACCCGTTCGTGATGTCACATGGCAGGGGGGCCGAGGTGTGGGACGTGGATGGGAACCGTTTTCTCGATTTTGCGGCGGGCATCGCGGTCTGCGCCACGGGACATTCACATCCGCATGTGGTCGAGGCCATCACCGAGGCGGCCAAGGGATTCCTCCACATCTCCAGCGACTACTGGCATGAAGGCCAGATTCGACTCGGCGAACGGATCCGCGATCTCAGGCCGATGGGTGATGAACCGGTGATGAGCTTCATGTGCCAGAGCGGAACGGAAGCGGTGGAGGGCGCGCTCAAGCTGGCGCGCTACGTGACGGGGCGCTCACGGTTCATCGGCTTTCTCGGTGGATTCCATGGTCGGACCATGGGTTCGCTGGCCTTCACCTCCAGCAAGTACACCCAGCAACAGGGGTTCTTCCCGACGATGCCGGGCGTGACCCATGTGCCGTATCCCAACAACTACCGTCCGATATTCGTGGGTGATGATCAGGGCAAAGCGGTGCTCGATTACATCGAGCAGGTGCTGTTCGCGCACAATGTGCCCGCCAGGGAGGTTGCGGGGATCCTGATCGAGCCGATCCAGGGTGAAGGCGGGTACGTCGTGCCGCCGGACGGTTTTCTGGCAGGGTTGCGTGCGCTCTGCGATCGCCATGGCATCATGCTGATCTTCGACGAGGTGCAGTCGGGCATCGGGCGCACGGGCAAGATGTTCGCCGCGCACCACGTCGGCGTGACGCCCGACATCATGACGCTCGCGAAGGGGCTCGGTTCCGGTATGCCGATCGGGCTGGTGGTTGCAAAGAAGACACACATGGAGCAGTGGAAGCGCGGCGCCCACGGCAACACCTATGGCGGCAACCCACTCTGCTGTGCGGCGGCGATCGCCACCCTCGATCTGGTCGAGGGTGGTTACATGTCGAATGCCGCGGACGTCGGCGCCTACTTCCTCGAACGCCTGCGCGCGTGGCAATCGCACACGCCGCAGATCGGCGAGGTGCGCGGGCAGGGGCTCATGATCGGAATGGAGCTGATCGTTGGCAATGGCGACAAGACGCCGGCCCGCAAACTCTGCGACGATTTGATCACGCGTGCCTATCACAACGGCTTGATCCTGCTCTCGTGCGGAGTGAGCACGGTCCGCTTCATGCCGCCACTGCTGATCACGCGCGCGGACGTGGATGAAGCGATGACGATGCTCGGGGCGAGTCTGGCCGAAGCGTGCGCGTGAGCAACGAGTCGGCTGGCGCCCGCGTCGAGACGCGGCGGCACAACCGGCGGCGAATGGGTTTCTGGGGGGCGACGGCGCTCGTCTTCGGTAACATGGTCGGGGCGGCGATCTTCATCCTGCCAGCCTCTCTCGCACCGTTCGGATGGAACGCGGTCATCGCCTGGATCATCTCGCTCGCCGGTGGGCTCTGCCTGGCGTGGGTGTTTGCGAGGCTTGCGGCGCGGCATCCGAATGCAGGGGGAGCTCACGGCTTCATGCAGATGGGTGTGGGCGAAAGTGCTGCCTTTCTCGGTTCGTGGGGGTACCTGGTGTCGGTCTGGGCCGCCAACGCGGCGATCACCATTACCGGCGTCAGCTACCTCGGTCGACTGGTGCCGGCAATCGGGACGACGCCGGGAGCCGAAGCGTTGACAGCGGTGTTGATGATCGCGCTCTTCACCTGGGGCAATGCGCGAGCCCTCGGCGGAACCGTGCAGATGGTATCGTCCGTGATCAAGCTGTTGCCGTTTGCCGCCGTCATTGGGCTTGCTGCGTGGAGTCTTTGTCGGAATGGCATGTCGGCGCTGGTGCCCGTGCATTCGGTTCCGTTGTCGCTGAGTACCACGGTGTCTGCCATCGGCATCACGTTTTATGCGATGCTTGGACTGGAAAGTGCGACCGTGCCATCTGATGCGGTCGAGGATGCCGAGCGTACGGTCCCGCGCGCGACGATGGTCGGCACCACGCTGAGTGGTCTCGTCACGATTCTTTCAACCTGCGCGGTGGCGTTGATGATGCCGCTCGCCGTCGTCTCGGTGTCGAAGGCGCCGGTCGCGGATTTCATTGGTGGGTTCTGGGGGAGCTGGGCCGGACTGTTCGTCGCGTTCTGCGGCGTGATCAGTTGTTTCGGGTGCCTGAACGGCTGGCTGCTGGTCGGTGCTGAGCTTCCAGCAGCCATGTCCGAACGAGGCTCGCTGCCTCCCTGGTTTGGCGTGCGCAATTCGCACGGCGTGCCGCTCCGATCGCTGCTGATCGGTGCACTCGTGAGCGTAGCACTGACACTACTGGCGAGTTCGCGGGTGGGTGTTGCGGCCTTCAATTTCGCCGCACTGCTGTCGACGGCCACGAATCTCGTCATGTACCTGCTCTGCGCCATCACCGCGATCCGTTTCCTCCGCGACGGTCGTCTGCCGCGTAGCCCCGGCCTGATGGTCGCCGCCGGCGGCGCCACCGTCTTCTCCATCTGGGCGATGTACGCCTCCGGCTGGGAAGCGCTCGGCTGGGGCACGGTACTGATCGCGATCGGCTGGCCGCTGCATATTGTAGCGCTGCGAATGGCGCGCGCCACAGCCGTTGCTCCTGCTCAGATCTGACATATGCCACGCGATCCCAGATACGACATCCTGTTCGAGCCGGTCCAGATCGGACCGGTGACCGCACGCAACCGCTTCTTTCAGGTGCCGCACTGCAACGGCATGGGCCACCAGATGCCGGCCGCACATGCGGCGATGCGCGAGGCGAAAGCCGAGGGCGGGTGGGCGGTGGTGTCCACCGAGGAGTGCGAGATTCACCCCAGCGGTGACGTCACGCCGTATGTCGAAGCGCGGCTCTGGGACGACGCCGACATCCCGGCACTGGCCATGATGTGCGATCGCGTCCACGCGCATGGTTCACTTGCGGCGGTGGAGCTCACGCACAATGGGCCGACATCCAGCAACCTCTACTCGCGCGAAGTGGCCCTCGCGCCATCACATCAGCCGCTCAAGTACGGCTACCCGCATCAGGCGCGGGCAATGACGAAGCATGACATCCGGGAGTACCGGCGGTGGCATCGGGAGGCTGCGGTGCGCGGGCGCACGGCCGGCTTCGATCTGATCTACGTCTACGCGGGGCACGATCTGAGTCTGGCGATGCATTTTCTGCAGCGGCGCCGGAATCACCGCACCGACGAGTACGGGGGGTCGCTCGAGAACCGGGTGCGCCTGTTCCGCGAGATCATCGAGGACACCAAGGAAGCCGTCGGCGACACCTGCGGCGTGGTGGTGCGGTTTGCAGTCGAGGAGCTGCTCGGCGATGAGGGCGTGACCGTTGCCGAGGCCAAGGAAGTGGTGCACATGCTGGCCGAGCTGCCCGATCTGTGGGATGTGAACGTCGCCGCCTGGTACAACGATTCCATTCCGTCGCGATTCGCGAAGGAAGGCGCGCAGGAGCCGTTCACGCACTGGGTCAAGCAGTACACGACCAAGCCGGTCGTCGGCGTTGGACGGTTCACCAACCCGGACACGATGGTCGATCAGATCCGGCGCGGCGTGCTCGACATGATCGGTGCCGCGCGTCCCAGTATCGCCGATCCGTTTCTGCCGAAGAAGATCGAGGAGGGACGACTCGACGATATCCGCGAGTGCATCGGCTGCAACATCTGTGTGACGGGTGACATGACGATTACCCCCATCCGTTGCACGCAAAACCCCTCGATGGGTGAGGAGTGGCGGAAGGGCTGGCATCCGGAGCACATCGCCTCGAAGCGATCGGAGTCGCGCATCCTGGTCGTCGGCGCCGGACCGGCAGGCCTCGAGGCTGCGCGCGCGCTCGGCCAGCGTGGGTACGAGGTGCATCTCTGTGAAGCATCACGCGAACTGGGCGGCCGTGTGCTGAAGGAAGCGCGCTTGCCCGGGCTGGCGGAGTGGATGCGCGTGCGCGACTGGCGCGTGACGCAGATCGAGAAACTGCCGTCGGTGACCGTCTATCCCGAGAGCCCGATCGCGGCGCAGGATGTACTGGATTTCGGCGCTGATCAGGTGGTGCTGGCGACCGGCTGTTCGTGGCGCCGCGACGGCTACGGGCGATCCAACGGTTCTGTCATTGCCGGCTTCGACGCGCAGATCCTCACGCCGGATGACCTGATGGACGGCAACGTGCCCACAGGCCACGTCGTGCTGTTCGACGATGACGCGTTTTATCTGGGGAGTTCGATGGCGGAGCTGATCGTCGCGCGCGGTGGCACCGTGACGATCGTCACACCAGACGATACGGTCGCGTCGTGGAGTACGAACACCCTCGACTTCCGTCATATCCAGAAGCGGCTGTATGCGCTTGGGGTGAAGCAGGTGACGTCACACAACATCACGTCGGCAGGTGCCGGTTCGATCAGTCTGGAGCATGTGTGGTCTGGTGCCAGGAGCGAGCTCGCCTGCGATGCGGTGGTGAGCGTGACGGCGCGGATGCCGAACGATGCGTTGTTCGGTGAGCTCGAGGCACGTCAGTCGGAGTGGGTGGGGGCCGGGGTGAAGACGGTGCAGTGCATCGGTGATGCGCTGGCGCCAGGGCTGATTGCTCACGCCGTCTATGCGGGGCATCGCTATGCGCAGCTGCTGGATGGCGGCGCGGTAAAGGACGTACCGTTTCGGCGGCATCTGCCGGTGGCGCAGGTCGTCTAGCTCGAACTTCTCACCACGGGTGAGGAGCGAGCAGTCGGCAATGCGGTGACGTGCGTTTCAGCGTTCCCGCGGTGGGGTGCATTCTTCACTTCACCACCGCCGCGTCGAGGGGATTTTCGCCCCGCGCGTGTCATCGATCGACCGCGCAGGCGCAAAGGCCATCAGGGCCTTTTGCGTGACCGCGACCTTTCCTCCATTCGCATGCGTCCATCTTCCGTTCGTCACGGTCTCGTAGTCCTCGTGCTGCTCTGCGGTGTATCGTCGCGCGTCGCCGCACAGCAGGACGAAGTCCTGATCGGCAAGTCCTTGGGGATTCGCGGGTACATCGAACTCGGTAACGCCGCCGGGCCGCTGAATGGAGGAACTGGAGTGCTGCCGTCCGCTTTCGCCGAACTGATTCTCGGTCGTTACTTCACCATCGGTTTTGGTTGCGTTGGGCTGGCCAACAACGTGGCCCTTCCGCGTGCGCTCTCTCCTCGCGGCGACTTCATCGATTTCGAATACGGCGGGCTGACACTCGGCGCGCGGATCGCGCCCAGTCGCGTGGTACACGTCACGGGACGGGTGCTCATTGCCGGTGGCGGGCTCTCGCTCCGTGAGCGCGGAGAGCCAATCACCCCGGGAGCACCGCGCACACCAGTCAGTGCCACCCGTCGTGACACGGTGATGGTGATCGAGCCGGAGGCTGGCCTGGAAGTCAACGTCACGCGCTGGATGCGACTCGGCGTGACAGGCAGCTACCGCATCACGCGTTATGCTGATGCAGCGTTCCTTGCCAGCGACCGAAATCTTTCCGGTGGCTCAGGGCGGGTGTCCCTCCGCTTCGGTCGTTTCTGAGGCCTGGTGGCCGGTGGGATTCCGCCACGCCGGTGTGTCGGCGAGATTTCGGCTTCACCGCGCCGGCCGACGGCGCACGCGACTCGATGGACCTGCCTGAACTCCGCTCCGATGTACACGCCCGTTCGCGACGGTATCCCGAAGGCGGTGCAGTTCGTACAGTACGCAGAGGTGGCACCGCCACGACACCTCTCGGAACTGGTGCACTGCTTCTGGGAATTGCGAACGCTCACACGCCTCACGGATGATTTTCACTATCACGCCTTGCCCGACGCGTGCGTCAACCTGCTGTTCAACCAGGTGGAGACGAGTATTGCTGGCATCACGGCGCTCCGCACCACGGCCGAAGTACTGAACCTTGGCACCTGGTTTCACTACGTCGGGATTCAGTTCTTTCCGGGGGTCTGGCAGGGGGATCCGGCGGAAATCGTCGACTCCTACGTCGGGACGCCGTACCGCGGGACGCTCCCACTCGTTTCAACCAACGAGCGACTCGTCGGTGTCGCGTTCGCCGACCAGGCGTGCGTGCTCGCCGAGCTGGTGACGTGGTGTGTCGAGCGTCGACATGTCGTGCCGAATGAGATTACTGCACGGATCCTGCGGCATCTCGACGACGTGCGATCGGTGGCGGACATGGCGGCGCTGGCCGGTATGTCCGCGCGCCAGCTGCAGCGAACGCTGAAGCGAACGATTGGTCTGCCTCCCCATGATCTGCTGAAGGTGCTGCGGGTCCAGGCATCGTTTCGCAGGCACTATCTGGACCTGTACGCCGACCAGTCACACTTCATTCACGCGTTCCGTGCGGCCACCGGGTTTACGCCCGTGAAGTACCGCGATCGTTTCGATGTCTGATTTCTACAATACGCGCTGACCGCGGATGGCTAGCATGTCCACTCCACACACAACTCTGGAGATAGACATGGACAGACCAAACGCCATCGGATGGTTCGACCTCTACGTCGACGACATGGATCGAGCCGCCACCTTCTACGAGAGTGTTTTTCAGCAGGCGCTCGAAGTGATCAGTGACCCAACGGGAGAAACCGTCATGCGTGGGTTTCCGGCCAACATGGCAGCATACGGCGCCTCGGGCGCGCTGGTGAAATCGGCCCATGGGCACCCCGGCATCGGTGGAACGATGGTGTATTTCGCCGTGGAAGACTGCGCCGTGGAGGAATCCCGTGTGGCGTCTGCCGCAGGCACGATCGTTCGCCCGAAGTTCTCCATCGGTGCGTTTGGCTGGGTGTCCCTCTGCATGGATACCGAGGGCAACATGTTCGGACTCAACTCGATGCGGTGACGGGCGCGATCGTCGCAGATGGCCATCGCCGGCGCGCGACGACATCACCCCGTCGAGCGTGTCGGCGACGCGACAGTTCCTGGAATCATGGTGATGCGCCCTCCATCTCGGATGGCGCGCCCTCAGCTGCGCGTCAGCAACCGCATGAATCGCAGGTATGCCTGCTGGCTCACTTCGGGCTTCATCTCTGGCGCTATCACTTGAAATCCGACAAAGGCGGCGTATGAGACCTGCGCCAGCAGTTCGGCATCGTCCGGCGCGAAATCGCCGGTTGCCAGGTGCAGCTGGACGAGAAAGCCGGTGCGCCTCCGATCCACCTCGCGGATGACGCGCGCAACGGTCGGGTCCTGCGCGCCGAGCTTGCGCATCGCCTGCTCGAGCTGCATGTCCAGATGACTGGTCATGCGATTCAGCGCATCGAGTTGACCCGTCGCTTCGCGCTGCGCCGACGCCAGCCGGATGATCTCCTCGGTGTCGCGCTCTCGCCAGTACGCAACGAGTCGCTCGCGATACACCGAAATGGACTCGAAGTGATGGTAAAACGACCCTTTCGATCGATCGGCACGGCGGCAGAGGGCATCGATCGTCAGCGCCTCTGGTCCGGCGTCGGCCAGCGCGCGCAGGCCGAGGGCCAGCCAATCGGTATCGGTCAGCCGCAACGTCAGGCGCCCCAGAGCCCGACCGCGCCGAATGCCGCGACCGGCACGAAGAGAAACCCCTGCGGGTGCTGCGCGAACGACAGCCGGAGGCGGGCATTCATGACGAAGCTGAGGATGGCGAAACTCGCAGCGCCGACGGTGGCGAAGCCTGCCAGCGAGGGGGAGCCGCCAGGGCGCGCGGCGACCAGGAACGCCGCGGCCATCCCAGCCAGCGAGAGCGTCACCAGGTGCCAGCAGAAGTACATCGTGTATCGGGGCACAGCGGGCACGTGATCGACGGCGAGGAACGGTCGGACGATATCGCGTCCGCCGAGGATCAGGTGCAGCAGGCAGACGGCGAGGGCGAGGATGCCGGCGACGATCAGCGGGATATTCAAGGTTGTCTCCATTTGCAAACAATACTGTATGGTATGGTACGTCCTGTCAAGCTCGTGGCTTCGGCGTCAGAGACCGCCCATGCCGCCCCACGAGCGGCACACCGTCTCAGGGTGCCGATTTCGCGGCGGTCGTCAACGTGCAAGCTCAGCCGCTCGGGCGGTCGCCGCCGCCGCCGCATTCAGCCTGGCGGCAACGACACGCAGCTGCGCGCCTGCCCGTTCCCAGTCGCTCGCATCCACTGCTTCCTCCACGCCGGGCAGTGTCATCGCGGCGTAGGTATAGCGCGGCGCGTACAGCACGTGCCGGAACCACGGCCTGCCCGGAATGCCCTCGGCGGTGAGCAGCGTCTGCTCGACTGATCGCATCGCCTCGTTCGTCGCCGCCATCTGTCGCGTGCGTGAAGCCGACGGCGGCGACGCCAGCGTCGCTGCCAGTGCACGTTCGAGCGTCAGCGCCGCGCTGTGCCAGCGATCCCGCGCCGCGCGCACTGACGTCAGATCGAGCCGTCCGCTCGCGCCTGGCAGCGCCGACAGCGCATCGATGAATCCGCCGACGCGGTCCGCATAGAGCACGAAGTCGTGCGGAAAGTGCTCGGCGTTCGCGAGACGGAGTGCCATCCGCCCCCACACTTCCGACATCGCCGTCATGTAGCGGAAGCCCGGGTCGCCGAAGTGCTCCATCCAGTATGCGTTGTCGTACGCGGAGTGGTATACGCCATACGGACCGTTGAAACTCATTTCGACGATCGGCAGACCGAGGAAGTTGAGAAAGACGGTATAGTCTGAACCTGAGCCGAGCGCGTTGCCGGGATAGTCGATCGGTCGTTTCGCCACCGTCTCGCGCGTCGCACCGCCGCCGATGGTCGCGTCGCGCTTCTCCTTTCGAAGCGCACGGCCCCACGACTCGAGCACCGTCCCGCCGTCGCCCGGATCCTTCACGTCGCGCACCACCTGCGCCACCAGCGGATTCAGGCTCGCGATGGCGCCGGCTTCGAACGTCGCACCGCTGGTCGACCCATCCACGTTGAGGTACGCGACGGCGTTCTTCCGGAGGTCGTCCGCAAACTGCTCGCCCCATTCGGTCGATCCGGTCAGATGCCACTCTTCCGCGTCCCAACTGGCGAAGACGATGGTTCGCCTGGGACGACGGCCAGCCTGTGCCTGCGCACCGAGTGCCCGCGCCAGTTCCATCTGCGTGGCAGTGCCGGACGACGGATCCACGGCGCCGAACACCCAGGCGTCGCGATGGTTGCCAAGCACGACGTACTTCTCCGGCTCGTCGGTCCCGGTGATGCGACCTTCCACCACCCAGATCGGTCGCGTCGCGTCGTCCATGTCGACTTTCACACGCACCGTCGCCGGACCAGCGCCCACGCGGTACGTGAAGCCCATCGCCCCTTGCCACGACGCCGGCGCATCAGGACCACCGAGCGCCTGCAGCAGCGGACGTGCATCACGATACGACATGGGCACCATCATGATCTTCGGCACCGACAGCGCATCACTGGCCTTGATCCGCGGCGCGCCAGGCACCGAGGCGTACCCCGGCGTGAGCGGATCGCCGGCGACCATGAAATCGTAGGTGATGGCGCCGCGCTGGATGTGGCTTTCCGGCCCCCACGGACCGTTCGGAAAGGTCGGCCCTTTCACAAAGCCATCCTCGGCCGGATCCGAGTAGATCAGCACTGCGGCCAGCCCTCGCTTCTCGGCGGTCAACGCCTTGAATCCACGGTAGCTGTATGGGACCGAGTACCGCACCAGCGCGATCTTGCCCTCGAGGTTCACGCCCTGCCGTTCGAGCCAGTCGTAGTCCGACGGATTGCCGCTTGCGGCGTACACCAGTTCGCCGGTCACGTCGCCTGACGCACTCATGCCAAGGTAGGTGATGCCGGCGTCCTTCGACGTGTGCGGGTCTTGCGGATACGCATCCTCGCGAAGGGTTGCCTCATGGACCGTCGGCGCGGTCATGGTCACCTTCACCTCACGCGGCCACGGCAGCAGCACGTCATAGCGGTGCAACTGCACGTGATCGAGTCCCCAGGCGCGGTAGCGGTCGGCGATGAAGTCTGCCAGCTCCTTGTTGCGCACCGAACCCGCAGGGTGTGGTTCGTCGGTCAGGTAACGGAAAAACCGTCCCGTGGAGTCGCGGCTCAGGCTCCGCGCTAAATCCGCTTCCAGGCGCATTTCGTTGGCGGCGGCGATGGCGGAGAATCCGCGGAGGGAGTCTGAGCGGATCGGGATCGCGAGAACCGGACTTGGGGCCCTGCCGCACGCCGACGGCAGCGGCATCGCGAGCACCAGCCAGAGGGCGGCGCTGGGTCGGGAGAGGCGTGGATGCATTCGATGACTCCATTCGGAAACATGGGTCGCGCTGCTCGGCGGGAACTGTCGTGAAGATCGTGGGCGTACGACGGTTGTGCCATCCCATCGCTCGCCGATTGAAGTGTTCCACTCGGCCCTTCCCGAAGGCACTTCTTCGCGCGTGCGGTGAGCACACGAATGTGTGAACGCCCAGGCCGTTTTCTCGTTTACGAATGGCTGGTCACGAGCGGAGGCTTGCCCGTCACGCCCCCGCACGGCACACTCCACGCACGTACGCACATCACCCCCTCCCGTGGACGCCGCCAGTGTACCGCTCCGTCATGTTGGCTTCATGCTGTGCGGTCGCCACCGCGCTCGCGCAACCTGCCCCCGACGCCCGTATCAGAGCGGTCATGGATCGGCCCGAGTTCGCCCACGCGAGCTGGGGCATGGAGTTCTACGATCTCGACGCGAAGACGGTCCTCGCAAGTGTGAATGGCGACCGCCTGTTCGTCCCGGGGTCCACCACCAAGCTGTTGACGATGGGCACAGCGATCGAAGTGCTTGGCGCTGACCATCGATTCCGGACACGCGTCTATCGCACCGGGCCGATCAGGAACGGTGTGCTCGAAGGCGATCTGGTGCTCGTTGCGAGCGGTGACCCGAACCTCTCGGGCCGTCGGCGACCGGACGGGAGCTACGCGTTCGTCGATCGCGACCATTCGTATGGTGGCGTCCCGGCGGCCGGCGATCCGCTGCGCACGCTCCGTGAGATCGCGACGCAGGTTGCTTCGCGAGGAATCAAGTCGGTCACGGGACAGCTCATCGTCGACGCCTCGTTGTTCACGGAAGGAGATCGTGAGCTCGGCACCAACGTCGTGCTGTCGCCCATGGTCGTGAACGACAACGTGGTCGATGTCGTGGTCACGCCGGGCGCGCGCGCGGGCGATCCGGCAGGCGTGGTGGTCTCGCCACGCACCAGTTACCTCACCGTGCAGGCGATGCTGTCCACCTCGGACTCGGGCGTCGCGAATTCGGTGCGAACGACGGAAGACAGCGGGAGCGTCGACCATCGTGTATTGGTGATGACGGGCAGTGTGCCACGTGGTGCGCCGGTCAACATGCGGTGGACGGTCGCATCGCCGCGACGCTTTGGCGAAATCACCCTCAGTGAAGTGCTCGGCGACGCCGGCGTGAGGGTGCTGCCGCGGCTCGGTCAGCGGGTGCTGGACCTCGCGGCGCTGTCGCGATTCTACGCCGATTCGCTGATGGTGGCGGAACATGTGTCGCTGGCGCTGACGGCTGAAGCGGTGGTGTTGCTCAAGACGAGTCAGAACCTGCACGCGAGCAACTTTCCCCTGCTGCTGGGCGCACTGCCCGCGTCGCGGACCTCGGGGAAGAATGGCTTTGACCTCGCACGCGAGTGGCTGCAGCGCGAAGGGCTCGATCTCGACGGTGCGGTGCAGGGCGACGGCGCCGGTGGCGACGCCTTCTTCTCACCGCGCTTCATGAGCCGGTATCTCGCACTCGTAGCAACCCGGCCATGGGCGGCGGCGTTTCAATCCGCACTGCCGATCCTCGGCAGGGACGGGACGCTCGCCACGATTCAGGTCACGTCGGCCGGCGCCGGCAAGGTGTTCGCGAAGACGGGCACCTTCGCAACCTACGATCCCCTCAACAAGCGAACGCTGGTGACCGGCAAGGGGCTGGCGGGCTACTTCACGGCGAAGAGCGGCCGCCGGATCGCCTTTGCGGTGTATGTGAACAATCTGGCAGTCGCGAAAGGCGATCCGGCGATCGTGGCCGGGCAGGCGCTGGGCGAGATCGCGTCGCTGGCGTGGGAGCACCTCCGGTGATGCGTGCGGGCTGAACACCATCACGTTGAAGGCCAGAGGCGCCTCACGGCCACTTCGGCACCCGTCCCGCCGTCCAGGGCGCGCCGGCGGCTTCGGCGGCGGCTTCCAGCGCACGCAGATCCCGCTCAACCAACTGCTCCAGTGCAGCGCGAACCGGTGTGAACGCGTCACTCGCCCACTTGATGCTCTGACGCTGCGTGGCCGTCGGTGCGCCGCTGCCGTTCCAGTGGTAGCGAACCACTTCGCTCACGCGTGCCGCAATGCTCGCGGGCGTCGGCTCGTTGCGGCGCGAGATCGTCGCGTCGCCCGTGAGTGCCGTGCGCAGGTCGGCCAGTTGTTGCTCGAGGGTGCGCGCCGTTGCGGCCAGTGTTCGCGTGTCTGACGGTGCGGCATCGATCGCGCGCTTGAGCTGCGTCAGCCGCAGTGACGTTTCGGCGAGCAAGGCCACAGCCCCCGATACCGCACGCTGCAGTCGCGCCGACTCGACGCGGAAGTCGCGCGTCGCACCGTCGCGCACCGTGGTCCCGGCCAGTGCGGCGGGCGGTTCAGCGTCGAACGACTGCGTCGCGATCTCGCGCAGTTGGCCGTCCTGTCGGAGCGCCAGCGTGACGCTGTAGGTGCCTGGCGCCGCGACTGGTCCCTGCGGGCCGTCATCGTCGCTCTCGGGCGTACGTGGCGCGGCCAACGCCGGTGCTGCAAATCGCAGGTCCCAGGCCACGCGCGAGAAACCGGCCTTCACCGGTCCATTCAATCGCCGGACCACACGACCGTCCGCATCACGCACCGTCAGTACGGCCTCTGGTGCCTCCTCGCGATCTTCAGCGCGCAGCGCATCATAGCCGGGAAAGGGAACGTCCCTGCCATCCTTCACCAGTGGCTTCTCGCGCTCCTGTCGCACCGCCTTCTTCGTCTTCAGCTCTTTCGGCAGCCAGTAGGTGAAGACGGCACCGTGCGGAGGGTTCGGTGCCACATAGTGCTGCGCGCCGAAGAAACCGGGGCCGGCGCCACCCATGTATGGCTGCGCCGGCAGAAACATCGGTGTCTTCCGAATCGGCAGCAACGTCGCGCTGCCGGACGCGATGGCGGACAGTGCTGCACCGTCGCGCGCGGCGACTCTCAGCGGTGTGAGATCATCGAGGATGTAGAAGCCACGTCCGAATGTCGCCGCGACCAGATCACCCTCGCGCTCCTGTACCACCAGATGGCGCACCTGAATCGTGGGCAAGCCTGCCGTCAGCGGACGCCAGCGGGCGCCGCCATCCAGCGAGACGAATGCGCCGAACTCCGTACCGACATAAAGCAGCCCCTTCACCGCCGGATCTTCCGCGATCGTGTACAGCGCGCCGCGCGTGGGAAGATTTGCCGCGATGCTCCGCCACGTCCGTCCGCGATCTGCCGACATGAGGAGGTACGGGGCGAAATCGCCAGAGCGATGATTGTTGAACACCGCATACACCGCGTTCGCATCGTGCCGGCTGGCCACCAGCTGGATGGCGTACGTCGTATCGGGCACGCCGGGGAACGTCGCGACTTTCCGCCAGTTCGCCCCGCCATCTTCGGTGATCTGCACGAGACCATCATCGGTGCCGACGTAGAGCAGCCCCTCCGCCTTCGGCGACTCGGTGATGGTGATGATCGACCCGAAGAAGCTGGTGGAGCCGTTGCGCGCAATGGCATCGACACTTTGCTGCCGGCCGAGCAGCCGAAGCTGCGAGCGATCGATATTTCGTGTCAGGTCACCGGACTTCATGCTCCACGACTCGCCCCGATCGTCGGAACGCCAGAGCCGCTGTGATCCGTACCAGATACGCTTTGAATTGTGCGGCGAAATCAGCAGCGGTGAATCCCAGTACCACCGATTCGGTGCCTCGTTCGGCGCCACCTGCGGCTGAATGCCGGTGTTTTCGCCGGTGCGCCGGTCATGCCGAACCAGCCCGCCGTTCTGCCATTCGCCGTACACCGTATTCGGATCGGTCGGATCGATCTGCACCGAGAAGCCGTCGCCGAAGACCACCATCTGCCATTCAGCGTTCGCAACGCCGTGCAGCGTGTTGTTGCGCGAGGGTCCGCCGAACGTCGCATTGTCCTGCGTCCCGCCGTACACCCGGTAAAATGGCTCGCTGTCGTCGACCGCCACCTTGTAGAACTGCGCCAGCGGCAGGTTCGGAAAGAAATTCCATGTCGACGCGCGATCGAAGGATTCGTACAATCCGCCGTCCGAGCCAACCAGGTAGTGATTGGCATCGGCAGGGTCGATCCAGATCACATGGTTGTCGACATGCTTGTACTGCTCACCCAGCCGACGGAATGTCCGCCCTGCATCATCGCTGACCATGTTGTACGTGTCCACCAGATACACCCGGTCCACGTTGTGCGGATCGGCGGTGATCTCGGCGTAGTACAATCCGCTGGTCGATGCGTCACCCATGCGACTCCAGCTGGCGCCGATATCGGTGGAGCGATACACGCCACCACGGTTGTTCGCCGCTTCCATCACGGCATAGACCACATCCGGGTCCTTCGGACTGATGGCGAGGCCGATGCGCCCGAGTTCTTCGGTGGGTAATCCGAGGGTGATCTTCGTCCAGGTGGCGCCGGCATCGGTGGAGCGGTGAATGGCGCTTTCCGGACCGCCGCTGACCTGTCCCCAGACGCGACGCTGTCGCACCTGCGTGGTGGCAATCAGGATGTCCGGGTTGCGCGGGTCGAGCTGCACGTCGTTGACGCCGATCCAGTCGCCGCCGCCCAGGATACGCATCCACGTCTTGCCGCCGTCACTCGTCTTGTAGAGCCCCCGCTCGCCACCCGAACGCCAGACCGGCCCCTGCGCCGCGACATACACCACGTTGCTGTTGCGTGGATCGATGACGATGCGACCGATGTGTTCCGACGTCTTGAGTCCGACGTTCGTCCACGACTTGCCGTCGTCGACCGACTTGTACACACCGTCGCCATACCCGACCGCGCGCTGGTAGTTGTTCTCGCCCGATCCCACCCAGACCACATGCGGGTTGCCCGGATCGATGGTCACCGCGCCGATCGAGTATGTCGATTGCCCATCGAACACCGGCGTGAACGTCGTGCCGGCGTTGGTGGTCTTCCACAGTCCACCACTGGCGGCGGCGACGTACCAGGTGCGCGGCGTCCGCGGGTGAATGGCCAGATCGCTGATGCGGCCCGACATCGTCGCGGGTCCGATGCTGCGCCACGTCAGGCCGTCGAGCGACGGACCAGGCGGCGCACTGTCCGCCTTGGGCGATGTGGCGCCAGCTCGGGTAGCGGTGGCCGGCGCCACGCGTGCCTGCGCCAGCAGGGCGGACATCGGAGCCATCAGGCCGACCAGAGCCAGCATCGCGCCGGCAGTATGACGAACCGTGGACATGGGTGTTCGTGGCAAGGGATGAACGTTCATGGAACCTTGGTGTGCGGCAGATGTCCGATCGAGGCACCGTCCCGCGTTCGCAACCACTGGCATCGGCCGCAACAGGCGGCGTTGCCGGATGCCACTACGGTATGGCCGGAACCGGATTGCGGATACCCTGCAACCTCCGGCGCATCGACGGGATTGGCGATGAGTGGTAGCGGGAGCGGGCGCGCAACTTCAGCTTTCGGCATGCCGAGCCCCCGAATTCTTCCTGTCGCCGACCCGATTCCGCCCGGCACCGTGACTGCATCGCAGTTGGAGGCCGACGGCATTCTGGCGCGACGTGATGCGTAGTCAGTCGTTCCGTGTGCTGCTCGCACTCGCGCTCGGACTGGCGCTCGGCATGGGTGTGGCCACGCTGGGTGACGTCGCCTTCGCACGCCTCGTTCCGGTGGCCGACGTCGTTGGCACACTCTGGACCAACGCCATCCGGATGACGGTCATTCCCCTCGTCGCCGCGCTGACGATCGCGTCGGTAGCGGGAACTGGCGCGTCGTCCGAGCTGCGACGGGCAATGGGTCGTGCCGTGGTCGTGTTCGTCGCGCTTCTGGTCAGTGGCGGTGCACTGGCGCTCGTCATCGGTGAGATCGCCTTCGCCGATTTCGTTCTGCCGGCCGATGTGGCACTGCGGATCCGCGCCACGGCGACGACCGTTGGCAGCACACCGACGCTCCCCAGCCTCGGCCAACGCATCATCGAGATGGTTCCGTCCAATCCTGTGAAGGCGGCGGCCGATGGCGCGCTTCTGCCGCTGGTGGTCTTCTCGCTCGCGCTCGGCTTCGCGCTGAAACGCGTGGCACAGGACCGTCGTGACGCCGTGATCACGTTCTGCCGTGGCGTCTCCGATGCGCTATTGGTGGTCGTCGGCTGGGTCGTCGCCGCCGCGCCGATCGGCGTACTGGCGCTGGCCTTCGCGCTTGGGGCACGGCTGGGCAGTTCGAGCGTCGGTGCGCTGGCTCGCTACATCGTCACGCTGTCGCTGGTGCTGATCGTCTTCACCCTGCTGCTCTATCCGGTGGTGGCGCTCATCGGCCGCATGCCGTTACGCCGATTCCTGGCGGCGGCAGCGCCCGCACAGGCACTTGCGGCCGGATCACGTTCGTCGCTGAGTGCGTTGCCGATGATGATCAAAGCGGCCAGGGAACGACTGGGCCTCGACGCTGCCGCCAGCGGATTCGTGCTGCCCCTTGCCGTCTCGATCTTTCGCGTCAATGTGCCGATGGCATGGGTGGTCGGCGTGATCTTTCTTGGCAAGCTGTATGGAGTGGAGATCAGCGTCGCGACGCTGGCGATGGTCATCGTCACCTCGACGCTGCTCAGTTTCAGCGTGCCTGGTATCCCGTCGGGAAGCCTCTTCATCCTGGCGCCCGTGCTGGTGGATCTGGGCCTGCCCGCAGAAGCCGTGGGGATCCTGATCGCCGTGGACGTGATTCCCGATATCTTCAAGACCACCGCCAATGTCACGGCACACCTCACGGCGGCAACGCTGGCGAGCGGGCGCAGCTCTGGCGCCGCAGTCGATACCGGCTTGGCGAGCGATGAGAGCGCTGCCGTGACTGCGAACGCGCGTTAGCCTTCGCAGATGCTTCCGCGCCTCGGCGTCATCACGATCGGCCAGTCGCCGCGTCCCGACCTCCATGCCGTCTTCGCGCGCGAAGCACCGCACGCAGAAGTTCTCGTGCGCGGTGCGCTCGACGATCTCGATGTGGCGGCCATCACCGAATTGGCAACCCCTGGCTGTGACTACCCGTTGCTGGTGCGCCTGCGCAACGGCGCGTCATCCGAACTGCCGATGGCGAGGGTGCATCAGCGCGTGGTTGTCGTGGCCGAGTCGCTCGCTGTCGAAGGCGTGTACGCGATCGTCGTGGCGTGTGCCGGCGCCTTTCCCGAGGTACCATGTGCGGTGCCAGTATTGCTGCCGGGCCTGATACTGCCTGCCGCAGTGCGGGCCATGGTTCGGTCACGTCGGATCGGTGTGGTGTCGCCAATCGCCGGCCAGCTCGCGGCCGCCGAAGCCAAATGGCGCAGCGATGGGTTCGATCCGGTCATGGCGTGCGCATCACCGGTCGCCGAGCACGAGATCGATGCCGCGGCGGAGACGATGCGCCTCGCCGCTCCGGAGTTGGTTATCCTCGACTGCATGGGTCACGGCGACGAGTACACGCAGCGTGTCGCTGACCGTTGTCGTCGTCCCGTCGTCTCCGCTCAATCCCTGACCGCACGCCTCGCTGGCGCGCTTCTTCCCCCACGGTGACCGATCCGAATGCCACACCCTACCGCTGACGCGCGCGGCGCACGCATGGATACCACCGCGCGCGGTGTGTACGTGATCTCGGCCACGCCGTTCAGCGACACCGCTGCCATCGATTGGACGAGCCTCGATCGCCTGCTCGATTTCTACCTCGGTCATGGTGTGCATGGCATCACGCTGCTTGGGATGATGGGTGAGGCGAACAAGCTGGATGACACGGAGAGTGAGGCCGTGGTGCGACACGCGACCAAGCGGATCGCGGGACGGGTTCCGGTCGTCGTCGGCGTCAGCGGCACGTCGTTGACGCAGATGCGAGCGTTGAGTGAAGTGGCGATGGGCGAGGGAGCGTCGGCGGTGATGGTCGCTCCGATCACCGGCCTGCGCACCGACGATCAGATCGCGAACTACGTGCGGGCTGTGTGTGACGCACTGGGGCACGTGCCGATCGTGTATCAGGACTATCCCCCTTCCACCAACGTCTGGCTCGGCGCGTCACTCTGGGCTCGGCTGATCGCGGCCCACCCGCAGATCGTGATGCTCAAGGCCGAAGACAATCCGGGCCTCGACAAGGTGACCGCGATTCGCAACGCGGAAGGTGCAGGCTCGCTGCGGCGCAGCAGCGTCACCGTCGGCAACGGGGGAATCTTTCTGCCGCATGCGCTGCATCGCGGCGCCGATGGCATCATGACCGGGTTCAGCTTTCCCGAGATGCTGGTCGAGGTCTACACGCGGCACAAGGCGGGTGATGTGGATGGCGCGGAGGATTGTTATGAACGCTATCTCCCGCTCGTGTCGTATGAGCTGCAGCCCGGCTACGGCCTGGCGGTGCGCAAGGAGATCCTGCGGCGTCGCGGTGCAATCGCGCACGGTGTGGTTCGCGCGCCGGGTCCCCGGCTGACCGCAGCCGATCATTTCGAGATCGATCGACTGCTGGCACGGCTGGCGATGGCGCTTGGACGCCCGGTGACGGCGTGACGCCCGAACTCGACGTCGCCATTCGCGGTGGCCGGATCGTCACCGCCGATCGGCAGTGGAACGCCGACATCGGCATCCGTGATGGAATCATCGTAGCACTCGGCGAC
>CAYMQV010000033.1:28418-29909 GCA_964392395.1 uncultured Gemmatimonadaceae bacterium
CGCGCCGCCCGTGACGCAGTGATCGACTATGCGTTTCACCTCATCGTGAGTGATCCCACGGACATCGTGATGCAGCAGGAGCTGCCGGCCCTCATCGCGGAAGGGCACAAGTCGCTCAAGCTGTTCATGACGTATGAGAAGATCCGGCTCAATGACGCGCAGATGCTGGCGGTGATGGAGCTGGCGCGCGTGCATGGTGCACTGCCGATCGTGCACGCCGAGCATCATGAGGCCATCCAGTGGCTGACGCAGCGGCTGCTGGCCGAGGGCAAGACGTCACCCCGCTGGCACGTCGCGGCGCGGCCGGAGTTCGTCGAGCGGGAAGCGGTGCATCGCGCCTGCATGTTCGCCGAGATGATCGGTGTGCCGCTGATGGTCTTTCATGTATCCGGGGCGCAGGTGCTGGACGAGATCCGGCGTGCCCGCGCCCGCGGCGTGACGGTGTTTGCCGAGACCTGTCCGCAGTATCTGGCGTTCACCGCGGACGACCTGGCGCATGACAGCTTCGAAATGGCGAAGCTCATGTTCAGCCCGGCCCCACGTGACGCCGCGGCGCAGGCGGCACTCTGGGCCGCGCTCGCCGACGGAACACTTGACGTGTTCTCCAGCGATCACGCACCGTATCGCTTCAACGACGAGCAGGGGAAGCAGGCCTTCGGAACAGACGCGCCGTTCTCGCGGATTCCGAATGGTGTGCCTGGGCTCGCAATGCGAATGCCGTTCCTGATCAGCGAAGGCGTGCACGGCGGACGCATCTCACTCGAACGAGCGGTGGCGCTCGGGTGTACGGTGCCGGCCCAACGCTTCGGGCTCGCGCCTCGCAAGGGTACGATCGCGCTCGGTGGTGATGCAGATATCGTGGTGTGGGATCTGGATCGCGAAGTGACGGTCACGCAGGCGATGCAGCACGATCACATGGACTACACGCCGTATGAGGGGCGCCGGATCCGCGGCTGGCCGGAGCTGACGCTGTCGCGTGGCGAGGTGGTGCATCGTGATGGCGAGCCAGCCGGCGCGCCGGGGCGGGGGCTTTGGCTGGCGAGGTAGGCAGCGGAGACCAGCCGGCAGGCATCGGCATCCGCTGATCACCCGAGAGCACGGGTATCAGCAGCACCTCGAGCAGCGTCAACGCCGGCGTCACGATCTCGGTCTCGCCCTTGTGGGACTTCGCGAAGAAGGCGCGCGCGGGAGCGAGGAAGCGCGGATGCTCCTCGATGAGGTACAAGAACAGCGCCGTGCTCACGGCCACGCGGTCCGCACCAACGGCCCCCGTCAGCCCCAGGCGCCGCGCTCAGACGTGCCGCAATATCATTCACGGTGCTGCACTCGCGTGGGTCATGGTGAGCTGGTCGATCTCGTGCCACGGCAGCAGCTGCGTGTCGCCCCGTGATTGACGCGTGGTTCCACCATACACGACGCGCGTGGCAATCGTGCGCTTGGGGTCGCGTTGCCGCACACCCTGCGCCAGCCGATCGACCGCGTGCGTGAAAT
>CAYMQV010000034.1:0-27347 GCA_964392395.1 uncultured Gemmatimonadaceae bacterium
CGAGTCAGACCGCACAGCGGAGGCGCGAGGATACATCGGCCCCCCCGGGGGGCCGCCGGTTCGCGACGGAACCGCGACGTGTCGATGGGTCGACTCCAGTGCGATCGCAATCCTGGCATCGAGCGACTCCAGCAGCGGTACGACATCCTTGTGCGGCGGAACCGGCGCCAACGTGATGCCATCCGCCAGCGCGGCGACGAGGAGCTGCGCGAGTGCGGCGCCGTTCGGCAACGCGCACACAATTCGATCGCCACGCGTCACGCCGGCCCGCCGAAGGGCGCGCGCCCAATCGTCCGCACCATGATGCAGCGCGGTCGCCGACAACCGGATTCCGTCGGCCATCAGCTCAGCGGCGCAGCAGGAGTCGAAAAGCTCCTGGAGTGCGGAGTTACCCGTCATTCTCACCCGTTGCCTATCCGCATCGTCGCAACTTAGCGGCGCAGCGGCCCGAGCAGGAACAGCTGCCACGTGGAACTCATCATGGCAGATGCCACAGGGATGCGAGGTCCGGCGCACTCATCTCCGCCGGACTCCCCTGCAATCCGCCACGCCAGGCGGCATGACCGAGCACTTGTTCTGGCGTCCAGCCGATAGCGCGAAGCTCGTGCAGCGCGGTGTCACCGCTCGACTTGCTGAGCTTCTTTCCATCTGGATGGAGAACCAGTGGATGGTGCAGGACGAGTGGTGAGGCAACACGCCCCAGCTGCTCATGCAGCAGCATCTGTCGCCCGGTTGATGCAAGCAGATCATCGCCCCGGATGATCACGTCGGTGCCAAACTCGATGTCATCGCACACGACCGCGAACTGGTACGTCCATTGCCCGAGTCGATCGCGAAGCAGCAGATCGCCGCACTGTTCGGACGGCACCTGCGTCACGGGTCCGTGGCGCAGATCGTCGAATCGCACGGCAGTGTCGGGGAGCCAGAGGCGCCGTGCCGGCGTTTCA
The DNA here is from genome assembly GCA_964392395.1 of uncultured Gemmatimonadaceae bacterium. Lineage (GTDB taxonomy): Bacteria > Gemmatimonadota > Gemmatimonadetes > Gemmatimonadales > Gemmatimonadaceae > JACMLX01. The sequence goes on from CAYMQV010000034.1 coordinate 948, forward strand.
TCATGGGAAACATTCGCAGCGTGGCAGGTCCCCGGGTACCGTAGTTCCCCGGAACTGGCACCGTGACTCGCGATCTCGCGCCTGGAGCATCGGCAAGCGTACACCCGGTCTGACTGCACCAGCACTCCGAGGGCACGTGCATAGGCCTCCGTGCGATCAGACTGCCGGATGGGATCTGGCTGTCCGACGACGGGATTGTCCCATGTCAGGCCCAGCCAGGCCAGATCGGCGAGGATCGCTCGCTCGTACTCCACGCGAGAGCGCTGCCGATCGTGATTCTCGATCCGGAGTACGACTTCGCCTCCAAAGGCACGCGCGACGCTCCAGACGTAGACCGCATTGACGGCGTGGCCGAGGTGGAGGTATCCAGTGGGCGCCGGTGCAAACCGTGTGCGCCATCGCGGCGGGAGTCGCTCAGCCAGTCGCGCGCGGAGCCCATCGCGAGCAGCTTCAGTCATGGGGTGAGTCACGTCGGGCGAATCTGCGCACGATCACACGCCACCACAATGTCTTCCCCGACCAGCCTCATGGCGTACGACAAGGCGTATTTCGACAAATGGTACCGTAGTCGTCAGCATCGCGTCCGAACACCGGCGCAGATCAAGCGGATCGTGAATTTTACGCTGGCGGCTGCCGAGTATGTGCTCGATCGCCCCATTCGATCCGTTCTCGATGTTGGCGCGGGGGAGGGGCACTGGCAGCCGATTCTTCGGGGGCTGAGGCCGAAGCTGACCTACGTTGGTGTCGAGCCGAGCGAGTACGCCGTCGGCAGATTCGGCAGGACGCGCGGCCTTCGGCTCGGCTCCGTCGAGACGCTCGAGGCGCTGCGGCTCCATGAGTCGCACCCCGAGGGTTTTGACCTGGTGATCTGCTGCGGCGTGCTCAATTACGTACAGGCGCGTACGCTGGGCACGGCCCTCGAGACGCTCCAGGTACACACCGGCGGGCTGGCGTGGCTGGAAGTGTTCACAGCGAGCGATGAGATCGAAGGCGATGTCGCCGCCCTCGAGCCTCGCCCGGCAGCATGGTACCGAAAACGCTTCTCAGAGGCGGGATTCGTGCCCTGCGGTTTGCATCTGTACGCGCCGCGGGATCGCGCGGCCGGACTCACTGAGCTCGAAACGGGGCACATTGGCTGAGCCTGCGCCCCGCCAGCCGGCGTTGGCGGTGATGGGGACGCATTGCGGCACGTGCGCCCAGTTCGCCGGGGCGGTCTGAAAGTGGCGCGAAGCCCGTATTCCAGGTTATGAATGGGATGGTGAAGGCGTCTTCGGGGTGCGGCCGAGCGGTCTCTGGGTACCGCGGGACGTCATTTCCTGTTCATTAGAAGTTTCTGATACGCAGATCTTGCGTCAATCGTCCTGATTGCGGCGGGCTTACCCGCGGCGAATCCGGTCGCGTTCTTCGTGGTACCGTTCGCACTTCTACTTCCGTTGGAATGAATCGTGATCGCGATGCCGCGGTCGCAGGGATGGATTCTTGGGCATGGCAGCGCGATCGGATTTTGAATCACAGCCAGGCTTCGTCGGGTCGGCACAACTGGCCTGGCGGGGACCGCATGCCCTGCATCAGGGTGCGCGCGTGTGGAGTACGACGAACAGTCATCTCGATGTCTGGATCGGGCTGATGGGCACGCTCGATCTCGAGCCGGCGCCGGTGCTCATGCCATCCCTCTGCGCGGACTTCGAGGGAGACCAGTGGACCCAGACTCGTGTTGCCACGACGGATCTCTGGGCGTGTTATGGTATCGCTGTCGAGGAACTGTTCGTCTGGCGGCCACTGCTGGCGCACCTCGTCGAGCAACTGGATCGCGGCAACGCCGTCATCGTGGAGGTCGACGCCTTTCATCTGCCGGACATGGCCGGCAGCAGCTATCAACGCGAACACCTCAAGACCCAGATCGCTGTCACGGGGTATGATCGGCACGCGCACCGGCTCCGCTACCTGCATGGCCGCGTCGGCGCGGAGGTTGAGGGTGACGACCTCGATGCGCTGATCACGGCAGGCATCGGCAGTGCGCAGCTCGCCCCGTTCGCGCAGATCGTGAAGCTGGACCGCATCGCGCACCGCAGTTCGAGTGAGCGGAAACAACTCGCCATTGCGTTGGCACGATTTCACGCGACGCGAATTCCGGGCAGCAACCCGGTGCGCCGATTCGGCCAGGCGCTGCGATCGCATGGTGCGTGGCTCGAGGGTGGCGACGCTGAGCACTATCAACGGTGGGCGTTCGCGACGCTGCAGCAGTGTGGCGCGTCATTCGAGATCGGCGCCGACGTCTGCTCCTGGCTTGCTCAGCATGGCGAGCCGGTCGATGCCGCGGTGACGCCTTTGCGGTCCGTGTCACACGCTGCGCGAACGCTCCACCAGCGCCTCGTGCGGGTTCCACAATCTGGTCGCATGCCGGACGTGAGCCAGACGGTCGAGGACATGGCCCGCAGCTGGGACGACGCCATGGCGGTGATTCGTCCGCGCTACGGCGACTGAATCGAGGCCGACTGAATCTGGCGCGTTGTGGGCGTGAACAGGGGGCCGTCGTGCCCGCTCAGCGGCGCAGCTGTGACACGAGCACATCCTCGACGCATGAGAGGCAGCGTTGGAGCCCTTCCTCGGTATGGTCACCCATGTGCCCAATGCGAATCGTCCGCTCGCGGAGCGGGCCGTAGCCTGCGCCAATCACAAACCCACGCTCGGCGACGGCAGCAGCAATGGTGCTGCCGTTCAGCGACGTTGGGAGTGTGATGCAGGTGACCGTGGGCGAACGCCCGGATGACGGAGCCAGTGGCGCAAACGCCGCGTCGAGGGTGGCGGCCAGGCGCTCCACCCAACCCAGCGTCAGCGCCTGCATCTTCCGATGGCGTTCCCAGCGGCGCTCGATGCCCTCGGTCACGATGGCCTCGACCTGTTGCGCCAGTGCGAAGAACAGCGAGATGGCTGGCGTGTTCGGCGTCTGGTTCTTCGACGCGTACTTCTCGAATTCGACGAGATCGAAGTAGGTGCCGCGATGGCGGTTCGCTGCCGCTGCATCGATGAAGGACTGGCTGGCGACACCGAGCGCGAGCCCAGGGGGAAGTGCCAGTGCCTTCTGTGAGCCTGTGAACGCGAAGTCGAGATGCCAGGCATCGGTTTCGAGCGGCGCGCCGGCGAGTCCGGTGACACTGTCAACCAGAATCACCGCGCCATGCGCGTGAATCACGAGGGCGAGAGCCTCGATGTCGTTCATCGCCCCCGTCGATGTCTCGGAGTGCGTCAGCGTCACGACCGTGGCACCACACGCGCGCAGCAACGCGGCGACCTGCTCGGGCAGGTGGTGCTGACCGAGCGCGACCTCATCGCGAACCACCACTCTGCCACAGCTGGCCGCGACCTGCGCAAATCGTTCGGAGAACGCGCCGTTGACGAGCGCGAGGACGGTACCGGCCGGAGCGCAGCGGATCGCGCCTTCCATCAAGCCGGTGGCCGATGCCGATGCGATGTAGACCGGTCGGGAGGTGCGAAAGATCGGACGCAGTCCGGCGTCGCAGCGGGCATAGATCGCTTCGAACTCGGCACCACGATGGGGGATCATCGGGCGCGTGAGTTGCGCGAGAATCTCCGGCCTGACTTCCGTCGGGCCAGGCAGAAAGAAGGTACCGTTGGTCAGCATCAGGATCCAAGCACGATGGGAGTGAGGCTGGCGAAATCTGCGACTTCGCCACCGGCAGCAGCGACGACGCTGATCCGGCGAACAACCCCGGTGAACGCCAGAAAGCGATCGACACACGATGCAAGTTCCGCGTCGGTGGCGCCATCCCCGACCGCCAGCAGCGGGCGGGCGAGCGTCAGCGACTGCACGACGATGGGTTTTCCGCCACGTCGCGCGAGCGGTGCGCCCGACACAATTCGCATGGCCGTTCCATCGGTATCATACACGACGTCAACCGCATGAAGATCGCTGGCGTCGATCTCGAGCCATGCCGCAAGTGGCAGAATTGCATCGCGCAACCCGCCGCTCACCAGCAGCACGTGAACACCGGCACGGTGCCAGGATGCAATGGCCTCGCGAGCACCCGGCAGCGCCGCCGTGATGTACACCTGTGACAACGCCGCGATCTCCGCGCGCGTGGGGGCAATGATCTCCAGCCGGCGCTGGTAGACATCGTCCAGCGAGACACGTGCCTCCATCGCGTCGGCGGTGAGCGCGGCAACGGCACGCGCCGTGGTCGCATCCCGTTGCTCCGCGAGCCAATCGATGCCCTCGATGGCGCTGACGGTGGAGTCGACGTCCAGCACCACCGATCGGAACGCGGTCACAGAATGTTGCCAGGCGCGAGCAGATGGTGCGGGTCGAGTTCGTGCTTCACGGCGCGCATGATGGCGCGCTGTGTGGCGGACATCTGCAGTGGCAGCCAACGCGACTTGATCTTGCCGATCCCGTGTTCCGCCGCCACCGTTCCGCCCAGTGCAATCACCTCGCGAAGTGTGGCGCTGACCGCCTCGGTGATCAGCGTAATCTCTGCCGCGTCACGGGCGATGAAGTTCTGATGCGGATGCCCGTTGCCGGCGTGGCCGAATGTCACTGGCTGTGCAAGGCCGCGCTCCGACACCGCGCGTCGCGACGCCGCCAACGCATCACCGAGCAGACGATAGGGCACCGCCCAGTCGGTCGAAATCCGGCGGCCGCCGTTGGCGCGGTGCGGTGCGGCGCGCTCGTGCATCGTGGCAGGAATGGCGTGACGCAGCCGTCGTGCGTCACGCAGCGCCGCTTCGCCATCGTACACCCGGATGTCATCCTCGAGGGCTGCGTGCGTCGATGCGAGATCGAGCCACGCATCGAGGGGCGGCTCGTCAGCGTCTGCCCCGGACAGTTCGGTGTAGATCAACGCCTGTGCCTGAGTTGCCCAGCCGGCATCCTGCGCGGCGTGTCGAGCGATCGCCATCGCGCCCGCGTCGAGAAATTCAAGGCAACGCGGCGCAAGTGTGTGTGACTCACGCGCCGCGATGACGAACGCCAGTGCGGCCTGCTCGGTGGGGAAGGGGATCGAGAGCCCGATGACCCATGCCGGCAGCGGCAGGAGTGCCAACTCCGCTTCCAGAATGATGCCGAGCGTGCCCTCGCTGCCGACGAACCAATCGACGAGATCATGCACCGGCGCATAGCCGACGGTGTTCTTCTCGATCGAGGGGCGTCGCAACTCGAGCACATCGCCATTGAGCAACGCGACGGTCAAGCCGCGCACATGCGAGCGGATTGGCCCGTACCTGAGGGATCGTGCGCCGGATGCATTGCACGCAATGGCTCCACCTACGGTGCAGTCCTCCTCACTGGTGGGATCCGGCGCGAGCAACCACCCGTCGGCGGCCAACGTTCGCTTCAGTGGGCCGAGCAGTTCACCCGGCCCGACGCGGACGGTCCGGGAGACCGGATCGATATCGCGAATACCGCCGATGTTCTTCATCGACAGGAGAAGACCGCAATCGGTCAGCGACGCGGCAGTGGTACTGGTCTGCCCACCTGCCGCCGTGACCGGCGTTCGGTCGCGCGCTGCCTGCGCGAGCAGCGCGAGCACCTCGTCCCGCGAGGTCGGCCGCGCGACGGCATCAGGAATCAGTTCCAGACCGGAGGCGTCGCGGCTGACACTCAGCCGAATGTCTGCGTCCGTCGTGACCAGCGCGCTCGTCATGCTCCGATGGAGCGCTCGGCGGTACCACCACCGAAACGGACGATGGTTGCCGTGCGCACGTCCGGCAATGCCAGCAGCCGGGCACGCAGGGCGGGGGCGACAATGCCGTCAACCGAGATTGCGGCAAGCGCCTCGCCACCCTGCGCCAGTCGCGCCTGATGGTACTCGGCAATGTTCACGTGTGCGTCACCGAGCACAGTTCCGACGCGACCAATGACGCCTGGCACGTCGTTGTTGGTCAGGACGATCATCGTCTGGCGTGGCGTGACGTCGACGTGGAAGGCACCGATGCGTGTCACGCGCGCCGGGCCACCCGGGGGGGCCATCGCCACCACGCCGATCTCGCGAACACCGCCGCCCAGCGACACGTCCACCGTGGCGGTGCGGTCCATGTCGGACAGTTCGCCGATCGAGAGTTCGATGCCGCGCGCCTCCGCCATCGACCGGGCGTTGATCAGGTTGAGTCGTCCATCATCGATCACACCTTCAAGGATGCCCGCGCAGGCCGCGGACAGCAAGGCCGCTCCCGCCCCGATCAGGTCCGAGCTGACGCGCAGCCGGACGCGCTGAATGATGCTGATGCCCTGGTCGAGCAGCAGCGCGCGCGCGATCGCCGCCGCACGCTGTGCCACCAGCAGCGCGGGCTGCAATTCACGCCACTCGGTGCCCGTGACGGAGGCAACATTCAGCGATCGGGTGAGCTCGCCATGCAGCAACGCTTCCCGCACGGCTTCGCAGACGTCGACCGCGACGTTCCGCTGGGCCTCGGCCGTTGATGCGCCGAGGTGCGGTGTCAGCAGCACGTTGGGCAGTGAGCGCAGCAGGTGCGCCTTCGGTAACGGCTCCTCCGCGAACGCATCAATGCAGGCGCCGCGCAGAATACCCGATTGCAGCGCCTGCGCGAGCGCAGCGTCATCGACGATGCCGCCACGCGCGAGGTTGCAGAGGACCGATCCCGAGGGCATGCGCGCGAGTTCACGACGGCCCATCATGCCCGTCGTCTCCGGCGTGAGCGGTGTATGGATCGTGAGCACATCGGCGTCGGGCAGCAGCGCTTCGAGTGACGGCGCGCGCTGAATGCGGAGCGCACGGAACCGTTCATCGCCCACGTACGGATCGTAGCCGATCACGTCCATGCCGAACGCATGCGCGCGCATCGCGACCTCCGATCCGATGCGGCCCACACCTACGATCGCCATCGTTCGACCCTTCAGCTCATTGCCGAGCAGGGTCGATCGATCCCAACTGCCGGCGTGCATCGAGGTGTCCGCCCGGACGATGTGCCGGAACAGTGCGATGAGTGACCCGAAGAGCAGTTCCGCCACGGCGACCGTGTTGCCTGCCGGCGCATTGATTACCGCCACGCCAAGTTCGGTGGCGGTGGCCATGTCGACGTTGTCGACGCCCACGCCCGCGCGACCCACGACGCGCAGCCTCGTGCCGGCGCGAAGCAGCGCGCTGCTGATGCGCGATGCGCTGCGACCGACGATCGCGTCGTATTCCGGAATCCGGGCGAGCAGTTCAGGCGCAGACAGGGTCGGGACTTCATCGACATCCAGCCGCGGTTCGGATTGCAGAACTGCCAGTCCATCGGGATCAATTTCGTCGGTCACGAGCACGCGATATCGCATGCAACTCCAGGGCAGGGGGATCGCGTGCTACGCGGTCACAACCCCTTCAAGCTATCCAGCCTGACAACCGACCTCGACGCCCGCCTGGACCAACCGCGACCCCGAAAAACGGGAACGCCCTCAGCGCAGGCCGAGGGCGTTCGGACGGGCGACCGAGGGATCAGGGAATCGGTGCTGACTTCGCGGTTGCTGTATCGGCATCGGCGACCAGCCGGACGGCGCCGCGGAATCGCGAGGCGCTCGTATTGAGCATGCTCTCCACGACGCCAACGCCTGGCCGGCTGGCATGGACGTACTTCCCATTACCGGAGTAGATCGCGATATGTGTGATCCTGCGCCCAGAGCCGAATGTCAGCAGATCACCTGGCTTCATGCGGTCGAGGTCACGGCCGATCCGGATACCGGTGTACGCCTGTTCGTTCGCGGTCCGGGGAAGGCTCACATTCAACCACGACATGACGTACTTCACCAGACCGCTGCAGTCGAACGCCTGTCCGGGTGTTTCGGCGCCCCAGACGTACGGCGTGCCGATCTGCTGCCGGGCGAGCGAGACAATCGAATCGCGCAGTACCTCGGCCGAATCCGAGACGAACGACGCCTGCGCGACATCGGGGACAATCGGGCCGTAGTAGCGATGCCGGCTCCGGTTGTTTCGGACGCGGCGCGCTCGCGCTGCCGCTGCACGACGAGTCGCCACCTTTGCGCGACTGCCAGCCACGGGCCTCGGCGTCTTGCGATTCGCGGCGGCCACAGGCCGCTTGCCGCGCGGCTTGTCGGCTGACGCCTGAATCGGCGTCGCAATCAGCACCGCGGCGGCGCCAATCGTCAGCGCGAGGCGTCGCACGGCAGACGCGAGGAAGTTCGGCATTGGCATGGAGGTAAGGGTACCTGAACGCGACGTCGCGCACAGCGGGCTCGCCAGCAAGCATTCCGGACGACACTGACCGGGCACTCAGGAGTCCGGTGACACGATCGAACCGGGCTCCAGCATAGAGACGACACCGCAGTGTGCAGAGTCACGGATTCGAGTGTAGACCGGTTCCGGGATTGGTTGCAGGGGGTGGCGCGCTTGTCCTTGGCCAACATATCCGCCAACTTGCAAGGTTATCGGACCCCACCATCGATCCGGTGTCCGGGCTGTCCGTCTCTGGGTGCCGTCCGGCGCCCGCGTCTCCAGACCTGTACCAATGTCGGAATTCGAAGAGGGCGGGCTCGACTCGCTCGCGAGCTGGTTCAAGGCGAATCAGAAGTTGGTCTCGATCGGCGTCGGCGGCATCGCGCTGGCGGTCGTCGGCGGCTTCGTATGGCAGAAGTCGGCGCAGACCAAGATCCAGAATGCGGAGCGCGCGTTCTTCCAGGCCCAGGCCGCGACGTCGCAGAATCCGACCAACGCGGTCGCAGAGCTCGACAAGGTTGCGACGCGATACGCTGGTACGTCAGCCGGTGACCGGGCAAGCCTGCTGCTCGCGCAGTCGCTGATGACGCAGGGGAAGACCGCTGACGCGCTGAAGAAGCTCGAGGCGCTGTCCGCCGGGGGAGGCGCCAGTCGGCTCGGTGCCACGCTGCAAACACTCATGGCCGCTGCCTATGAAGGCCTGAACAAGCCATCCGACGCGGCGAAAGCCTACCTGGCGGCGGCCGCGACGAGCTACGGTGACGGCAAGGTTCAGCGTCAGGCGGACGCTGCCAGGGCGTACATGACCGCAGGCAATACGACTGAGGCGCTTCGAATCTGGACCGAACTTTCGCGCGACGAAAAGGGACCGTTGGCGGCCGAAGCACACGTCCGACTTGGCGAGCTGGCCGTCAAGCAATAGGTCGTCCTGGTTGCCTGACACGCCGGACGCGCGAGGATCGCGCGTCCGGCGTTTTTGTCTCCCGGAGGACGTCACGGTTGCCCGACCTTACTTCCTATAAGAAGTATTATGTAAACCAGAGAGGGTGGAAAACTGTGGATAAGTGCCTCTTTCGGAGCGCTGCTGTGGAAAGCCGGGTCGGTTAGGCACAAATTCCACCAATGCCTCGTCACACCTCCGTCACGGCCTTGGACTGCCGTTTTGGACGCTCTGCGTCGACCCCTGAGCGCGTCCGGCCCTGATTCGGCCCGTGTCAGCGGTACTCGTGGAGCACGCCGTGAAACACGATGCGACCTTCGCCGGACAGCTCGCTCCAGCCGCCGTCCGTACCTTCCGGCAAGCGCACCGTGAGCACGCGATCACTCGCCGTTCTGAGTCGAATTCCAGTGTCGCCCGTCGCCATCCGCCACGAAGCCAGGCACGCTGCTGCCGCCACTGCGCCCGTGCCGCAGGCGTATGTTTCCGCCTCGACGCCGCGCTCGTAGGTCCTGATCCGCCACTCGTTCGACCCACTACCGGGTGTCACAAAATTGACGTTGGCACCTGCTGGAGCCCGGTCGGCGCCATACCGAAGGTCTCGGCCGCGTTGGGCCACTTCAACCGCAGAAAGATCAGCCACCAGCACGACCAGATGCGGAACGCCGACGACTGCGAACCCGATGCGGAGTTCGCCGGCCCTGCACACCTCGGTCGCCGCGGTCTCCAATGACATGACTGCGGCCAGGCGGACCGAGGCGGCTCCACCGCCATCGACCGAAGCGGCGATGGAGCCTGCGTCCGACATGAAGTGAAACATCTGTTCGCGGATCGCAAGTCCAAGCATCACGGCACTTTGCGCGGCGCATAGTGATGCATTTCCGCAGAGCGTTGCCCGGGATCCATCTGCGTTGTAGTACCGAATGCCGAACGCGACGCCTGGCGCGTCGACAATGAAGACGATCCCGTCGGCACCAACGCCGAGATGGGATCGGCAGAGGGACGCAATCTCGGCGGGCGTTTCGAGTGGGTCCGCTGATAAGCCCCGTCCCCGCGAGTCGAAGAAGATGAAGTCGTTCCCCGACCCGGACATTTTCCAGAAGGCCCGCCCGGCTTCCGCCGCCATCAGAGCCGTCCCGTGATCGACCACCAGCGCAGCCGCCACACCATCCAGATCGCTTCACGGAAAATACGTTTCGACATCTTGCTCTCCCCCTCGGTCCGATCCGTGAACACGATCGGAATCTCCGCGATTCGGAACCCTTTCTTCCAGGCGCGGAAACTCACCTCGATCTGGAAGGCATAGCCGTTGGAGCGCACGTCATCCAGATCGATCGCCTCGAGCACACTGCGCCGGAAGCATTTGAAGCCACCCGTGGCATCGTACAGCTGGAGACCCGTCACGGTGCGCGCGTAGATGTTCGCCCCGTAGCTCAGGATCAGTCGAGAGATCGGCCAGTTCACGACGGTCACCTTTCCGTCGCGGTATCGCGAGCCCAGGACCAGGTCGGCGTCGGCGATGCTCCGCAGAAATTCAGGCAAGTGATTCGGGTCGTGCGAGAAATCCGCATCCATCTCGAACACGAATGCATAGTCGCGCGCGAGGGCCCACTTGAACCCTGCCAGATAGGCGGTGCCGAGTCCCATCTTTTTCGCGCGGTGAAGCACATGGACTCGGTCGTTCTGCTTGGCGATCTCATCCACGATCGTGCCGGTACCGTCCGGCGAGCCATCATCAACGATGAGGACCGACAAGCGCGGGTCCTGTGCAAGCACGGCCTCGATGATGCGCGCGACGTTGTGACGCTCATTGAAGGTCGGCACAATGACCAGCGCACGCTCTCCAGACATGGAAGTCGGCGTCGCAACAGTCGCGTCAGCAACCGTCACGCCGTCTTCCTCCGGTCCATCGCCACGCCGCCAAGCGCCAGGATGAGCGAAAGCCCGACGGCGGCCAGCGTGATCGCCTTGCCCCTCTCGTAGCTGGCGCTGGCGAATCGCAGCTCGACCGTCCTTGCACCGGCAGGAAGCGGGACGCCGATGAGGGAGTACATGGCACGCGAGGCCGTCACTGGCCTTCCGTCGACAGTGGCGGTCCAGCCCGGGTAGAAGTTCTCGGAGACGATGAGTGCCGAGCCGGCCGGCGCTGGAGCACCAAGCGAGATCGAGATGGCGCCAGCGTCGTATCGTGTGATGGCGACGGGCAGGTCGAGTGGTGCGGGCGGTGCCTGCAGTGCGACCGCCTGTACGTCGGAACTGTCGCTGAAGATCGCGACCGAATGGACCGGGAATCGTGGATCGAGGACGGTGGTGAGCGTGACGCTGTCGGCGGCCTTGATGATGGCCGGCGCCACCCACGCGGCACGATTGTCGCCTGGCAGCTCGTAGAGGTACACGGTCGATCCGTGTGCGTCGCGCGTCGGACCTACCACGAGTTTCGCCTCCGCGATCGGGAACTTCGCTGCGTCCGTCAGGAAGAAGCGTACGTTCGCCAGTGCCCAGAAGTTCGGGTTGCCGAGCTGCGGGTACCCCTCCTCTTCGCGCCCGATCAGGTCGTCGTACCGTCGCAGTTCGTTGCCATGGTAGCCCTTCGCCTGCCGAATGCCGTGCGCCATCAAACCACTGTAGTTCAGGCCCGGATCCCGCGGCACCCAGCTCCCATCGATCGGGCGATCGATCACTCGCCCAGGATTACTCGTCGTCGCCATCTTGATGTAGTCGATTGCCGCGTCTGATGCGAACGACTGTTTCGCGGGCGGCAGGAATCGCCAGTACTTCCGCATGACAGACACCTGATCAATCGTGACGACGGCAACGAATGCCCACCCGGCGAGTGCCGGTGCGAGTGAGCGTCGCCCGACGAGTACCGCGATCAGGAGTGCGAGCGCCGCGAACGTCATGGCGCGAACGGCGCCGAGCATGAGATCACCCGCGTTGTTCGCGACCAGCGAAGCCACCTCGGGATCGGCCATCGCTGACGCGATTGCAGTCAGCGCGCCAGTGACGCCGAGGACGAAGAGCAGCCCGATCGTCACGCCCATCGTGATCAGAAAGCGGCGCGATGGGACCTTGTCGAGGAGCCCGTCGGCACCCAGCCCAGCCAGAACGGCCAGTGCAAACGTGGCCTGGAAGAAGACGGTACTGGGTGCGCGGAAGAACTTGCTGCCGGGCACGAGGTTGTAGATCAGCAGGTAGAACGGAGTTTCGCCACCGAGTGCCCAGAGCGTGAAAAAGAGGGCGACTCCGGCGAAGAACATGACGTGCCGCGTGCGTACTTGCGTGCGGAGCGCTGCCACCACGAGCAGCCAGACCGCTGCGCCGACATACTCGCTGTGATGATGAATCCGGTTCGGGCCCCAGTACTTGTCCAGCATCCCCGTAAACTCGGGAATCAGCGTGTTGACCAACTCCACAACGGGGAACGAAAACGAAGTACCGAAGGCATAGTCACGCCCACCGGCACGTGGCGAAAATGGTGTGTACTCCATGACCGGGAGATACTGAATCGCGCTGATGGCAAACCCGAGCACGACGGCGCCAAGCGCGAATGCGAGGCGACGGATCGCGACCGGACGATCGGGGCTGCGCGCACCAAGCCCGAAGGCGACATACAGCGCAAAAATTCCGACGCCGACCAGCAGATACTGCATCAGCTGTGGGTGGGGGCTCAGCATGCCGAGGCCAACGACGATCGCCAGCGCGCCCCACGCCCACCGCCTGCCGTCGCGCACCCCCCGGAGGACACAGAGCATCGCAAGCGGCAGCATGGCGCCGACGAAGATCTTTCCGTCGTGGCCAGGATTGACATACGACGCGTTCCATCCGCTGAGCATGTATGCGACAGCGCCGACCAGTGCGCCCGCGAACTTCAATCCAAGCGCCCGCAGGAAGACGTACGTCGCGAAACCGCCGAGCATGTAGTGCAGAATCATGCCCCAGGTCATTGCCACATCGGTCGGCATCACCATCCGCATCCACGCCGTCGGATAGAAGATGTCGCCGTGCATCGCACCGACATATGGCATCCCGCCGAACAGATACGGATTCCAGAGCGCGAACCCGCCGGTGGCGCGCAGGACCTGTGCGCCAAACTCACGGAAGGAGTATCCGGCGATGTACTGGTCGCTGTAGACATTGACCAGGAATTGACCGCTGAGCGCTGGATAGGCCAGCAGCATGGTGCCGGCGATGCACGTCAGCAACGCCAGCAGCCACGCCTGGCGCGGCTCGAGCACGTCGCTCTGGTTCACTTCAGGCAGCTGGGCCATCGGGTGTCGAAATGGGAGTACGGCGCCGCCACGAAGAACCGGGGAGAAAGGCGAGCCCGGGAATGATTTCCAGCACAGTCAGCCAGATTCGGGATGCGGCCGCGAGCAGCGCCGCATCAGCCGGCGTCGCCAGTCGCAGCGAAATCAGGAGGCCCGTGAGTGCGGTCTCACGCACCCCGAGACCGCCGGGCACCACCAGCGCCAGGAATCCGAGCAGATACGACGAGGTGTAAACTGCCAGCGCCGCCAGCGAGATGCCACCACCGTGGCCGAGGAGCGCGCGCCAGAAGATGCCGAATCCGACCCCGTAGGCGATCCAGGCGACGACATTGGCACCAAAAATGAGCGCGACGGTCGTACGCGTGATCGTCGGGATCTGGGGGGTGGGTTGCCGCAGTACGCGGCTCGCCGCAAGAAGCGACCAACTCAGGACAGCCGGGCCGATCAGGAGCCCGACAATGGTCAGCGCGACGGTCACCCATGCGCCGGCGCGGATCAGCGGATACGCCGCCAGCAGGTCCCCTGCCCCGGCCAGCGCCACGACCGCGAATCCCGCGGCGAGATTCACCAGCTGCATGATGATCGCGGACCCGGTTGCCGCCACTGGCGATGCACCGGCCTCCTTCGCCAGCACCGCCATCGCCGCAATCGACCAGATCTTGCCGGGGACATACTTCCCCAGGCTGGACACAAACCAGATGCGCGCGGCGTCAGTGCGCGAGAGGGGACTGCACCAGATGCGCAGCACAATCCGCCATGATGCGATGAGTACCGCGTAGCCCGCGAACACGCATGCGCTGGCGCCGAGCAAGCCTGGCCAGGATGGATGGAGGGCACCGGCACTGATCCGAATCGCGTCCCATTGCTGGGCGACGAAACGGACGACGACGGCTGCGATCGCAATCGCGATCGCGATGCGCAGCGCGGTTCTGACCTCAGCGCGCACGTACGATTCCGCGCCGCGCGGTCTCGTACACGCTCCGGTAGCGTTCGGCGACAGCGGCGGGCGAGACCGTTTCAATCATCTGGGCGCGTCCCGCGGCTCCCATGGTCGCTCGCATCTCCGGGGCCTCGACGACACGTCGGATGGCGGCGCTCCACGCTGACGGGTCATCGAGCGCCGTCAGCAAAGCGCCTGTCTCGCCATCACGCACGATGTCAGGCAGCCCACCCGATCGTGCTGCCACCACCGGAGTCTCGCAGAGCAGCGACTCGGCGGCCACGAGGCCGAATCCCTCGTCGCGCGACGGCACCAGCGTGCAGGAGGCCTGTGCGTACATCGCCGGCATCGCGTCACGTGACTGATGGCCATGCCAGGCAATGCGGTGCGCAATGCCAAGCTGAGCGGCGAGTGCATGCAGCGCACTGGCGTCCGGTCCATCTCCGACGACATCGAGATGTATGTCGTCGGGAAGCTCGGCCAGTGCGCGAAGCAGGACGATCGGATTTTTCTGTGCGTTCAAGCGTCCGACGAAGAGCAGGCGAGCGGGTATGGCTCGGATGGCCGCCTGTGCCGTGAAGCGGGTGATGTCGGCGGGCATCGGCGCAACCGTGATCGGTGCTGCGGTCAGCGGGTGGAGTCGCTGGGCAAGCCATTGACTGACCGTCGTGACTGCGGCCGCGCGTCCGAGGGCGAACGACGCCAGTGAGGCCGTCATGCCGGTCGCCATGCGGGCGTCGCTGCCGTGTGAGGTCACCACCATCGGTACGCGCGATCGGACGGCGGTCCGTCCGATTGCCAGCGCCGACGGGAACCACCAATGTGCATGGACGATGTCGATGTCTCCGCTCGCCAACCGGTGTCGCGTCGCGCGTCGCAGCGCCCCGAGCATGCGAAGCATCGCACGCTTGCCGCGTGTCGACCCCTTCACCTGCTCGGCCATCGTACCCGTGTAGGCGAGGGTTTCCTCGGCGTCGTTGCCGTAGCGCACGCGGTGAACGAAAATGCCGTCCACGGTGTCACGCTCGAGCAAGCCACTCGCATGCGGCGTGATCACCTCGACCGTGATATCAATGGTGGCGAGGGCGTGAGCCAGATCGAGGAGGAAGCCACCGGCCGCGTCTCCGCTGCTTCGCGGAAAGTTGTGCGTGACGAACAGGACGCGACGGACGGTCACGACGCGTCGGTGAAACGCCTTTGATCCAGCTCGCGCCGGATCTCGCGCAGCTCCGCACGTTGCACAGCGATCATTTCGCCGACGAACCCGCCAACGAACAGGACCGACCCGACGATGACGCAGGTCTCGATCAGATTCAACATCGGCCTGAACCCGACACCGGCGAAGATGCGGATCCCGATCGCAATCAGGCCAGTCAGGACGCCGATGGCGAAGAGCGCCGCCCCGAGCAGCCCGAAGAACAGGAGCGGCTTGCGCCCGAAGCGCAGTTCGAACCAGACCGAGAGCATATCCATCACGCCTCCCGGAATACGGCCGATCCCGAACTTTGACCGCCCTGCGTTTCTGGGGTAGAGCGGCACCGGGATTTCAGTGACGCTGAAGCCCTCGAAGTGCGCGATGACGATCATGTAGCGGTGCCAGTCGGGACGCACCGGGAGTGCGTTCATGATCTCCCGGCGGTACGCCTTGACGCTGTTCAGGTCCTTGACCGGCACGTCGAAGAGCGACCGACTGAGCCAGTTGTAGACTCCGCTCACGAAGGCCTTTTCGTACTTCCCTTCCTTGAACCCCGTGACCATGTCGGCGTCGTCGGCGAGAATGGGTGCGACGAGGCGGGGAATGTCCTCCGGCTTGAACTGGAGGTCGGCTGGATAGAAGACGAGAATTTGACCGCGCGAGTTCAACCATCCCGTGCGCAATCCATCAGCGATGCCGCGCTGTCTTCGATGGCGAACTGCGCGCAGGAACGGGTACTGCTCCTGCAGTTGCTGCAGCACGGCCCACGTGTCGTCCCTGGAGCCATCATCGATGACAATGACTTCGTACCGCGCGCCTGCGCCGCGGAACGCGGCCGCCGCCTGTTCCATGAACGACGGCAGATTTTCGGCTTCATCTTTCGCCGGGACGAGGACACTGACGTCGATCGTCGTCTCGCTGAGCTCCTGCCGTGAGCGTACCGCGCTGGTTCCGCTGGTGGCGGTCGAGCCGAGACCCGTGATGGCCGTCATACGCGCTTCCGCATCCGAGCGGAGAGGACGCCGAGCTGGTCGCGATACTTGGCCACGGTGCGCCGGGCGATCTCGACGCCACACTGCTTGAGAATATCCACACTGGCCTGGTCGGTCAGCGGGTCCTTCGCGTCCTCGCCATCGACCAGTTTCTTGATCTGGTCCTTGATGCCGCGCGCCGAGACGTCGTCGCCATCGGTCGTGGAGAGTCCGGATGAGAAAAAGAACTTCAATGGCAGCACACCGCGTGGTGTTTGCACGAACTTCTCGTTCGTCACCCGGCTGACGGTCGACTCGTGCATGCCAATCACTTCGGCCACTTCGCGCAGTGTGAGGGGCTTGAGGAACTGCACCCCCTTCTCGAAGAAGTCACGTTGCCGTTCGACGATGTAGTTCATCACCTTCAGCATCGTCTGGCGGCGCTGCTCGATCGCCTGAATCATCCAATGCGCGGAGTTCATCTTGTTGGCGATGAAGTCCTTGCTTTCGGCATCATATTTCTTCTTGTCACGCGCGATGTCCTGGTACGTCCGACTGAGCTTCAGGCGCGGCAGGTTGCCGTCATTGAGGTAGACGACGTATCGACCGTCAACCTTGTCAACGACGAGATCCGGAATGATGTAGTGCTCGTTGTCCGGTGCATACTTGAGACCGGGCTTCGGGTCGAGCTTGGCGATCTGATCGGCGACCGCCTGCACATCGGACACTGGAATCCCGAAGCGCTTCGCCATCTCGCTCCACCGATGGCCGATCAACTCATCAAAGCCGTCGCGCACCAGCGCGTACGCAATGCCCGCTCCCTGCCCGAGCTGCGCCAGCTGGAGCAGGAGGCACTCGCGCAGATTGCGCGCGCCGACCCCCGGCGGATCGAGCTGCTGAATGACTGGCAGCAACGCGTCGACCTCCTCGATGGTGTACATCGGCAGTTCGCTGATGTCGATGCCGGCTGACTCCGCAACGCGGAGCACTTCGGTATTGACACCACTGAGAATCTCGGTCAGTTCGCACGCAAGATAGCCATCCTCGTTGATGTTCCCGACAAACTCGTCGGCGAGGTAGGTCTCGCGGGTGGTGAGTTCGAGCATCTGGACCTGATCGCGAAGGTGATCCATCAGATCGCGTGACATCACGGTCACCGGCTCGATGTACTCACGCTCCTCGTACTCCTCCTTCCGGCCTCCACTTTCAAATCCGTCCTCGAGGATCTTCTGCCAGTCCATCTCGTCGGTGTTGTCCGCCTTCTGCTCTTCGGGCGTTGCCACCTCGAGTGTCTCGGTCCCATCCTCGCCATCCTCGTCTTCCGGCACGAGTTCGAGAAACGGGTTGATCAGCAGCTCCTGCTGGAGGTGCTGCTGGAGATCGAGCAGCGGCATGTACAGGAGATCCATCGCCTGGTAGAGGCGTGGATTGACCTTCATCTCCTGCCGCATGGAGGTGCTCTGATTGAGCCCCGTCTTGAATCCGCTCATCGCCGGCCCTCGGCCCGTACCGTGCCCGACATCAGGCGACGCCCTTCGAGTCGTCGCGCGAGAACCGCTCGCGCAGTCGTGCGGCGAGTGTCGGACCGAGGTAGATGTCCGCCACCGTGTCGTCGAACACCAGTTCGCGGACCGTCCCGGACACCTTCACCTGGCCATCGAACATGATGTAGGCCCGGTCGACGATATCCAGTGTCTGCTCCACGTTGTGGTCCGAGATGAGGACGCCGATCCCGCGGTGACGCAACCCCGAGACAATGGTCTGGATATCATGGACTGCGATCGGGTCGACACCGGCAAAGGGTTCATCGAGCATCATGAACTTCGGCTCGGTCACCAGTGCGCGTGTGATCTCGAGGCGCCGACGCTCGCCACCCGACAGCGCGTAGGCCTTGCTCTTGCGCAGATGCTTGATGCTCAGCTCATCGAGGAGTCGCTCCAGGCGCGCCGCTTTTTCGGCCTTCGACAGCTTCAGCGTCTCGAGGATCGCCATGATGTTCTCCTCGACCGTCAACTTCCGGAACACGGATGGTTCCTGCGACAGATAGCCGATCCCGTGGCGCGCACGCTTGTACATCGGCATCGATGTGATGTCAGCGCCATCGAGCACGATCTGACCACTCTGCGGCTGAATCAGTCCCACGATCATGTAGAACGTCGTCGTCTTGCCTGCCCCGTTCGGGCCCAGCAACCCGACGATCTCGCCCTGCCGGAGGTGCAGCGCGACGTTGTTCACCACGCTGCGCTTCTTGTACGTCTTGACCAGCCCCTTGGCCTCGAGGCGCGCGGTCAATTTGGCCTGCGTGGTCGGGGTGAAGGTGGCGACGCGACCGGTCTGGATGCCGACGTTCTGCGTGGTGCGCTTCTTGACCTCGGCGGTGACCTCCTCGCGTCGATCCTTGACGGCCCCCCAGACGCCAGTCATCACCTGCACTCTGGCACCAGGCGCGTCGAGTCCACTGGCCGGCATCGCGATCACGCCGTCGGCGACCAGTCGCGGCAGCAGTGCCTCGCGCAGATGTGCCCGCACCTGATCAAGGCTGAGCGTGCCTGCGGCGCGCTCGGCATCACGTCCGGCGGCCTTCTCGAGCAACAGGTAATCTTCGCGATACACGCGCGCGACTTCATCGAAGCGCGCGAATCCCTCGTCATCCGCGGCCGCGAACAGGGCGTGCATCGCCATGACCGGTGATCGGTCATGCGGCGCGAAGTGTTCGATCAGGGCGCGAATGCGCGGTGGAAGTGCGTCGTCCGGCGGCGTCGGCTGGTCGGTCACGGGCGAACCGGTGGAGTGCGTGGAGGGACTGCCGTCGGCGGTGAGACCGGCTTGGGGGGGGCCGTCGGCGTGACGGGATTCGGTCGCGCCGACGGTGTGACGGCTGCGGGCACACCAGATGCTGGTGGTGGTGAATCGACTGGCATTGGCGGCAGGGAATCGCGCGCTGCGGGTTCCAGATAGAGCCCGACCGCATGATCATCGATCACGACACGCGAGACGCCCGACGAATCCAGGGTCACCGTGATCCGGTCGCCTCGCGAATAGTTGATTCCGGGACGCTCCGGAGGACTGCCCTGCGCCGGAACCTGATACCGTGCACTGGCGTGCCCAATCGCCAGCAGTTCGCGCATCTCAGGTTTCACGACTGCGCTGTCGGTTGCACTGGTGTCACGACCCGCAAGCCGTGCGGGCGTGTTGGATGTATCGGCCCCCGTGACCTGAACGCGAGGCAATGGCGTCGTGACGGAATTCGGGGGCGACGCGGCCCGCGTCGCGGCGGGGCGAACGCGCGTCCGCGCGGTGGAATCAAAGAAGGCGAAGATCGTGTCGCCTTTCACCCAGTCCTTCTCGCCGGTGCGGATGGTGGCCGTGTCTGGAATCGTGGTTGCGACGGCGTCGCGAAACGCGCGCACCTCACGGAGCTGCTGCTCCGGCATCCGCACGGCGAGCGAATCGGCGATCAGATCGCGGTCGGGTGAGACGGCCCGCGCCCGGGACTTGCCCCAGACATAGGCCGCCTGCGCCTTGTTGTTGTCGACACGCAGGTCGATGGTATCGGAGGTCAGCAACAGGTCTTCACTCGTGGCACGCGCGTCAGCCTGCGCCAGCACACGCTGCACGAGACGATTTCGGGTGTAGAGCTCGACCTGCTTTCCCCGCAAGGTGTAGCCGCGCTCGCCCTTGCCGATGATGACGGGTGAGATCATGAGTCGCGCAAACTCGTGGCCGCTGTCGAGGAACGCCGAGTCGCTCCGCGCGTCGAGATCGGAGCGTGTGATTTCGACCTTGCCGCCCGCGAAGACGAGCGAGTCATTTTCAGTCGTGATCTGGTTTGCGGTGATCTGCACCGGCTCGTCCTGCTTACCGGTCGAATCGCGTTGTGACAGCCAGAGCCGTGGCCGCTGCACTGCTTCGAGCCTGGCGGCAGGGCGCACGCCCTTGACGGCGCGATAGTACGTCGCCTGCGGGCCACGCATGATCGAGCCGCTCGGCAGCGTCGCTTCGACATTACCCGTCGCCAGCAGCCGCTCATCCGCCTGGAAGTAATTCATCTGATTGCTGCTGACCCTGACGCGCGGTTCGGTGTAGCGGACATTCCCGATCAGGTACAGCACCTGCGCTTGCTGATACCACTCTGCGCTATCTGCCAACAGCCGAACTTCCTGGCTGATGCAGCGGGCGGCCACCCGGCCGCCGATGAAGACATTCCTTGGGCCGTTTGGTGTCGACGTATTGGTCGTCATCCGAAGTGGCGACGAGTCGCTGGCCTGGGTCAATTCGATGTTGCATCGACCACCGGCCGCCTGCGCCTGCGCCATGAGCGCGGTGACCGCGCTCGCGCACAGGGTGATGGTCAGCGCGCGATGAAGCATCATTGCCTGGGCTTCCTGGGCCGTCCAGCTGATGGCGTCGCGGCGCGCTTCGCCGCCGTCGCCGAATCCGACGGAGCGCGCGACGCCCGCGGTACTTCACTCCCGAAGATCGGCGCCGACCCTTTCGCTGCCGGGAGCACAATGCTGGCACCGGTGGCGCGCGACAGTTGCCGGACCTTGACGTTCAACATCTGCGGATCGCTCTCGAATCCGATCCCTTCCAGTCGTCGTTCACCGTCGATCAGCACGAACGGGCTGTCAGAAACGATCATGTTCCGGAACTGCTCGAACCGCACCATCGGTGACGACAGCCGCTTGCCGTCGGTGCTGGTGATGACGACGTTCTCACGCGCCTCCATCACATTCGCCCGAAGGTTGTATGTGCCGCGCTTCGACGTGAGGGTTCCGTCCCGCTCGCCCTGCCGGTTGAAGAAGACCGTCGAGACGATGCGCAGTTCATACCGCGTGTTCTCGTCAAACACGTAACTGGTGTCGGCCGTCAGCTCCGCGCGCTGCACGCCGCGATCTGTCAACACGGTGCGCGGCTTGTACATCACCTGATCGGCCGAGTCCGCCGTCGTGACCACCTTGGCAACGGTCGTCGTGTCGCTCTTCCGGCACGCGGAGAAGATGGCCACCGAGGCAACGGCAAGACAGAGAGCGGCGCGCATCAGACGACCCCCGCCCGGAGCAGGTCGTGCAGATGCACGATGCCGACGAGCCGGTTTTCGACGTCGAGCACTGGCATCGCCATGATCCCGAACCGTTCCATCCGATACACCACGGCGCTCGCCAGTTCGTCCGCACGCGCCGTCCGTGGCGTGCGGCTCATCACCTCCGCCGCCTGCACCGCAAACGGGTCCGGACTGTGCTCGAGCAGGCGGGCGAGGTCGCCGGCCGTGACCACACCGGTGACGGCTCCATCGCCAGCACTCAACACCACCAACCCGCGGCGCCTGGCCAGGTGAACGATCGCGTCTCTCATGCTGGCTGTTACCGGCAACACCGGGAGATGTTCGTGTTCCATCACCTCCGACACGGTGGTCAGCAACTTCTTCCCCAGTGCTCCGCCTGGATGCAGGCGGGCGAAATCCTCGCGTCGGAATCCCTTGTGCTCGAGCAACGCAACGGCGAGCGCGTCGCCCAGCGCGAGTGCCGCCGTCGTGCTGGTTGTCGGGGCCAGATCGTGCGGGCACGCCTCTTCGGCGACGCCCGCGTCGAGTGTCGCATCCGCGGCACGCCCCAATGTGGACTGTGGTTCCCCGGTAATCGCGATCACGCCGACGCCGAGCCGCTTCAGTTCCTGCAGCAGCGGCAGCAGTTCCGCGGTTTCACCGCTCTTCGAGAGCAGGATGGCAACGTCGTCCGGGCCGACGATGCCAAGGTCACCGTGCACGCTCTCCACCGGATGGAGGAATGTCGCCGCGGTACCAGTCGACGTCAGCGTCGCCGCGATCTTTCGACCGATGAGTCCCGATTTCCCGACCCCGGCAACGATCACCCGGCCGCGCGAAGTTGCGATGAGCAGGACCGCACGTGCGAAACTGTCGCCGAGCCGTGCTTCGATCGCCGCGATCGCCTCGCGTTCGAGGCGAAGCACGCGGAGCCCGCGGGCGATGAGATCCGAGGCATTCACGATGCGTGCGCCTCGAGCTGTGCGCTGTCGGCGACATACTGCTCGACCAGCGAATCCCACTCTCCTCGCGCCTGCAGGAGCAGCTCGATGAATTCCCGCGCCGCGCCGCGCCCGCCGGAGCGCGTCAGGTGCACCGTCGCCACGGCCTTGACTTCCGCGACCGCGTTGGCTGGTGCCGCACCGATTGCCACCTGCCGCATGGCGGCAATGTCCGCCAGGTCATCACCCACGAACGCCATCGCGTCGAAGGGAATGGCCAGTTCTTCGCTCAAGGCGCGCAACACCGGCACCTTTCTCAGGCCACGCCCCTGTCGCAGATGCGTGATCCCAAGTTCGGCCGCGCGCAACGCGGTTGCCGATGACTCGCGCGCCGAGATGAAGGCGATCGCGATCCCGGCGCGCCGGAGCATCACAATGCCCAGCCCATCCTGGATGTCGAATCGCTTCAGCTCGATTCGCTCGTCCGCCTGAGCGCCGTTCGAGTCGCCGATGTACACGCCGTTGTCGGTCAGCGTCCCATCGACGTCGAAAGCCACCAGCGCGATGCGCCGGGCAAGCAGCGGATCGATCATCGATTCGCCAATGACCAGAAGTCCACGGCGCGATCGATGAGCGCTGGGAACTGGTCGAGGAAGACCATGTTCGGTCCATCGCTGGGAGCGAGATCCGGATCCGGGTGCGTCTCGATGAACAACCCCTGGGCCCCGGCCGCCAGGGCGGCGAACATCACGGGCGGGATACACTCGCGGAGGCCACCACTTGCGCCGCCGTCGCCTCGGCCCGGCTGTTGGACGCTGTGCGTTGCATCGTAGATGACCGGGGCATTCGCTGCTTCGCGCATTCGCGAAAAGTTGCGCATGTCGACTACCAGATCACCGTAGCCGAAGAACGTGCCCCGTTCGGTCACGGCCAGTATCGCGCTGTCACCGAACGGTGACGCGTTCCGCACCTTCGCGGCGGCCCCTCGCATTCCTTCGGGCTGCAGCCACTGCCCCTTCTTGATATTGATCGGCTTGCCTGTGCGCGCCGCGGCTTCGAGCAGGTCGGTCTGCCGACAGAGAAATGCCGGGATCTGCAGCACATCACACACCTCGGCCGCCACTGCGCATTGCTCCGGCAGGTGCACGTCGGTGAGCACCGGCAAGCCCGTTTCGCGCTTGACGGTTGCCAATGCGGCAAGCCCGCGCTCGATGCCCAGGCCCCGCATCGCGCCGGAGTTCGAGCGATTGGCCTTGTCAAAACTTGCCTTGTAGATCACGCCGCCCGGGACGCGCTCGGCCACGCGGGCGAGGACCTCGGCGATGCGCAGGTTCAACGCATCATCCTCGGCCTGACATGGGCCGGCGATGAGGAACAGACGATCCGCGGGAAACAGCGAGTGTTGGTGCATGATGTTCAGTCGCGGGCGACCGTTTCCGATGCCGCGCTGTTGTCCACGACACGGGCCCCCTGTTCACGCAGTGCGGCCCCGATGAAGCCAGCGAACAGCGAATGCGGCCGGGTCGGGCGGGACTGCAGCTCGGGATGGAACTGGCAGCCGACGAACCATGGATGGTCCGCCAACTCGATGATCTCGACCAGTGAACCGTCCGGCGACAATCCGCTCAGGACCATCCCGTGTTGAACAAAGAGGTCGCGATACTGATTGCTGACCTCGTATCGATGCCGATGGCGTTCGCTCACTTCCTGTGCGCCGTAGGCCAGTGCCGCGCGCGACCCGGGGTGCAGGACACATGGATACGCACCGAGACGCATGGTGCCGCCCATGTCCATCACGCCCTGTTGCGACTCCATCAGCGAGATCACGCGATGTTCGCACTCGGGCGCGAACTCCGATGAATGACTGTCAGGCAAGCCTGCCACATGCCGGGCAAACTCGATGATGGCGACCTGCATGCCGAGGCAGATGCCAAAGAACGGGATGCGCAGCTCACGCGCCGCCCGGATTGCCTCGACCATGCCTTCGACGCCGCGAACGCCGAAGCCGCCCGGCACCAGCAGGCCATCATACTCCGAGAGCAGGGCACGCGCCGTCTCGTGGTCAGTGAACCGGTCGCTCGACAGCCATGAGATATCCACGCCGATGTCATGTGCGATGCCACCGTGGATGAGCGATTCCTGCACACTCTTGTAGCTGTCGATGAAGTCCGTGTACTTCCCGACGACGGCAATCCTGACGCGACCGGCGGGCTTCGTGATGCGACGGACAATCTCGCGCCATTGGCTGAGATCCGGCTCAATGGTGTCGGCCAGTCCGAGTCTGGCCATGACGCGGGCATCAAAGCCCTGTTCATGAAACGAGAGCGGAATCTGATAGATCGTGGGCACATCACGACTCTCGATGACGTTCCCGAAGTCGACGTTGCAGAAGAGGGCAATCTTCCGCTTGGTGTCGTCACCGAGCGGGCGTTCCGTGCGGCAAATCAGCACATCCGGCTGAATACCGACCTCCATCAGGTCGCGCACCGAGTGTTGCGTCGGCTTGGTCTTCACTTCTCCTGCCGCCGCAATGAACGGCACCAGTGTAAGGTGCACGAACATCGCGTTCGCCTTGCCGACTTCAATGCGGAACTGCCGGATCGCTTCGAGATACGGCTGCGACTCGATGTCGCCGACCGTGCCGCCGATCTCGCAGATCACCACATCATTCTCCGGCGCGATACGCTTGATGGCGGCCTTGATCTCGTCCGTGATGTGCGGAATGATCTGCACCGTCTGGCCGAGGTATTCACCGCGCCGCTCTTTCGTGATCACGTTGGAGAAGATGCGGCCAGTGGTGACGTTGTTCGCCTGGCTCAGCGAGCGATCGAGGAAGCGCTCGTAGTGCCCCAGATCGAGGTCGGTCTCGGCACCATCCCTGGTCACGAACACCTCACCGTGCTGGAACGGCGACATCGTCCCTGGATCGACATTGAGGTACGGATCGAACTTCATCATCGTGACGCGCAGGCCACGAGCGACCAGCAGGCGACCGAGTCCGGCCGCCGCGATGCCCTTGCCAAGTGACGACACCACGCCGCCGGTGACGAAAATGAACTTGGTCGGCTGCTGCGGTTGTGCGAGCGCGCTCATGCGGGGCTCCTGACGGCGTAAACGGAATGCCAGTGCGCATTGGCGCGCAGCAGGTCTGCTTCGGTATCGATGCCGCCGACCTGGACGGGCGACGCCGGTGCCACGCCGATATGCATGCCGGCCGCGAGGGGGCGTAGTTGTTCGAGCCGCTCGATCTGCTCGAGCGGATGCACGGGGAGCTGCACCCAGGCGCGGAGCGCATCGCGCGTGTACGCGTAGATTCCAAGGTGCTGTCGGACACGCGCCTCCTGCAGCGGCGCATCGGCGATGTCTCGGGCAAACGGGATGGGTGCACGCGAGAAGTAGAGCGCACGGCCATCGTCACCGCAGACCACCTTGACGCAGTCGGGGGAGTGCAGCGCATCGCGACCGGCAGGCATTGCGGCCGTGCCGATCGACGCCCGACCACTCGTCACGATCCCGACGGCACCGCGGACGGCGAGCTCATCCACAAAAGGTTCGTCGCCCTGAACGTTCAGGATAACATCGGCATTGGAGAAGTCGTGGAGTTCCGCGACCTGCGCGATGCGATCGGTCCCGGACGGATGGTCCGGATCCGTCATCACCGCGGTTCCCCCCGCCGATTCGATGACACTCAAAATCTCCACGTCGTCTGTTGCCACCACGACGCGGTGGGCGACATGGAAGCTCGAAACCCGTTGCCAGACGCGGAGGATCAGCGGCGCTCCGCCCAGCAATCGCAGGGGTTTGTCTCGCAGCCGCGTCGCAGCGCGGCGGGCGGGAATGATCGCGAGTACCCTCACGCGAGACCCCTCGTCGGATCATTAACGGCAAGAATCATTCCAATAACGTAGACCCTTGCGG
>CAYMQV010000034.1:27357-29655 GCA_964392395.1 uncultured Gemmatimonadaceae bacterium
CAATGGCAATGGCGGTCGAGAGCGGCGGTACACGATCGGATCACGCCGGGGGAAAATCCGCCCTGTCAGGTGATCGCCTGCCGCTGCCGAGTGACAGCTCCTTTGCCTGGGTGACGGCGTTCGTTCTGGCTCTGGCCAATCCCAGGAAATTGTGGAGCAACTGTTTGCCTCCTTGGGTCAGCACGGACTCCGGATGGAATTGCACGCCCCACACCGGGTGGGTCCGGTGCCGCACGGCATGGATCTCGTCGACCGAGTCGGTGGCGCGCGCGGTGACTTCGAGCTCAGGCGGGAGCGACGATGGCGCGATCACCAGAGAGTGGTACCGCATGACCCGCACTGGGGATGGCAGGCCGGCGAACAGGTCGGTGCCGTCGTGGACGAGGTCCGAGGTCTTGCCGTGCATGACCCGGGTCGCTCGAACGACAGAGCCACCGTACGCCTCACCGATCGCCTGATGGCCAAGGCAGACCCCCAGAATCGGAATGCGTGCCCCCCACCTCCGGATCACCGGCACGGTGATTCCCGCCTCGGAAGGCGTGCACGGGCCGGGTGAGAGCACGATCGCCTCAGGCGCCATCGCACCCACGGCATCAACCGACAGTTCGTCGTTGCGGTGCACTGCCAGCGTTTCGCCCATCTCGCCGAAGTACTGGACGAGGTTGTATGTGAACGAGTCGTAGTTGTCGAGAATCAGGATCATGCGCCGCGAGGATGAAACTGCCGATGAATCTGCTGGAGATAGCTGCGATCGACGTGCGTGTACAGCTGCGTGGTTGCAATGTCTGCATGGCCGAGCATGTCCTGTACCGCGCGCAAGTCCGCGCCACCCTCGAGGAGATGTGTTGCAAATGAGTGACGGAGCGTGTGCGGCGAGACGTGGGTCGTGATTCCGGCAGCGTCAACGTACTTGCGCAGCAGTTTCCACGCCCCCATCCGGGACAGTGAGCCGCCGCGTGAGTTGACGAAGAGCGCTGCGTTCGGCGAACCTCGCACGAGCGACGGCCTTAATTCTCGCGTGTAGATCGCCACCGCCGCCAGCGCGCGCCGTCCGATCGGGACGAGCCGTTCCTTGTTCCCCTTGCCGATGACGCGCACGATGCGCTCATCGAGGTGCACGTCGCCAATGCCGAGCGTGATCCATTCGCTGACCCGCAATCCGGCGCCATAGGCCACTTCGAACAGCGCGCGATCGCGAAACGCGAGCGGCTCATCGAGCGAGATCGCACCAATGATCCGATCGACCTCGTCCGGCGTGAGCACCTCAGGCAGCGTCCGCCACTTCTTCGGGGTCTCCAGCTGTTCGCTCGGATCGTGCTTGATGTACGACTCGCCGACGAGGAACCGATAGAATCCCCGCACCGCGCTGACCATGCGACTCACCGACGCCGGCGAGAGCCCTAGATCGACCAGATGGTGGACGAAGCCGCGCAGCACGCGGGCATCGATCGCGGTCGGCGACGGGCCACCGCGAGATGCGAGGTATGTCTGCAGGTGCAACAGATCGCGACCGTAAGCTTCGATGGTTCGTGGCGAGGATCCCTGTTCCAGCGACATCGTGTCCAGCCACGCGTCGGCATGCTCGAGTGGATGCTGCAGTGGATGCGTCACGTGGTCGGTCGTGATCGTCGGCGACGATACCAGATCACGCCGCCCACGACGACCACGATCGCCAGTGCGATCAGGCCCGAGGCCCGCGTGGTGGAGGTGATCAGCGCCTGGAGCCGCTCGAGGTTTTCGCCGAAGCGGAATCCGAGCCACGCGATGGCGCCGTACCAGACTGCCGACGCAACGGCCATCGCGGGGAACACCTGGCGGATCGGGATCCGGAGCGCACCCGCCATCGGTGGTACGACAGCCCTGATTCCAGGGAGAAAGCGACTGACAACGAGTGCCCACACGCCGTACGACGCATACATCGTCGCAACCCGTGCCTCGGCGTCGGCACCACCCAGTCGCTTCATCACCGCCGCAGCGCCATACCGTCGCCCGACCGCGTACATCCCAAGCGCGCCGAGCAGATTTCCGGCCCAGATCGACGTTGCGGCGACGAGCAGTGATCCTGAACCGCGGGCGGCGAGAAAACTTCCAACGCCAACGACAGTGTCCGCCGGCAACGGAGGAAACACATTCTCGGCCGCCGCGGTGGCAGCCAGCGACAGGTAGAGTGCCCACGTCGGCAGCGAGGCCAGCCAGGCCAGCAGCGTATTCACATCAACGCAGTGCGGTGCGAACCGGGATCAGGGTTGCGACGGCCATGCAGGCGAGCCCCTCGCCGCGGCCCACCCAGCCCATCCC
>CAYMQV010000035.1:0-29538 GCA_964392395.1 uncultured Gemmatimonadaceae bacterium
GCCGCGCCGTTGAACATCGTCGGAGAGGAGACGCTGGTGAAGGTCAGCGCGGCGGACTCGGATGGGCTGCTGTCGTTCTTTCATCTGGATGCGCCGCCGATGTCCGGTCCGCCGCGGCACGTGCACACGCGCGAGGACGAACTGTTCTACGTGCTGGAGGGTGAGCTGGTGTTCGAGCTCGATGGTGTAGCGCACGTCATCATCGCCGGTGGGACGGTGTACCTGAAGCGCGGCGTCGTGCACGCGTATCAGAATTTCACGGACCGCACCGCGCGGCTCCTGATTGCCACCACGCCCGGTGATTTTTCTTCCTTCTTCGAAGAGATGTCAGCGATGACGCCGGCTGGCGGTATGCCGGAGATGGGGCCGCTGCTGGCACTGCACGAGCGCTATGGCATCACGATCGTGGGGCCGCCGATGATGGCCTGACCGGCGCGGGCCAGCGGCCGGTCACACCGACGTCCGGCGCGCCGCGATGGCCGCGTGCAGCACCGCGGCAAGTCGTTCACCGGTGAAGGGCTTGCTGATCAGCGGAATGTCATCGAGGCCCGCCGTGGCCTCGTGGCCGACGGCGTCGTATCCGGAGATGAAGACGATCGGGAACAGGGCGTCGCGTCGACGGATCGCCGTCGCCAGCTGAACGCCGTCCATGACGGGCATGCGAATGTCGCTCAGCATGACATCGAGCGTCGCTCGTTCCGCTTCGAACAACTGCAACGCTTCTGCGCCATCGCGCGCCTCGCGGACGGTGAACTCGAGCCGCTGCAGGAGGCGCCGCGTCGTGCTGCGAACGGCGGAATCGTCATCGACCAGCAGGACCGTCACGCCTGACGGTGCAGTCACGCGTGCGGGCTCCGGCACCAGCGTACGACTGGTGACACCCGGTGGGAGCGTGACCTGAATACGCGTTCCAGCCCCAGGCGCCGTGTCGATCTGCACTGTGCCGCCGGTTTGCGTCACCACGCCATGGACGACGGCGAGTCCAAGGCCCGTGCCCGTGCCGACCGGCTTGGTGGTGAAGAACGGCTCGAACACCCGGTCACGTGTCGCCTCGTTCATCCCGCCACCCGTATCGGTCACGGTGAGCGTCGACGCTCCGGTTGACTGGTCGAGGCCCACGGCAATCGTCAGCGTTCCGCCGTCGCACATGGCGTCGCGCGCATTGAGTACGAGGTTGAGCACCACCTGCTCGAGCTGACTGCGATCTGCGGTGACGTACACGTCGTCGTGTGTGGTGACCACCAACGTGACATCTGGCGGGATCGAGGTTCGCACGAGTGGCACGATGTTGCGCACCAGCAGGCCGAGATCGACGCACTCGGTGATGCGTGGCTGGCGTCGGCTGACCGCGAGCAGTTGTCCTGTCAGCCGCGCGGCGCTCTCGGTGCCCCTCAGTGCAACGGCGAGATCGCCAGCTGCCGGCGAGTCTGGCGCAACGTCCTGCGCCGCCAGCTCGATGGAGTTCCGGATGGTCGTCAGCAGATTGTTGAAATCATGTGCGATGCCACCCGCCAATTGCCCCACCGCCTCCATCTTGAGCGCGACGCTCATCCGATTCTCCACCTCGGCCCGCTCGCGCTCGAGCTCCTCGCGTCGCGACTGATCGCGCCACGCGACCACTGACACACGGCGCCCACTGAGCATGGCATGTCGAACGCTGACTTCCACCGGAACCGGGGTGCCGTCGCTGTGCGCGTGGACCCAGTCGAAGGTATAGGCGCCACGTTCGAGCGTCAGTTTGCCAAGTTGCCGCGACTTCTCGTCGGAGGGCGTGCCATCCGGCTGGTGCGCCGGGGAAAATTCCGAGGGGCGGTGACCAACCAGTGCGCTCTTGTCGGAGAGACCGAGCATCTGGAGTGCGGCGGGATTGCAGTCGACAACGCCGGTCGTGTCCGAGATGAGCAGTCCGTCGAGCGCGTGCTCGAAGACGAGGCGGAACCGCTCCTCCGCTTCCTTGCGTTCCGTGATGTCCTGACCGGTCGCCACGATCCCCACCGGTGCACCGGCTGCATCCAGGACGCGCGTCACGTTCCAGAGCAGTGTCCGCCGCGAGCCGTCGGGGAGAATCGAGTCGTCCTCGAAGTTGAGCGTCCGCTTCCCTGCCAGTACCTGCTGGATGTCCGCCGCCACCGCCGCCTGATGCTCAGGCGCCAGAAATGTGGCAACGTAGTCCATGCCGATCGCGCGATCGCGCGGTGTCTGGTACATCTGTTCGGCGGCGCGATTCCAGGCGAAGATCCGATGGTCGGGCGAGAGGCCGATGATCACACTGCCGGTGGTTTCCACGATGGCGCCCAGCATTGCGCTGTCGCCAGCGTCCCCATCCGAGGGAAATGGATTGCTTGTCATGATCCCAGGAACACACAGGAAGAGTGCGAGACGGCCAGCCGGTGGCTGACGTCCAGAGCCAAGCTATCGGCTGGCGCACGCCACCGCAGCACAGGGGTGCAGCGGTGCTGCACGTCACGGACGGATACGCACCGCCTCAGGCGCCTTTCCTCGCAGCAAACATGCGTTTCCGCCGCTGGTCCGGCATACGATCAACGCATCTGTGACAACACGAATTGCACGGCGAGATCGGTTGTGCTCCAGAGCTGAATATCCCCGCCGCTGCCGTACCGCAGCGCCCCGAGCTGACCGCGATCGAAGCCGTAGCTCCAGAGCTCCGTATGAAAGCCCGACTGCTCGACCGCGGTGCGCACCTTCTCGAGCGATGCACGCAACTCGCTGACGTACGGTGCGGTCGCGGCCGGCGCGAGCTGCCGTGCGCGCGAGATCCGGTCGGCGACGCCGAGGAGAAAGAGGTTCACTTCGCGGCCCCACACCACGCGCGGGCCGTGATACGGATCCTTCACGAACGCCTCCCAGATCGCCGGTGTCGCATAGGCGTCATTGGCGACCACCGGTCCGATCCGATCGACGAACAGTCCGGCGGGGTACGGCCGGGCGAAAAGACGCACGTCCCGCAGCGTGTTCGCCATCTCGTCCGGGGTGGAGGCGGTGGTCCGCCCTTCCCCGTCTCCCAGGAACAGTTGCGTGGCGGGATCGGTGTTGGCGATAGCAATCGGTGCGCCGCTGGCATCGAGCGCGACCGCGAGAAAGGTGAGTGAGTCGGCAACCGCCGCCGGCGTGGATGCACGAGACTGCCACCAGCTGCGCTCCGCCTCAGGCATCGCAGCGAGGCGCGTCAACGTGGCCGCGCGCACCTCGTCTGCACTGCGGTGCACGAGGAAGTGCCGCGCTGCGCTGCGCCAGGTCGCGATTGCGCGCTGCAACGCGCCGCGATCGCGCGCATAGACCGCCAGCGGTGCGTCGCCGGCGGTGGCCTTCGTGGTCGAGATCCCGAGTTCGCGCATCGCGTCGAGAATCTGCCCGACCGACTCGAGCGCATGCGGCACCCAGATCGCATTGATGTCCATCGCGTACCGACCGCCGGCGTATCCGGCGCCGCTGTCGCGCCAGCTGGCTGTCGCCCATCCGGACGGCTCGCGCGGCGCAAAGGCAATCAGGTTCGCCGGCACCGGTGATGCCGCGTAGGCGGCGGTGAGTTGGCTGACCAGCGCGAGCTCGCGCAGCAGCAGATCGGCACGCGTGCCGGCGCCGTCCCTGGTGTCGAGCAGGAACGCGCGCTTGGCGCTGGCAGGCACGGCGGGATCCGTGATCCAGCGTGCGACGACGATCGGCAACTGATACTCATCGTCGATCATGTGGTAGTTCTCGCGGACCACACGCAGGCGCCGCAGGACCGTATCCGCCCGCAGCTCGAGTGAGTCGGCGGCGTGCGTGTCGCCGCGCTGCGCGCGATCCAGATGTGCCGCGATCAGGTCCGCATACTCGGCCGCCGACTCGCGCACCGCCTGATCGCCGAGTGCTTCCTCGTGACTGACGTCGCCGGCGGGGGCCAGCTTCCGAAGCGCCGTCGCGATGACGGCTTCGAGCGTCTCATGCTGCCAGATCGGGCGCATCATGAGTGCCGTCATCAGCATGTCGCGCCCGAAGTAGGTGGCGTAGGTCGGAAGGCCAGCCATCAGCTTTTCTCGCGAGACGAGCAACTCGACGCCGCTCACCTGTCGCTCCATCCGCCGGGCGCGAATGGCGGCGGTATCGCCGGCCGGAGCCGCCGCGCCTCGGATGCGCGTCGCCTCGAGAAATGCCAGGAACTGCGGCGTGAAAATCTGCGTGCGTGAGAGTGGAGTGAGCGTTTTCGCAGTGGTCGTGACGCGGACGGCGAACTCGATGCCAGTGCCGGTGCGCGTCGCAAGCGACAGCGAGTCGCCCGCGGCCGTGGCGGAGACGGCGATTTGCGGCACGCGGATTTCGAGGGACAGCGTATCGCGCGCATCGAGCGTGACCTGCTGCACGCGTGCGACCCAGAGGCCGCGGTCGGCACGCAGTGCGATCCGTGGGTACATGCGGGCACGGAGTACCGCGACCGACGGGGCGTTCAGGCGGCGCAGGTGCCGTGCGCGGGTGGCCGTCGGAAGACGGTCGAGTGCCGCGATCAGCCGGTCGACTTCCGGAATGGCATAGGGAGCGGCGTCGAACGCCTCCTTTGCCTTCTCGAAGTACTGAAAGTCACGTTCGACCCGCATCGAGCCGAGCAGAAACCAGCCGAGATGGATGCTGGGTGCGGTGGTGCGCAGCGTCTGCTCGAAAATTCGGGTGCGGCCAGACTGACGGATCGCGGCCGAGGCCGACCCCCATGCCAGGTCCGCGGTTTTGCCCGCCGCGTCCCGGGCGGTGAACCCCACGCTGGCGTTGTCGGCGTCGGCCAGCAGATGGACCATGCGTGCACTGCGCTGATCGATGTACGTCTGCAGGGTGTTGCGGGCTGCGTCGCGATAGAACCGCGTCTGATATCCCCGGTAGGCGGTCGTGTCGTCGAGGCCGGCGTCGGGAAAACTGAGGACGGGCTGGATGGGGCGCGGCGGGGCGCCAAGCTGCGCGAGGAGGGCGAAAGCGAGGAGTGTCATCGGGTCGCTGGGGCGGATCAGGCGTGACGCGGGGCTTCGCGCAGGAGGGATTTGCCGTGGCGAATCGGCAGAAACGTGGGCTGCCATTCGCGAGGTGAGAATCCTACCCCGTGGTCGGCAAATGGGCGACGTCGTCGCCGAATGTGCAGCTTCGTGCAGAAAAATCCGAGATTAGACGCCGACAATTGCCTGATTACGATGAAATCTGCAGCCGCGCGTGCACATAACTGTCTATATCAGCTTTAGTGCAGCTTCGACGGACTCCTGTCTGCTTTGGTACCGCATCTTGACAGGGCACGTGCCGGCGGCGAGCATAGCCCCCAACAATTCCTCGTCAAAAGTGCGTTGAACCGGTCTGTTCCGGTGAGACGCCTCTTGCCATGTCAGTCCCCCACGCCTGAGGTAAACCCCACTCGAGACGTGATCGGTTGTGTGACGCACTCCAAAGGGGTGATGTGAGTTGCGAACGGTCGCAACTCGGCATGCCGAAATCTGACGGATGGTGCGTACCGGGTCGTGTTTGTACCGCATCAGTGCATGAACATCTTCGCAGGAAGCGGGCCGCGCAGCGTGGGCAGGGTGGCATGCTGGACCGCGGTGCGATGGCGCGCCGCGGCGGATTCGAGGAGCGACGAGGCAGGTGGAGCAGTGCGTCGTTCTCCCGATGCGCAGCGGCAGCAGCAGGGCGGATGCAACAGGTAATAAACAGGAATAGGCTGGTGTGTGATGGAGTCCGCAGGTGCAGGTGCTGTCTCGACGTTCGATCTCCTGACCTCTCCGTGTCCGGAGCGAGCCCGTATGACAAAACCCTCCGCATGATTCAGGAGAGCAGACGAATGAAGGTGATCAGAGGTTTGATGGCCGCGGCAGTGTGCGGCCTGTTCATGGCGAATCCGCTGCAGGCGCAAGGCCGCGGATCGATTACCGGTCGAGTGGTGGACTCGACGAGTCAGTTGCCGATGCAGAGCGTGACGGTGACGATCGAAGGCACCCAGCGCGGCGCCATCACTCGCGTTGACGGGACGTTCACGCTGGCCGATCTTCCGGCCGGCGCTGTGCGCCTGCGCGTCACACGCATCGGGTACACCCCGCAGATCAAGGAAGTTTCCTTCACCGGCGGCCAGGTTGCGACGGTCCGGTTCTCGATGCAGGCTGTGGCCGCCAACCTCGGCGCCGTCGTCGTGACGGGCTACGGGTCGCAGCGCAAGGAAGCGGTGACGGGTTCCGTGGCCACGATCAGCGCCGACGAAGCAAACGTCGGCGTCCTGGCCAACCCGACCGGCTTGCTGCAGGGCCGCGCGCCTGGCGTCAACGTGACGCTGAACAGCGGTGAACCGGGTGCCGGTGCGCAGATCCGCATCCGCGGTGGTACATCCATCAGCGGTGGCAACGATCCGCTCTACGTCATCGACGGCGTTCCGCTGCAGAACAACGAGTCCGAAGCCCGCGGTATCGGCATCGGCGGCTCGGCGTCCATCGGTCGTAACCCTTTGAACGCGATCAACCCGAACGACATCGCCTCGATCACAGTGCTCAAGGACGCCGGCGCCACGGCCATCTACGGCAGCCGCGGTGCAAACGGCGTGGTGCTGATCGAGACCAAGAAGGGCCGTCCGGGCGCCGCCACGATGGAGTACGAGACGTACGTCGCGGCCAGCCAGCGGTCGAACGAACTCGGCTTCCTGACCGGCAGTGAGTATCGCTCGTTCATCTCGCGTGAAATTGCAAAGGGCACGCTGCCCGCCTCCCGTCTCGCGTCGCAGGGTACGGCGAATACGAACTGGGAAAAGGAGCTGGCGCAGACCGGCATTCAGCAGAGCCACAACCTGGCCTTCGCCGGCGGCAACCAGAGCACGACGTTCCGTGCCTCGCTGAACTTCGCCGACCAGCAGGGTGTCGTGATCTCGAACGGGTTCAGCCGCCTCCAGGCGCGTCTGAACGGGTCGCATGAAGCGTTGAACGGCAAGCTGCGGGTCGGGCTCAACCTCAGCTCGTCGCGCGTCGAGAATGACTACCTGCCGTTCGAGAACACGGGCGGGTTCGAAGGTGGTGTGTTCGTAAACCAGGCCGTGTACAACCCGACGCGCCCCGTGTTGCGCGCCGACGGCTCGTTCTTCGAGGAGGGCACGGGTCGTCAGGGCGTCCGCAACCCGGTCGCGCTTGCGAACCAGGTTCTGGATGACGGCGGCACCAACCGTACGCTGGCCAACGTCACCTCGTCGTATCAGCTGCTGCCGAGCCTCTCGGTTCAGCTCAACGTCGGTACCGACCGCTCCAACGGTCAGCGCAACATCTACATCCCGCGCATCAGCCCGGCCGGCGCCGAGTTCGGTGGTCTGGCTCAGCAGGCCCAGCGTGGCCTGTCGAACAACAACCTGCAGTCGCTGTTGACCTGGTCGCCGACGGTTGGCAATCAGATCGACTTCGACATCGTGGGTGGCTATGAGTACACCGACTTCGACAACACCGACTTCGCCGCGCAGGCGCAGAGCTTTACGACCGATGCCTTTGGCTACAGCCGGCTCGACGCCGGTGCCGCGCCACAGCCGCCATCGTCGTTCCGTGAGGAAAGCCGCCTGGTGTCGTTCTTCTCGCGCACGAACCTCGCCTACAAGAACAGGTACTTCCTGACGGGTGTGCTGCGTCGCGACGGATCGTCGCGTTTCGGTACGGAAAACAAGTGGGCGGTCTTCCCGGCCGTCTCCGGCGCCTGGTTGATCAGCGACGAGTCGTTCGCGAAGGGGTTGCCGTTCTCGCAGCTCAAGCTGCGCATCGGCTACGGCTTGCAGGGCAACCAGGCCGTGCCGCCCTACCGCTCGCTGGCATCGTTGGCCGCAGACGGCGGCGCGCGCTACGTCTTCGGTGGCACGACGGTCACGGGCATCGTGCCGAACGTGAACCCGAATCCGAACCTGAAGTGGGAACAGTCGGCGCAGGCCAACATCGCGTTCGACTACGGCTTCAAGGATGGCAAGTACAGCGGATCCCTCGAGTACTACAGCAAGGAGACCACCGACCTGCTGCTGACGGTTCCGATTTCGCAGACGGGCTCCTCGTTCGTTGGCGATCAGCTCCAGAACATCGGCAGCGTCACGAACAAGGGCTTTGAGGCCTCACTCGACGCCCGGATCTACGATCGCCCGAACCGCGGCCTGACCCTCACGTCGGGCCTGGTGTTCTCGATGGAGCGGAACACGGTCGGCAGCCTTGGGCCCTCGCAGTTCATCAACACCGGCGGCGTCAGCGGTCAGGGCCAGTCGGGCGTGAATGCCCAGCGCATCATTCCTGGTCAGCCGATCGGCACATTCTACGGCGCCGAGTTCGCGGGCTTCAACGCGACCACCGGTGCGCAGGAGTTCAATAATTACACCGTGGTTCGCAATGCCGCGGGCGTCGAAACCAGCCGCAGCCTGAGGGGCAGGTCGTCGACGACGAACAGCGATGACTTCGTGATCATCGGCAATGCCAACCCGAACTTCAGCCTCGGTATCCGCAGCAATGCCACCTGGCATGGCTTCGACGCCAGCTGGCTGTGGCGTGCGGAGCAGGGCCGCGATGTGTTCAACAACACCGGGTTGGTGTACGGTGCCAAGAGCAACGTGACCCAGGATCGCAACTTCCTGCGCTCGGCGCTGGATGATCCGACCAGTGTGACCGAGCCGGCGCTGTTTTCGTCCCGCTGGATCGAGGACGGCTCGTTCGTCCGACTCCAGAACGTGACGATCGGCTACTCGTTCAAGGTGCCGTTCGCGGGTGGCAACAAGCCGCTCCGCATCTTCGCCTCGGGCGACAACCTGCTGCTGTTCACGCCGTATTCCGGCTACGATCCTGAAGTCTTCATCGACAACGGCCTCGCATCGCGCGGAACCGACTATATCGCCTACCCGCGCGCCCGGACCTTTACGACCGGCCTTCGCATTCAGTTCTGAGTCGGCGGTGATCCCTGTGATGTGCAGTTCAATTTCCCCATTGCTCGCTTGAGGCGAATGCGAATGTCTCTGTATCACAATTCGACCCGACTGGTGCGCTTCGGCGCACTGCTCGCGGTCCCGATGGGCCTCCTGGTCGGCTGCACGGATCTGAAGGAGAATCCGGCCAGCCTGATCACGAAGGACAACTTCTACAAGAACACCGACGAAGTGCTTGCCGGTGTGGCGGCGGTGTACGCGAACCTCCGCA
Source organism: uncultured Gemmatimonadaceae bacterium (assembly GCA_964392395.1). Classification (GTDB taxonomy): domain Bacteria; phylum Gemmatimonadota; class Gemmatimonadetes; order Gemmatimonadales; family Gemmatimonadaceae; genus JACMLX01. The sequence goes on from CAYMQV010000035.1 coordinate 9,153, forward strand.
ACCAGTTCGAGGATTACTACGCCGTCCAGCAGGTCAGCTCGGAAGAAATGGTCGTTCCGACCCGTGGCTCCGACTGGTTTGACAATGGCGCCTGGCTCGAGTTGCACCGTCAGGGCTGGACACCGACCAGCGTCGTCGGTCTGCGCGAAGTGAACGGGATCTGGAACCAGCAGTATGCCGGCGTAGCCCGTGCGAACATCGTGCTTGAAGCGCTGGAGACGGTGACGATTCCGAACAAGGCTGCGGTGGTGGCCGAACTCCGGACGTTGCGTGCCATGTTCTACCTGAACCTGATGGACATGTACGGTGGGGTTCCGATCGCCACCGACACGAAGGTCGAGCAGCGCGAAGCCAAGACGCGGGCGCAGGTGTTTGCCTTCATCGAGACCGAACTGACGGCCGCTCGCGCCGATCTGCCGGTGTCGTGGCCAAGTCAGTACGGTCGTGTGACGCGGGGCGCGGCGAATGCGATGCTCGCCTCGCTTTACATCAACGCGCAGGTCTACACGGGTACCGTCAGCGCCACCGGCCTGACCAGGGGCGCGGCGAGGTGGGCAGACGCGCTCGCCACCGCTGACCTGGTGTTGAACTCGGGCACCTACACGCTCGAGCCGAACATCAAGACGAACTTCCTGCCAGTCAATCAGGGCTCGCGCGAGAACATCTTCGTCGTGCGCAGCAAGCCTGAAGACGGCCTTGGATTCCGCCGCCAGTACCAGTCGCTGCATTACAACAGCATCTCACCGGGTGATGGTGGGTGGAACGGCTGGGCGGTGGTGGCTGAGACCTACCGCAAGTTCGATGCGACCGACGCTCGCCGGACGCAGATCCTCGCTGGCAATCAGCTGGCGATCTTTGGCGGTGCGCAGGTGCGCGACCGCCAGGGCAACCCGCTGGACTTCACGGTTGATATCGCGAACATCACGGCCGCAACCGAAGGTGAAGGCCCGCGTAATTACAAGTACCCGATCGACCCGGCGAAGGTTGGTGGGTGGAACGGCAACGACTACGTGATCTACCGTCTGGGCGAAGTGATGCTGATCAAGGCCGAGGCGCTGAATGAACTCGGCCGCACGCCGGAAGCCGTCACGCTGATCAACCAGCTCCGCGCCCGTAACTTCACACCGGCGCGGCCGATCACGGTGTCGTCGCAGACTGACGTCCGCGCCGCCATCTTCTCCGAGCGTCTGTTCGAGCTCTTCGCCGAAGGGAAGCGCCGCACCGACCAGATCCGCGAAGGCACGTACACCTCCGGCACCTGGTTCGGAAAGACGGCGACGCAGGGCTACAGGATCCTGCTGAACATTCCGCAGCCGCAGCTGGACGTGAACCCGCTGCTCCGTCAGAACCCGGGTTACTGATCGGTTCAGTTCGACGGCACGCGTTGTAACTTTCAGGGCCCGCTCCGGATACATCGGAGCGGGCCCTGATGCTTTCGGGGAGTCGCCTGCCGTTGCGTCGCGCGCGGCTCGTCCGCGGCACCCTCTTGACGTGGAGTGGTTGAGCGAGTGAGCGTGACACGAATCCGGCTGATCGCGGTGGCACTCGCTGCCGCGGTCACGGCCTGCAGTGAGTCTGCGCCGAAGGGGGCAGTGGGGTCTGTGGACGCCAGGCGAAGCGGGAGCGTGCCAGCCGTCGGCGCGACACTGTTCGCGATGATGCCGTCGTCCTACACGGGCATCCAGTTCACGAATCAGCTCACAGAGTCGGAAGAGTTGAACGTCTTCACCTACCGCAATCTCTACAACGGCGGCGGTGTGGCGATCGGCGACCTGAATGGCGATGGCCGGCCCGAAGTCATCCTCGGCTCGAATCACAAGGGGCCCAGCGTCTTCCTCAATGAGGGCGCGTTTCGATTCCGTGATGTCACGGGTACCGTGGGCATCACCAGCACCAGGCCCTGGACCACCGGCCTCACGCTGGCCGACGTCAATGGCGACGGGCGCCTGGATCTGTACGTGAGCCACGCCGGCATTGGTGACGCCGCAAGCCGTCGCAACGAGCTCTGGCTGAACGAGGGGAACGGCCCCGATTCCGTCCCGCGATTCGTGGAGCGCGCCGCGCAGCTCGGCATCGCCGACGATGGCTACACCACGCAGGCCGCCTTTCTGGACTACGACAGGGACGGCGATCTCGATCTGTTCGTGATCAACAATTCCCCGCGCCCCGCCAGCAGCTTCGGGTTGCGGAACAGGCGCAACGAGCGGGATCACAACGGTGGTGACCGCCTGTACGGTAACCAGAACGGGCGCTTCACCGATGTGAGCGAAGGGGCGGGAATCCTCGGTCCGGAAATCGCGTTCGGGCTGGGATTGGGCGTGGCCGACATCAATCGCGATGGCTGGCCCGACATCTACGTCTCGAATGACTTCTTCGAGCACGACTACCTCTATCTGAACAACCGCGACGGCACCTTCACCGAGTCGATGGAGCAGTCGCTGGCCAACAGCAGCTACTTCTCGATGGGGATGGACATTGCGGACCTCGACAACGATGGTCGCGCGGAGATCTACACCACCGACATGTTCCCCGAGCACGAGTACCGTCTGCGTACGACGTCGTCGTTCGATGGATGGGACTCGTACCAGGCCAAGCTGCGGAATGGGTACGGCCACCAGTTCATGCGGAACATGCTGCAGCGCAACAACGGTGACGGCACCTTCAGCGACGTCGGGCAGATGGCCGGCGTGGCGAGGACGGACTGGAGCTGGAGCGCGCTGCTCACCGATCTCGATCTGGATGGCAACAAGGACATCTTCGTCACCAACGGACTGCTGCGGAACGTGACGTCGCAGGACTACATCGCCTTCCTGGCCAACGATCAGACGCAGAGTGCCGTCCGCGCCAACGGCAAGATCGACTTCATGTCGCTGACCAAGGCGATGTCGTCGTCACCGCTGCCGGACTATGCCTTCCGCAATACCGGCAAGCTGACCTTTGCCAACGAGTCAGCTGCGTGGGGGCTGGCGACGCCCAGCATCTCGAGTGGCGCGGCCTACGGTGACCTCGATGGTGATGGTGCGCTGGATCTGGTGGTGAACAACGTGAATCTGGAAGCGTTCGTGTACCGGAATGATGTGCGCACGTTGCAGCCCGCGAATCGTTTCGTGCAGGTCCGACTGGAAGGCACCGGGATGAACCGGTTCGGGATCGGGGCGCGCGTGACGCTCTGGAATGTCACGGAGCAGCGGGTGCAGGAGCTCTCGCCGACGCGTGGCTTTCAGTCGAGCGTCGAGTATCCGCTCATTTTCGGAATCGGCACGGACTCGCTGGTGGACTCGGTGACGGTCCTCTGGCCTGACGGGAAGCGTTCACTGCAAGCTCGGGTCGCGGCCGACAGCCGTCTCGTGATACGCCAGGTCGAGGCGGCGGTGACTCCCGGAGTGACGCCGGCGGACCGCACGGGGCCGACGTTGCTGGCCGATGTCACCGCGTCGACTGCGATCGGTTTTGTGCATCACGAGAACGAGTACGTCGACTTCGACCGTGAGCGCCTGATCCCGAAGATGCTCTCGACCGAAGGACCAGCGGTTGCGGTGGCCGACGTCAATGGCGATGGACTGGACGATGTTTTTCTGGGAGGCGCCAAGGACCAGAGCTCGCAGCTGCTGCTCCAGCGAGCCGACGGTCGGTTCGTGGCGACGGATTCGGCGGTGTTTGCGACCGATGCCGCCTCCGAGGATGTGCACGCGGTGTTCTTCGATGCCAATCGTGACGGAGTGAAGGATCTGTACGTGGTGAGCGGTGGCAACGAGTACTCGGAGCAGTCACCCGCGCTGCAGGATCGACTCTATCTGAATGACGGACGCGGTCAGTTCCGGAAGGTGACTGATGCGTTGCCGCCGGAGACGAACAGCGGGTCGCGCGCCGCAGTCGGCGACTTTGATGGCGATGGCAATCCCGATCTGTTCGTCGGCTCGCGCAGCATTCCGTGGCGCTACGGGATCAATCCGAGCAGCATGCTGCTCCGCGGCGACGGGAAGGGGCACTTCGTCGATGTGACGGACCGTCTGGCGCCCGGGCTGCGCGAGATCGGGATGGTGACGGACGCGGTGTGGCAGGATACCGATGGCGATGGGCGGCTCGACCTGGTCGTCGTTGGCGATTGGATGCCCGTGACGGTGTTCCGCAACGCCGGTGGGCGGTTGACGCGGTCAGCCGTGAAAGGACTGGCGCAGAGCAGTGGTTGGTGGAACCGGATCATCGCCGGTGATTTCACCGGTGACGGCAAGGTGGACTTCGTCCTCGGAAACGTCGGCCTCAATACACGCCTGCGTGCCAGCGCGGCAGAGCCGATGACGATGGCCGTGAAGGATTTCGACGGCAACGGGTACGTCGACCAGATCCTCGCCAGCTATGACGAGCACAGGAGCTACCCACTGGTGCTGCGCGACGAGATGATCCGCGCGCTGCCGCCATTGAAGGCGAAGTTTCTGAGCTACGAGGAGTACGCCAAGGCGACGGTGGACAAACTCTTCCCGGCGGCGGACCTGGCCGACGCCGTTCAGAAAAAGGCCGAAACGTTTGCCAGCAGCCTGGCTCGCAACAACGGCGATGGCTCGTTCACACTCGTCCCGTTGCCGAGCGAAGCGCAGATGGCCCCGATGTTCGGCCTGCTGGCGGAGGATGTGAACCGGGATGGTGTGCCGGATCTGCTCCTTGCCGGCAACTTCGATGGGGTGAAGCCCGAGATCGCGCGGCTCAGCGAGTCGTACGGGGTGACGCTGCTCGGGTCGAAGAGTGGCACGTTCACCGCCGCGCCGCGTATGACGAGCGGGTTCTTCGTTCGCGGCCAGTCACGCGATATCGTCCGCATCACCGGGCGCACTGGGACTCGCCTGCTGGTGGTGAGGAACAATGACCGCCCGCTGATGTTCGGCTCCAATCCGTCTGTCCCATGAGCCTGTGCAAGCAGACGGTTCGACTCATCGTTGGCGGAGTGCTGCTTGCTTCGTGCCAACAGGCCGCCACCCCCGCGTTGCTGGTGGACGACAAGGCGGCCACACCGCTGCACGATGCCGTGAAGCAGGTGAACGACGTGATCGTGTATGACATTTTCAGCCCGCCGCAAGCGAGCCGGGTGTACGCCTACGCGAGCATTGCGGCCTATGAGGTGCTTCGTCAGGCTGACACGGCGTATCGCACGCTGGCGGGCCAGGTGAATGAACTGACGCCGGTGCCTGCCCGCCCCGCCGGTGAAGAGATTTCCTTGTCGCTGGCTGGCGTGCATGCCTACATGATCGTGGGCCGTGCTCTCACCTTCTCGCAGGCCCGGATGGACAGCCTGCGTGTCGCGATGGATGTGCGGATGCGCGCCGGAATGTCGCAGAAGGTGTTCGATCGGTCGGTTGCCTATGGTGATACGGTCGCCAGGCACATTCTGGCTTGGGCCGGAAAGGACGGATTCAAGCAGCGAAGCGGATTGCCGAAGTTCAGCGTGACGCGAGAAGTCGGGCGCTGGGTGCCGACACCACCGGCCTACATGGACGCAGTGGAACCGAACTGGGGGACGCTGCGGCCATTCGTGATGGACACGTCGAACCAGTTCAAACCCGAGCCGCCGCTGCCGTTCGATACGTCGAAGACAAGCCCGTTCTACAAGCAGATGCTCGAGGTGCACGGGCTGAGCCGCACGATGACCGACGAACAGCGCGCGATCGCTGCCTTCTGGGACTGCAATCCGTTCGTGATGCATGTCCAGGGGCATACCATGTTCGCCATCAAGAAGATGTCGCCGGGCGGCCACTGGATGGGGATCGTGCGGATTGCGTCGCACAAGGTGAACGCGGACATCACACGTGCGGCCGAAGCCTATGCCCTGACGGCGATCGGGCTCGCGGACGGGTTCCTGAGCGTGTGGGCGGAGAAATACCGGAGCAGCGTCATCCGCCCGGAAACGATGATCAACACCTACCTCGACGAGTCGTGGCAGCCGTTGCTGCAGACACCGCCGTTCCCGGAGTACACCAGCGGGCACAGCGGCATCTCGAGTGCGGCGTCGGTGATCCTGACGAAAGTTTACGGCGACGACTTCGCCTTCTCCGATTCGACCGAGATGGAGTACGGTTTGCCGGTGCGATCGTTCACGTCCTTTAGGCAGGCCGCTGATGAAGCCGCGATCAGTCGGTTCTACGGCGGGATTCACTACCGTCGGGCGATCGAGCAGGGACTGGTGCAGGGACGCCAGGTCGGCGTGCTGGTGCTGGCGAAAATCGCCACGCGTGCGCCTGCGCCTGCCGTTGCTGCGGCACCCAGGTAGCGCCGTGCCTCACGCCGTGATCTGTCGCCGTCCGTGAAAGCCGCACGCGCGGGGATTACGCTGCTTGTCGCTGCGCTGGCGCAGACAGGGTGCGAGCGCGCGCGAACATCCGATGCGCCGACGCAGGGCAGTGTCCGGGAGGCGGCACCGATCGGGCCACCACTGTTCGATCTGCTATCAGCCGACAGCACCGGCGTCACGTTCGCGAACAACCTGCCGGAGTCGGCCGAGTTCAACATTCTCAACTACCTCTACTACTACAACGGTGGTGGGGTGTCGGTGGGAGATGTGAACGGAGACAGTCTTCCCGATCTGTATCTGTCGTCGAATCTGGAGTCCAACCGGTTGTACCTGAACAGGGGCAACTTCCGGTTCGAGGATGTGACGGCGAAGGCCGGCGTGGGTGGTCCACCGGGATGGAAGACGGGTGTGACCATGGCGGACGTGAATGGCGACGGGCGGCTCGACATCTACGTATCGGCGGTGCGTCATCTGACGATGCAGGGCCGGAACATGCTCTACATCAACAACGGTGACGGGACGTTCAGCGAGCGGGCCGAGTCATATGGCGTCGCGCACGCAGGGTACTCGACGCAGGCGGCATTCTTCGACTACGACGCCGACGGTGACCTGGACCTGTTCCTGCTCAGCCACTCGACGCACACCGAGCGAGCCATCGGGAATGCGACCAGGCGCGACGTACGAAACGCCCGGGCCGGCGGCCGGTTGTACCGGAATGACGGTGCCCGCTTCACTGACGTCAGCGCTGACGCTGGCATCTTCGGTGGGATCGACGGCTATGGCCTCGGGTTGGTGGTGAGTGACCTGAACCAGGACGGGTGCCCCGACGTGTACGTGGCCAATGACTTCCAGGAGCAGGACTTTCTCTACTACAACACCTGCCGCAAGAGATTCACCGAGTCGATCGCGGTCGCGACGCGGCACACCAGCCGCTTCTCGATGGGTGTCGACGCCGCCGATGTGAACAACGACGGCTTGCCGGACATCGTCGTCGGCGACATGCTGCCGGAGCGTGAAGATGTCCTGAAATCCTCGGCCAGTTCCGAGGCGTACAGCCTGTTCAATCTCCGTGTGCGGGCGGGATATCACCCCCAGTATGCGCGCAATACGCTGCAGCTGAATCGCGGGAACGGCGTCTTCAGCGAAGTTGGATTTCTGGCTGGCGTGGAGGCAACCGACTGGACCTGGTCGCTGCTCTTCGCCGATCTCGACAACGATGGGTTGAAGGACCTGTTCGTCACCAGTGGAATCTTCCGCCGTCCGAACGACCTGGATTACATCAACTACGTCGGGAACGAGACCGTGCAGGCCTCGCTGACGAATGGCGTCACGCGCGAGAATCTGCCGCTGCTGCAGCAGATGCCGACGGTGCCGGTGGTGAATCATGCCTACCGCAATGATGGTGACCTGCACTTCACGGATATGGCGAAGGCGTGGGGCCTTGCGCGACCTGGCTACTCCAACGGCAGCGCCTACGTCGACCTGAACAATGACGGCGCGCTGGATCTGGTCGTGAACAACTACGATGCGCCGGTCTCGATCTATCGGAACCGGTCGCGTGAGCGATCAGGGAACGCATATCTCACGATTGCGCTGCAGGGCTCGGGAAAGAACACGGCGGGCATCGGCACGAAAGTATTCGTGGTGCAGGCCGGTCGACGGCAGTTGCTCGAGCAGAGTCCGACGCGGGGATTTCAATCCTCGGTGGACCAGCGACTGCACTTCGGCCTTGGACGCGATACGCTGGTCGACTCACTGATCGTCATCTGGCCCGATCGCCGGTTTCAGGTCCTGACCAGCGTGGCGGCGAACCGGCGACTGACGTTGCTGCAGCGTGATGCGCGCGGTGTGTGGGCCTATGGGCGCACACCCGAGTCGCCGCCGCTGTTCACCGACATCACCGAGAGCGTGCCGACCGGCTACGCGCATGTCGAGAACGACTTCAATGACATGGACCGCGAGCCGTTGATGCCGCACCTGCTGTCGACCGAAGGGCCGGCGCTGGCGGTGGGCGATGTGAACGGCGACGGGCTCGATGACTTCTTTGCCGGCGGGGCGAAGTGGCAATCCGGCCAGTTGCTCATTCAGCAGCGTGATGGGTCGTACGTCAGGAGTGATTCATCGGTATTCGCGGCGGACAGCATCACCGAAGACGTTGCCGCGGTGTTCTTCGACGCGAACGGCGATGGCCACCCGGATCTCTACGTGGTCACCGGTGGCAACGAGTTCTGGGGCAGTGTGAATGAACTCCGCGATCGACTGTACCTGAACGATGGGGCCGGCCACTTCTCCAGATCGACCGACGGGTTGCCACCGATCTTCGAGAATGGGTCCTGCGTCGTGCCGGGCGATTTCAATGGCGACGGGCATCAGGATCTGTTCGTCGGCGCGCGCGTGACGGCGAAGCAATACGGCGTGTCGCCGCGCAGCCATCTCTTGCAAGGGGACGGGAAGGGGCACTTCACGGATGTGACCGGAACCGTCGCACCGCAGCTGCTGACCGCCGGCATGGTGACGTCTGCCACGTGGCTCGACTACGACCGTGACGGCAAGCTCGATCTGATCGTGGTCGGTGAGTGGATGCCGGTGCGCGTGCTGCGTCAGGAGCGCGGACGTTTCGTCGATCGCACGCGTGAGGCGGGATTGAGCGGCTCGGAGGGGTGGTGGAACACTGTCGCCGCGGCGGACCTGAATGGTGACGGCCGGCCGGACCTCGTCCTCGGAAATCTTGGGCTCAACGCCTACATCACGGCCAGCCCGACCGAGCCGGCGCAGATGTACGTGTTCGACTTCTTCAGTAACGGGACCATCGAGCAGATCATCACCTTCTACAAGCACGGGGTGAGTTATCCGCTGGCGACGCGTGATGAGATGGTCAGGCTGATGCCCCAGTTACGTGCGAAATATCCAAGCTACAAGGCGTTCGGCGCGAGCCGGGTGCAGGACATCTTCCTTGCCGAGGAACTCGCGAAGGCGACGGTCCTGACCGCTCGCACGTTCGCGACCTCGGTGGCGATCGCTGGTTCGAATGGCCTGTTTACTCTCAAGCCGATGCCTACCGAGGCCCAGTTCTCGCCTGTCTATGCAGCGCTGGCGCGAGACTTCGACGGCGACGGTCGTGTCGATCTGCTGCTCGGTGGCAATTTCCTCGGTGCTCCGCCAATGCTCGGCCGGTCGGACGCCAGTTACGGCCTGCTGTTGCATGGTGCTGGCGACGGCACGTTTGCGGCGGTGGAGATGACACGCAGCGGCGTGCAGATCGGCGGTGAAGTGCGCCGCCTCGCGACCTTGCGCCGCGCCGACGGGCAATCCACGATCGTCGCGGCGCGGAACAATGACCGCCTCGTGTTTCTCAGAGCTCGGAAGTAGTCCAGCAGCCATCTTCAACTGTCCCGGATCATGCGAAACGCCCTGCTCACCCTCGCCTGCGCAGCCACCGCGATGACGTCGTGCACACCCGCTGACAACCGTGCGGTCCCCACGTCGGACTCGGCGCCGATCGCCACCTCTGGCGCCCGGCCCCTCGTGCATCCGGAATGGTCGAAGAATGCCGTGATCTACGAGGTGAACATCCGGCAGTACACGCCGGAAGGAACTTTCGCCGCATTCACGAGAGAAATTCCGCGCCTGAAGGCGCTCGGCATCGATGTGCTCTGGATCATGCCGGTGCAGCCGATCGGGAAGCTCAATCGCAAGGGATCGCTGGGGAGTTACTACTCGATCTCGGACTACACGGCCTTCAACCCGGAATTCGGCAGCGAGGCGGATTTCAAGGCGATGGTCACTGCCGCGCATGCCCAGGGAATGAAAGTCATCCTGGATTGGGTGGCCAACCACACGGCGTTCGATCACGCGTGGACGTCGGTGAACAAGAACTGGTACACGCTCAAGCCTGACGGAAGCATTTCCCGCGCGATCGACGACAAGGGCAACGAGACCGATTGGAGCGATGTCGCGGATCTGAACTATACGAACAAGCAGATGCGGCTCGCCATGATCGGCGAGATGAAGTGGTGGCTGGACAACACCGGACTCGATGGCTTCCGGTGCGACATGGCCGGCCTGGTCCCGACCGACTTCTGGGCAGCGGTGCGCGTGGCGCTGGATGCGAGCCACCCGGGCCTGTTCTTCCTGGCCGAGTGGGAGGATCCGGCGCTGCATGCATCATTCGACGCCACCTACGGGTGGGAGCTGTTCCATCTGATGAACGACATCGCCGCGGCGAAGAAGCCGACGACGGTGCTGGACGCCTACTTCGTGAAGCAGGAGCAAACCTTTCCGTCGAGCGCGTACCGGCTGACGTTCACCTCGAATCACGACGAGAACAGCTGGGCGGGGACCGAGTTCGAGCGGATGGGGGCGAACCATCTGGCCGCGTATGTGTTGAGCGCGACCGTTGCCAACGCATTCCCGCTGCTGTATTCGGGGCAGGAAGCGAGCTTCAAGCGGCGTCTCAAGTTCTTCGAGAAGGATCCGATCGACTGGACCGGGCCGTCACTGGCGGGCTTCTACCGGTCCGTGTTCGAGCTGCGACACACGCAGGAGGTGTTGTGGAACGGGCAATGGGGGGCGCCACAGACCCGGCTGGCGACCGACGGCGGCGATCGCGTCTACGCCTTCAGCCGAAGCCGCGACGGCAAGGCGGTGCTGGTGCTGACGAACTTCGGTGCCGCTCCGGCGTCAGTGACATACAGCGGGTTCGGGCACCCCGGTGATTACACCGACTGGTTCTCGAAGAGTGCGGTGACGCTGGCGGCGAGTGGTACGATCGAGGTTCCGGCGTATGGATACCGGGTGCTGATCCGGTAGCAACGCTGCGACCGGGACTGGCGGTGGTGTGAAGAGAACTCGCCAGGTCGGGATGCGGCGTCGGATCGCAGTGTCAGCGCTCAGTGCGCCGAGTCAGCTCCGACGCCCCATCCCAAAACCCCGATCGATCAGAATATCGGCGCGATCCCTCTGCGGCGCGATCAGTCGGTGCTCGATCTCGAGCACCTGCTCCACGAACGGATCGTCGATATCGCGTGCGCGCTTGCGGCGGCGTTCCGCCGTGTCGTGATACGTCGCCTGCAGAAAGATGCCGAGGTCGATGTCATCGAGCAGCAGCGCATACGTGCCTTCGACCACCAGCACCTGGGTCTGGCTGAAATCGAGAAGCTGCGTCTCGAAACGGTTCTCCGAATAGTTGACGATCGGTGCCGCGACGTTCGCTACTCCGTTGCGGAACGCAGTGATCTGCGACTGAATCAATGCCGTCTGCACCTCGTGCGGCCCGACACTGCTGATGTCGCGGAGCCGGTGCTCGTGGTTCGTGCGCGGCGGTCGCGCGAAGTAATTATCCTGATGAACGATCACCGTGCTGATGCCAGCATCGTTCAGCACTGCGGCCAGATCGATCGCCGTCACCGATTTGCCGCTGCCCGACTCGCCGGCCACGGCGATCACGGTGCGTTCAGGGCGGGGAAGGCCGAATTCCGAACGCAGCACACCGAGCAGCGCGTCGGCCCGATCCTGATATTCGGCTGGTGCACGCGAACGCGCGGGATCCTGTGTCATCCGAAGAGCTCGTGCGTGACGGCGTGATCGGCGTACTCGAGGAAGACCAGACCGGTGGCTGAATACGCCATGCGTGGAGTGCCGAGTGACACGCCGGTGGCACCGTGGAAGTACTCCTCGAAATCGTAGTCCGGCGTGCGCGTCACGGCGTCGGCGGTGAGCGCCGTGAGACGCGCCAGCGAGGAGGCGCGTCCGGCACGCGCGAGCGCGAGGCCAAGCCAGCCGAGCCAGATCGGCCAGATGCCGCCGTTGTGATACTCGAAGGGACGGTTCCGGAATTCGTGCAAGTGATAGCGTCGCAACGCCGGCCAGTCAGGATGCGCTTCGTCGATCACGGGGTGGAATGCTGGTGGCAGTGATCCGACGTCGAGAAACGTCTGCGCAATCCAGTTCAGCGAGGCGTCAGCCAGGCGCGGTGCAATGCCGGAGAGCGACAGCAGGCTGCAGGCGGCCAGATCGAAGATCTCGCGTGCGCCAACCGGGGTGAACGAGGCCACGGGGTGGCAGACCGCCGTGCGTGAGGCGGGCCAGAAACTCTTGTCGATTCGCGCGGCGATCTGACCGGCCTTGTCCACCCACGCATGTTCCTCGTACGTCACGCCGAGCAGTCGCAGCGCCCACGCGCGCAGCACCTGATCGTAGAGGATGTAGCCGTCGTAGATGTACTCGTCGGCCCAGTTGCCACCGGTCGGGACGTAAATGAGGTGGCGTCCGTTGTACTCGAGGGCGTTCAGCACGTGAACGGCGGCCCGCACCGATGCCTCGAAGTCATCCGGATCGATCACGCCGCCTCGCGCGGCCAGGCCCACCCCCACCAGATACCAGGTGGCACCATCGAGCCGTGGTGCCAGCGAGCCAAAGCTCACCTGTGGCGGTTGGCCGTCGCGCAGCTCGAAGTTTGACGCGATCTGCCCTTCTGCCCCCTGCGTGTCGCGGAGCCCCTCCAGCGTGGCCACCAGGCCGGCCGTGATGGCATCATCGCGCAGCAGCAGGCCCGCGATACCGGCCATCACCCCGTCGCGCGAGAAGATCGCCCGATAGTTGGCCGTGCTGGCGGCCGACGCGTGAATCCCGCGCGGACCGCTCAGGCTCCGCAACAGGGTGATCGCCGACTCGAGATGGGGAACAGTCAGAGACGCCTCGCCGAAATGAAATCCGATGCCGTGACTCTGGTCATTACACGCGCGCCGCCGACGGGGCAAGCGGCGCGACGGCCCCCCTCGGCTGTTCCCGGGCGCCGGCCAGTCCGGCCAATTGGCGGGTTCGCGGCATGACCGCTGGTTCCGGCGTCGTCCGCTACGTACACTGGCTGCGTCACCACCGGTGGCGGCCGGCTCCGGTCGCCGCCGATTTCTGGATGCGACCGAGGCCCCACGGATGTCCACTTCGAGCACACCAGCGCGAGCCCACCTCACGTTTGGTCAGATCGTCAACATGAACATCGGATTCTTCGGAATCCAATACAGCTTCGGCCTGCAACAGGGCAACATGAGCCCGATCTATCGGTACCTCGGTGCCGATGAAGCGAGCCTGCCGCTGCTCTACCTGGCCGGACCGATCACGGGACTCATCGTGCAGCCGATCATCGGCGCCATGAGTGACCGCACGCTCAGCCCCCGTGGGCGACGGACCCCGTACTTCCTGATCGGCGCGATTCTCTGTTCGCTGTCGCTGTTTGCGATGCCGTTCAGCCGCACGCTCTGGATGGCGGCGGGAATTCTCTGGATCCTCGACGCGGCCAACAACATCACGATGGAGCCGTACCGCGCATTCGTCACCGACCGGCTCAATCAGGAACAGACCTCGCTTGGCTTTCTGACGCAGAGTGCATTCACCGGACTCGGTCAGACGCTCTCCTACATCACGCCATCGCTGCTGGTGTTCGCCGGCATGAATCGCGATGCGGTGAATGATCGCGGGATACCGAACATCACCATGCTGGCGTTCATCATGGGTGCGGCCTTCTCGATTCTGTCGATTCTCTGGTCGGTGCGGACGACGCCCGAACTGCCGCTGTCGCCTGAAGAGCGGGCGCGGATTCAGGCCATGCCAACCGGCATCAGGTACACCCTGAAGGAGATCGCGGATGCGTTCCGTGACATGCCGAAGACGATGCGACAGATGGCGGTGTTCAAGTTCTTCCAGTGGTATGCCATGTTCTGCTACTGGATCTACATCGCCCCCGCGCTCGCGCTCACGCTCTTCAACACCAAGGATCCGAACACGCCCGGTTTCCGCGAGGCCGGCCTCGTCACCGGTCAGGTGGGCGCGTTCTACAACTTCATCGCGTTCATCGCGGCGTTCGCGATGATCCCGGTCACGCGCCGCATCGGTGCGAAGTGGATGCACACCATCGCACTGGTGGCGGCGTCGGTGGCGATGCTGGTCATCCCGTCGATCCAGAGCAGAACGATGCTCTTCATCCCGATGCTTGGCATCGGACTGGCGTGGGGCAGCATGATGGGCAACCCGTACGTGATGCTCTCGGACTCGATTCCGAAGGACCGGGTCGGCGTCTACATGGGCGTGTTCAACATGTTCATCGTGATTCCGATGCTGATCCAGAACGTCACCATGCCGCTGTTCTACAACTCGCTCCTGGGTGGCAATCCGGCCAACGTGATCCGGCTGGCCGGCGCACTGCTCGGCTGCGCCGCGGTGGCCTGCGCCTTCGTGACGCTGGCGCCGCGCCAGTCTGGCGAGGTCCGGGCCCCGACGGGGGCCGCACATTGATCACGCATCCTCGCGCGATGACGATCGCACTCGCCGGCCTGCTGCTGCTTCCGGCGTGCAAGACCGTCACGCAGACGACATTCGAAGTCGTACCAAGCCCGGTCCCGGTGATCGGCTACGATCCGTCGCGGGATCTCGGTCCGCTGTTCCACGACGTCCAGATGGCACGACTGTACGACGATTCGAAGACCTTCGTCGATGCGCGGCCACTCGACGCGCCAGCGGCGCTCGGCGCGCGATATCTCACGGAGAAGACGGCCGCCGGCTTCTCGCTGAAGGCCTTCGTCGATCGCTGGTTCGCACCGCCGGGTGCGATCGCCGCTGGTGCCGGCAGTGCTGCGTCCACCAGCATGGAGCAGCACATCCGCGATCTCTGGCCTCAGCTCACCCGCGCCGCCGATACCGCCAGTGCGGGCTCGTCACTGCTGCCGTTGCCGAAGCCCTACGTGGTTCCGGGTGGACGCTTTCGCGAGGTCTACTACTGGGATTCGTACTTCACGATGCTCGGCCTGATCGAGAGCAGGCGCACCGATCTGGTGGCGAACATGCTCGACAACTTCGCGCATCTGATCACCACCGTCGGCCACATTCCGAATGGCAATCGCACGTATTACCTGAGCCGCAGCCAGCCGCCGTTCTTTGCGGCGATGGTTGGCTTGTACGCCACGGCGACCGATACCGGCACGGCGATGCGGTATCTGGCGGCGATGGAAAGAGAGCATGCGTTCTGGATGGATGGCGCCGCCGCGCTGAAGCCTGGCGTGGCGAATCGTCGCGTCGTCAGGATGCGCGATGGTGCGCTGCTCAATCGCTACTGGGATGATCGTCCCGCGCCGCGCCCCGAATCGTACCGCGAAGACTTCGAGCTTGGTGAGCCGCTGCCCGCCGCCAAGCGCGAGGCGTTGTATACCAACATTCGTGCCGCGGCCGAGAGCGGATGGGATTTCTCGAGTCGGTGGATGCGTGATACCACCGACTTGCGCACGCTCGAGACCACCGACCTGGCACCGGTCGATCTCAACAGTCTGCTCTACCACACCGAGCGCACCATCGCGGCGCTGCGGCGCTTTCGGAACGCGTCGGGTGACTCGGTGGTCGCGGCGCAGTTCGAGGCTGCTGCGACGACGCGTCGCGCCGCGCTGCTCGCGGCATCATGGGATGCCCGGTCCGGCTTTTTCTACGATGTGCGCTGGCGCAACGGAGAGCGTGTCACCGATCGTCCGACGCTGGCGGCGGCGGCGCCGCTGTACTTCGGCCTTGCGACGGCGGAGCAGGGCCGCGCGGTCGCATCGAAGCTCGAGCGCGATTTTCTTCGCGCCGGCGGATTCGTCACCACGATGATCCGGTCGGGACAGCAGTGGGATGCGCCGAATGGCTGGCCGCCACTCCAGTGGATGTCGATGGAGGGCGTGCGACGCTACGGTCGCGGGGATCTGGCAGACACGGCGCGCGATCGCTGGCTGACGCTGAATCGTCGGACGTATGCCGCGGTCGGCAAGATGACCGAGAAGTATGACGTGCTCGATCTGACGCGACCGGCAGGGGGCGGTGAGTATCCCACGCAGGATGGATTCGGCTGGACGAATGGCGTCGCACTCGCCCTGGCCGCGCTGGGATCGGTGCGATGAAGGTTGTCTTCTGGTGCGGCATGATTGGACTGGCCCTGCTCGAAGTTGCGCTGGTCTATTTCATCATGCCGATGCCCGGCAGCCAGCGCATGCGGAGCATCGAGCTTGCGTACCTGCTGTATACATGGCGGTGGGCGGGGCGTGCGCTGTTCGGTGCGATGATTCTGGCCGGTGTGCACGCGGCGTGGCGCAGTGCGGGAGGCGCAAAGTGGCTGGTGCCGCCGGCGCTGCTGGCGGTCGCCGGCATGGTGTATGCGTTCAACTTCCAGATGGCTGCCGATCACATGTTCCGGCAGCCCACCACGCTCAGCATGCTGCCTGTGTCGGCCAACAAGGTGGCGGGTGATCGTCTGGTCGTCGGGATCGAACTGAATGGACAGGCGCGTGCGTACCCGTTGCAGTACATCGGCTATCACCATCAGGTGCGGGACTCGATCGGCAGCGAGCCGATTCTGGTCAGCTATTGCACGGTGTGCCGCACCGGGCGGATTTTTCGCCCGACCGTGAACGACACGCTCGAGACGTTCCGACTGGTTGGCATGGACCAGTTCAATGCGATGTTCGAGGATCGCCGCACAGGGAGCTGGTGGCGGCAGGCCAACGGACAGGCCGTCATTGGACCGCTGAAGGGCACCACGATGCCGGAGTTGCCGACGGTGCAGGTGTCGTTGCGGCAGTGGGTGAAACTGCATCCGCAGACCCTCGTGATGCAGGCGGACCTCGCGTTCGCCGACGAGTATGCGAAGGACTATGCCTACGAGCGCGGCACCAGACGCGGCGGACTGACCGGGACGGATACCGCGTCGTGGCAAGACAAGTCGTGGGTGATCGGCATTGCGCTCGACGGCGCGGCGAAGGCGTACGACTGGAAGCGACTGCGCCGCGAGCGGGTGATCAACGACATGGTCGGCGGGGTGCCGGTCGTGCTCGCACTCGGGCCAGACAGCGTCAGCTTCTTTGCCTTCAGGCGGCCGGATGTGAGCACACGGTTCACCCTGCGCGGTGACTCATTGCTGACCGCTGCGGGTTCCTATGCGCTCAATGGCCGCGGCGCCGGCGGACCATTGCGCGCGATCAATGCCAGTCAGGAATTCTGGCACAGCTGGCGGACTTTCCAGCCGGGCACGACGAAGTACTGAGGGACCCGGCCGGCGATCAGATTCCCTCACGCCAGCGATCCCGCCGTCAGCTCGCCGGTTCGGCACGACGCCCCCCATCCGTCCGACTATCTTTCGCGCATGGCTCGTCACCTCGCCTCCGGACGCACATTGTCCCGCGCCCGCCGCCGCGGGCTTCAGTATCTGTCGCGACGGTCGCTCCTGACTGCCGCTGCGGTTCTCACCGCCTGTGGTGGTGGCGCTCCCAAGCCGCCTCCGGCCGTCGCCGTCCAGGGCAGTACCCAGCGGATGGCCGACACACTCGCAGCGCTCTACGCCCGCGCCCTCACGGCTGCGGCCACGAATCCGTTTCTCAACACGGAACGCGCCGCGGCGCTGGCGGCGGAACTCGCCACGCAGTCTGGCGATCTGGCGATGACGACCCGCTTCAGCCTTGCCGAAGAGCAGCTCAAGGGCGGCCGGACGCAGGACGCGATCGACGGACTCGAGTCGCTGATCCGCGACGCGACGATTTCGTGGGACAGCATTGCCCCGCATCAAAAACCGTTCTTCGATCTGCTCGCGGTGGCGTACATGCGCCTGGGCGAACAGCAGAACTGCCTCGCCAATCCTGCGGCGAACATCTGCATCCTGCCGCTGGCAGGTGGGGCGCGCCACACGAAGCAGCACGGGGCACGCGGCGCGATCACGCGATATCTCACGCTGCTGCGGCAATACCCGGACGACCGTGGATCGCAGTGGTTGCTGAACCTCGCGTACCTCCAGGTCGGAGAATATCCCCGCGGTGTCCCGCCGCAGTACCTGATCAGGAATCTCGTGTCGGCGTCCGCGTCCAGCGCGTTTCCAACGTTCCGGAATGTTGCGGGCCCAGTCGGTCTGGCGATCACCGGCCTGGCGGGGGGCCTGGATGTCGAGGACTTCAACGGCGACGGTCTGCTCGATGTGTTCACGACCGGCTGGGGCCTGAATGATCCGGTGCACGTCTTTCTCGCTGACGGCAAGGGTGGGTATCTCGATCACACTCCGACGGCCGGGTTGAAGGGGATCGTCGGCGGCCTGAACTCGCTGCAGGCCGACTATGACAATGACGGCGATGTCGACATCATCATTCTTCGCGGTGCGTGGATGCGCGAGAATGGACGGTTTCCGTTTTCGCTGTTGCGCAACCGCGGTGATGCAACCTTCGATGATGTGACATTCGGCGCCGGTTTGTACTCACCCGGGCCGACCAACACGGCCAGTTTCGCCGATTTCGATCTCGACGGGTTCCTCGATCTCTTCGTTGGCTACGAGTCGTATTCGAAGCTCAGTGGCGGTCCGTCGCATCGCTCGAAGCTCTTTCACAACAACCGCGACGGCACCTTCACCGAGGTCGCCGACCGCGTGGGGATCGACGTCGATGACTTTGTGAAGGGCGCCAGTTGGGGCGATGTCGACAACGACGGACTCCCGGATCTCTACCTGTCGGTGATTTACGGTCGCAACAAGCTGTACATGAATCGCGGTGGCACATCGATCGCATCATGGCGCTTCGAAGAGACTGGCGCCGCGGCCGGCGTGCAGATGCCCCTGGCGTCATTCCCGACCTTCTTTTTCGACTACGACAACGACGGCGCGATCGACCTGTTCGTGCCGAGCTATGACGTGAATGCGGCGATGCACGAGATGGTGGCGCGCGAGTATCTCGGCCTGCCGCTGCAGGTGCGCGTCAGTGGTGTCGACGTGCGGTTCGGGGACTCGAAATTGTATCGCAACCGGGGCGACGGCACCTTTGACGATGTGACGACGCAGGTCGGATTGAATCGCAAGGTGATTTTTGCGATGGGCAGCAACTTCGGCGATCTGGACAACGATGGATTCATCGACTTCTACATCGGCACCGGGAATCCCGATCTTCGGTCAGTGATTCCGAACCGTGCCTTCCGGAATGTGAACGGCACACGATTCGAGGAGGTCACGCTGCCCGGCGGGTTCGGGCATCTGCAGAAGGGGCACGCGGTGGCGTTTGCGGATCTCGATCGAGACGGTGATGAGGATGTCTACGCCATGATCGGCGGCGCGTACTCCGGAGACCTGGCCACGAGTGTCCTGTTCGAAAATCCGGGCTGGCCGAAGGCGTCGTGGATCAACCTGCAGCTCGAGGGCCGGAGCGCGAACCGGTCTGCCATTGGCGCCAGGGTCGACCTGGTGACCGCCGACGCCGCGGGGACCGTCAGGCACATCTATCGCACGGTCGGCACCGGTGGGTCATTCGGTGCGGGACCATTGCAGCTGCATGTCGGTCTTGGCGCCGCGACCCGCGTCAGCGAAATCCGCATCCAGTGGCCGGACAAGGCACGCACCGTGTCCGTCCACCGCGATGTGGCGATGGGTCGCTACCACCGCATCGTGCAGGGTGGTCAGCCGGAGGCGCTGGTGCGTCCGGCGGTCCCATTCAGGACGCCGGGCTCGGGCCTCGGGGCCGGCCTGTCGATGCCGATGGCAATGCCGCACTGACGATGCGTGGGCGGCATTGCCATCCGATGGCCCTGCATGCCCTCAGGCGGCCGATGGTGGCTCGAGCCCGTCGATCACAGTGTCCAGCCCAGGCCACGATTCCGACGCGTACCGATGGATCGTGCGAAGGTACCGCGCACCCTCGTCCCCGTGGGCGGCGATCGTTGCGGATGACGCCCGGGCGACCGCATCCACGCCGCAGAACGGTGGCTCGGAGTCCTCGTCGATCCGTCCGTTGGTGTGCTTCACACCCGCCGCATCGAGAAAGGTCGTCTGGATGGCCGGCTCGAGGTCCACGTAGAGGGTCTGCATCAGTCCCAGCTCGTCCTGTGCCGACTCCACCTTGAGTTTCACCACTTCCTGCGCCAGGCGCTCAGCGGGCCAGTTCTGGAACGACGCAGGCCGGAATCCACCGCCGCGGCCCACGAGGCGCTGGATGAAGATGCTTCGCGCCTCCTTCTGGGTCTTGAGTTCATAGGTCACCAGCGCAACGCGGCGCTCGACCGGGAGGGATCGGTACGGGGAAAGAGGAGGCATGGGAGGCAAAATAACCGCGCTCAGCCCGTCGCGCCGAG
>CAYMQV010000036.1:0-29045 GCA_964392395.1 uncultured Gemmatimonadaceae bacterium
AGTCGTTACATCACAACGATTTACCAGAGCGGGAGACGGGACTCGAACCCGCGACATCAAGCTTGGAAGGCTAGCGCTCTACCAACTGAGCTACTCCCGCGTCACTCAAGCCTACCCGCTCCCGCTCCCACCAGCAAGCGGGACGGACCGGCCGCGCGAGAGTTCCCTCGCCCGCGGCCGAGCCACCCCCGCCCCAACTAGTGCTTGGCCGGCGGCATCAGCACCGTGTCGATCACGTGGATCACGCCATTCGTGGCCGCGATGTCCGTGGCGGTCACATGGCTCGCACCGTTCAGCACCACCTTCCCGTCCACGACCGCAATCGTGACCTTGCTGCCTTCGACCGTCGCGGCCTCGGTCAGCGTGACGACCGCAGCGGCCGGCACGTTGCCAGCGACCACATGATAGGTGAGCACTGCGGTGAGCTTCGCCGTGTCGGCAAGCAGCGCCGTCAGGTCGGCAGCAGGAATCTTCGCGAAGGCGTCATCCGTCGGCGCCAGCACGGTGAATGGCCCCGGACCCTTCAACGTGTCGATCAGTCCAGCCGCGGTCAGCGCGGTGGCCAGCGTCGAGAACGTGCCTGCGGCAACGGCCGTATCGATAATGTCCTTCATGTGGTCTGCCTGGGAAAACGTGAATTGCGTACAACGGGAACGGACGGATGCACCATTCCTGAGAAATGGCGGGACGCACCGGCAGCAGTGCGCAGCGAAAACCCGAATTCCATCCCGGGTCTGCACCTCCGATGAGTCATCAGCGCGATGCAACGCGGCGGATCATCGTCGTGACGGTGGAATGCACCACGGCGAGAAAAGGTGCCAGAACCGGTGATCTCGACGGCAATCGTTACCGGCCGCTATGATCTCGTGACGTAACGGCATCCGATGATGCTCCACCCACTGAGCCAACGACCATGAAGCGCCTCGCTCTCACCCTGCTGGCCATCATCGTTGCCACGGTCGCCTGGCTCGCGCTGTCGCCATCCCCGCTCCATCCCGTCGCCTGGGTTTCATCACCGTCGTCGGGCTACACGGGTGCATACGCCCCGAATGCCAGACTCGCATCGCCCACGCTGATCTCCCTCGGCGCGGACGTCGCGCCGGAACACATCGTGCTGGGCCGAGACGGGCTGCTCTACGCGTCCGTCGCCGGCGGCCGCATTCTGCGCCTGCAACCCGACGGATCGGCACCGCAACTCTTCGCCACCACCGGTGGCCGTGTGCTCGGCCTCGATTTCGATTCGGCGGGCAATCTGATCGCAGCCGATGTGTTCCGAGGGCTGCTGTCGATCACGCCGCAAGGCACCGTCAGCGTGCTCGCCGACAGTGTCGATGGTACCCTCATCGGCTTTGCCGATGCAGTCATCGTCGCGCGAAATGGCAGGATCTACTTCAGCGACGCGAGCACCCGCTTCACCACCGCCAGCCTCGGCGCTGCCTTCGATACCGAAGCCGCTGCGATACTCGACATCGTCGAGCATTCAGCGACCGGACGCATTCTCGAATTCGATCCCGCCACACAACGCGTCCGAGTCGTCGCGCGTGGACTCTGTTTCGCCAACGGCGTTGCACTCAGCACCGACCAGCAATCACTGCTGGTGGCGGAAACCGGCGCCTCACGCATCTGGAAGATTGCCGTCAGAGCCAGCAACCTGGATGTGTCGACGGCGTCGCCGCTGGCGAGCGTCCTCCTCGACCAGCTGCCCGGAATGCCCGACAACCTGATGCGCGGTCTCGACGGTCGCATCTGGGTTGGTCTTCCTGAACCACGCTCGCCATTCCTCGACACCTTCGCCGCCTGGCCCATGATCCGGAAGATCGCGCTTCGGCTGCCAGAAGCGCTCAGGCCAAAAGGCACGCCATACGGTCACGCACTCGCGTTCACGGAGGACGGCCAGGTGGTGGATGATCTGCAGGATTTCAGCGGCGCGTTTCCGAAGGTGACGAGCATCACGGAGACCCGCGATCGACTGTACCTGCAGACATTGAATCACCGTGGACTGGGATGGCTCCGGAACACGCGCTGATTCACTGCCGCACAGGATGCAGCCGGGCAGCTACGGTTTCGCGCTGAGGAGATCCCATTTGTTGCCTTCACAATCGAGAAAGACGGCAACTGTGCCGTATGCCTCCATGCGCGGCGGGGTGACGAACGTGACGCCGGCGGCGACCATCCGCGCATACGTCGCCTGATAGTCGTCCACCCGCAGAAAGCATCCGACGCGGCCTGCGTACTGGTCGCCGATCACGGCCGTCTGTCGCTCGCCATCGGCCTTCGCGAGGAGAATACCCGTCTGGGCGCCACGCGGCCTCACTACGACCCATCGCTTGGGGCAGCCATCGTCCGTCAGCGACGCAAGGTCTTCTGCCAGCTCGAAATCGAGCTGGTTCACGAAGAACTCGATGGCACGGTCGTAGTCGCGAACGACGAGCGCAACGACCTGGAGATGGGCCAGGGCAGGTAGACGGAGTGGGGTGACACACGGCAGGACGACGGGCATCGAAACCGATCCCGATCGCTCGACGCGAGCGGCGGGGAAATCAAGCCGGGAAGCCGCCAGACTGGGACCCGGCGCTCAGCCTGCGACCGCGGACCCTTCGGCGTCGCTCCCGTGTTGAATGCTGGTAGACTCTCCTGAAGGCGCGGAGACCGTCTGGGCTGCCGGCATCATTTTCCATGAGGGGGAAGGGCTGATGCGATACCACCCGCTCGATCGTACCGCGGCACTCCGCCGCCATGGCAGGCTTCTCAGCGCATCGCTGGCGATCTGCCTGGTGGCGCACCCGCTGGCCGCTCAGAAAACGATGCTGGTTGGTTCGGTGCGGGATGACCGCGGCGTTCCCGTCGCCGGTGCACAGATTCTGATTCGTGGCGAGCAGGTCAAGGCCGTCACCGACGCCGATGGGGTGTTTCGCGTCACGGGGGTCCCGCTTGGATTGACCTACGTCGCGGCGCGCGGGCCAGGAGTGATTCCGGCAGTGGAGCTGCTCCGCATCACGGCCACCGATTCGCTCGCGTTCGTGCTGGAACGTTTTCAAGAAGGTGACGACTCGGTGGAGTACGTCCTGAAGGCCGAGAAGGCCTGGGCCCGCGACCTCGAGCGCTACGCGGCCGCCACCAGCGCCTCACGGACGGCGTTCACGCTCACCGATCGCGATATCGCCCTGCTCGCACCAGCGGTCACCACCGATCTCTTTCGCGGACCCGTCGGTTTCCGCGTGCTCGGCGCTGGACTCACGGCCGTGATCATCACCGGTTCGCGAAACTGCGTCCCGAACGTCTTCCTCGACGGCACGGAACAGTTGCCGCGTTTCAACGTCAACGAAGTGCGACCGCGTTCGATCAAGCTGCTGCTGGCGTACAACAGCTACGCGATACTGCCTCCGCAGTTGCGATCGTTCCGCGCCGACCCGCTCTGCGGCACGATAGCGATTCTCACGCGATAGGCGGTACCAAGGCCGCCGTCACCGACACGCCGTCGCTGCTCAGCGCTTCCGGGTGGCGGCGCGGCCACTGTTCTTCCCGGCGACGCTGACCAGTGTTCGGTAGATCATCTCCGTCCCCTCGCGTAACGATTCGACGCTGACGCGTTCGTCGTTACCATGCATCCGACGCAGTTCGTCATTGGTGATCGGATACGGATAGATCCCATAGACCGGAACCCCGCGTGATCGCCACGCGAACGCATCGGTGCCAGCCTGAAACAGATAGGGCGTGACCTCGGCCGTCGGCCACTGCACCTTCGCCTCGCGTGCCAGCGTCTGATACAGCTCCGTATCCAATGCAGAAGGCGCGGTGTTCGGCAACGCCACGGTGCTGGCCAGTTTCACCGTCACGCGCGGGTCGTTCACCAGCTGTTCGATGAGCGCGACCATCGCGTGAGGATCGGTCCCCGGAATCAGGCGCAGATTGAGTGTGGCTTCGGCGGAGCCTGGAATCACATTCGAGCGGAATCCCCCGCTGATCAGCACCGGCGCGATGGTGTTGCGCATGATCGCGTGCAGCAGCGGGTCGCGCGAAATCAGACTGTCCGCAGTGCGCACCTGCGCCGGTGTGCCATCCACCAGCTCACGAAACCACCGGCTGGTATCGCCAGTGCTGGTGGTGCCCAGCGTCCGGAAGAACTGCCGTGATTCCGCCGTCAGCTGTACCGGTGTCTCATGCGCCGAGATTCGCGCAATGGCGGCACCGAGTGAGGCGATCGGGTTGTCGGGCAACGGCATCGACGAATGCGTCGAGGTGCCCTTCGCCGTCAGAATGATGCCGAGGACCGACTTGTCAGCGGTCGAGATACTGACGTAGCGCACACGCTGATCATCACCCTTGATGATCCACCCGCCTTCATTGAGTGCGAACTCGGCGTCCATCGAGGCCCAGTGGTCCTTCGCCAGCCAGCCGGTATTCATCGGTGCGCCTTCTTCATCCGCCTCGGCCATGAAGATCACATCGCGTGCGAGCGGCACCTTCCGCTCGGCGAGGCGCAGCGCAGCAATCGCGAACACCGCCAGCCCGCCCTTGAAGTCGATTGCGCCACGCCCGTAGACGTGACCGTCGCGAATGATGCCGGCGAACGGATCGAGCGTCCACTTCTCGCGCTCGACACCAACCACGTCGGCGTGCGCCGCGAGCAACACGGGGCGCTTGCTGCCGTCGCCTTTCAACCGGGCGATGAAGTGTACCTTGGCCGAGTCCGGCGTCTGGAAAATCTCGATCGTGAAACCGGCCGCGCGGAAACGCGGAGCGAGCAGGTCGGCCAGCGCCTGCGTGCGCCCCGGCGGATTGCTGGTATTAATCCGGATGACCTCGGCCAGCAGTGCGGCCGTCGGATCAGCGGTTGCGGCCTGTGCCCCGAGGCGAAGGGTCGGCAGCAGGAGGGCGCCCGCCAGCGCCAGGGACAGAGGCGACATCCGATGGGGGAGTGGCATGTCGGGAAGCTATGGGCCGCCCACCTCGCGGCAAGCACGACTCCCCGGCCGAGCCGAGGAGGGCGGCGTACATCCACCAAGCAAACACCAGGGCACAGCCCCTTACTCCACCACCACCACCCGCTTGACCTGCGTGCCCGCCGCCAGCATCTCGGTCGGCGTGACCGCATTGATCAGGGCCAGCTGCTCGATCGGAATCACCGACGGGTTCTGCTGATTGAACTGCGTCAGCGTCATCGTGCTCCGCAACGTGACGATCCGCACCCGCTGCGGCTTCACACTCAGCAACCGCGGGTCCGTCACGCGCTGGAAAGATCCAATCGTATTGCGGAACGCTGCGTCATACACCTCGATGTTTGCGCGCGCGGTGATGGCCACCAACTGAAAGGTCACACCATCCTGCTGGATGAAACCGACGTAACCAGCCAGCTGATTGCCATTCTGCGTCTGCGCGACGAACTGACCTACTGCGGCCGTGTTGCCATTGATCGGCGTGGTGACCGTCCGGCCGGCCTGCACGCCCTGTTGCTGGAGGAAAGCGGCGAGTGCCTGCTGCGGCGCCTTGTTCCCGGCCAGCGACAATGCGATCTGCGCGTCGCCCCTGCTGCTGGCCCCAATCACCTGCTCGGCGCCGTTCTGCGTGCGCCATCCCGCCGGAAACTCGAAGCGGAACTGCATCGTCGGCTGAATGAACGTCGTCTGCTGGAAGTAGCCGTTACGCGGATCTTCACCAAAGACCATGCCGTCGATCTGGCGGAGGAATGCCGCGCGTTCAATGCGTGATCCGGCAAAGCTCTTGCCGGCAGCCGCGATCCGCTGATTCGTCTTCCCGACGCGATTGCCCGGGTCGGGGTGCGTGGAGAGCCACTCCGGCGTGCCGCGCGAGCCCTCGCCGCCCGAGACGCGCTGCAGAATCTTGAACATCTCCACCATCTCACTCGGCGCGTAGTTGGCGGCAGTCATGTAGCGGAAGCCGAGTTCGTCCGCCTGCGTTTCGTCGTCGCGGCCGAACTTGAGGAATAGCAGGCCGAGCCCCTGCGAGGCCGCGCCACCGAACTCCTGCAGCTCAGGTCGCAGCACCATCGCACCGATCAATCCGATCTGAAAGATCTGCTGCTTCGACATCTGGCTGACCGAGTGCTTGGCCGTGACATGACCGATCTCGTGACCCAGCACCGACACCAGCTGCGCCTCGGAATTCATGTAGGCCAGAATGCCACGCGACACGAAGATCGGTCCACCGGGCAACGCGAATGCGTTCACGATGGGATCGTCGACCACGGTGAAGCTCCACGGCAGCTCGGGTCGCTCCGAATTCTTCGCGAGCGGAACGCCGAGCGACGCCACGTATCGCTGCAGCGAAGAATCCGGGTAGATGCCCATCTGCGCTGCGGCGGCCTTCGCCCCTTCCTGCCCCATCGCGACTTCCTGGCCCTGACTGACCAGTGAGAGTTCGCGACGACCGGTGACGGGGTTTGTGGCACACGCGCTGATAGCGGCGAGCGAACCCGACGCGAGGGCCATGCGCCAGGCAAGTGCACGGTACGGTCGGAGAGAATGCGAACGATTCGACATGAGTAACGCCCCGGAAACCCGGAAACATCCGGTGATAAGATTCACACAAGAAACTTCTCATTCAGACGATTACCCGCGCAATGCCTGCGCGAACATCTGACACCGATCGGATGGACGCTGTTCACTGCCAGCGGAAGATCCGGAGCGCGATCGCGACGCACACGACGACTTACCCGCCAGCACCGCCACCTGCGGCCAGACACCTGCAAGACTCACACCCTCGCCGTCATGACCTCTGTGCTGAACTCTGTTCCGTGCGCATGTGTTGGGAGATCCCGTCGTGAGGCGAGGCGCAGCCGAGGAGTGCGGCGGCGGGCGTGAGTGCGTGCGACGATTCGTGCCATGCCGATTCAGTACGCACGAGCCCTGACCAGTCCCGACCGCTCGACGTCGGCCAACCGGCATCTTGGCATCTCACTGGCCTTCGTCGCCGGCGGGGCGAACGCCGGTGCGTTCCTCGCGGTGCGGCAGTACACCTCGCACATGACCGGTATCCTGTCGTCGCTGGCCGACAGCCGTGCCCTTGGCGATACAGCGGTCGCGCTCGCAAGTGCAGGCGCGCTGCTGTCGTTCCTCCTTGGCGCGATGACCTCGGCAGTGATGATCAACTTCGCGCGGCGCCGATCATTGTCCAGCACGTACTCGCTGCCGCTGTTGCTGGAGGCATTCTTGTTGCTCTGTTTCGGCGTCCTCGGTGGGCGCCTCACATCGATGCAGGCGTTGTTCGTTCCGGTAACGGTCATGCTGCTCTGCTTCACGATGGGCGTGCAGAACGCCGTCATCACCAAGATCTCCCAGTCCGAGATTCGCACGACACACATGACCGGCGTGATCACCGATCTCGGCATCGAGCTCGGGAAACTGTTGACCTGGAACGGGATGGTCCATGGTGCCGATCCAGTGCTCGCAGATCGGGAGCGCCTCGCCACGTTGGGGCTGCTGCTGCTGGCCTTCTTCTCCGGCGGCTGGCTTGGCGCGCTGGGGTTCAAGTCGATTGGTTTTCTGGCGACGCTTCCGTTTGTATTGATTCTCGTCGTTCTCTCCGTGATACCTGCGCTCGACGATCTGCGACGCGTCGTGCGCAATCGGCGCTCTGCCGCCGAGTCCGACTCCCCGCCACGTGCGGTTGGCTGCAACACGACCGTCAACCATGCGCAGCCAGCCCCGATGCACGATGCGCCTGCTCGCCCTCGTCCTGCTCGTCGTGGCACCCTGCCTGCCTGCGCAGCGCACGGATGCGCCACGCACATTATTCGATCTTCCATTGTACCGGGGACCACTTCCTGTCGCACCACGGTCGACCGTGGCCGACGTCTTCGTGCAGGCGCCGAACGACGCGATCGCATTCTTCGCAGCCATGACGGCGCAACAGGTGCCGGGCGAACTCCACATCTAAGAGAGGGGCGGTCACGGATTTGGCATGCTGCTGACCGCTGGGTCGGTGGCACAGGAGTGGCTGCAGAAGCTGGCGGATTGGATGCGCGGGCGCGGGTTGTTGCGGCGCGACTAGCGGGCGAAGTGTACGGAGCGTCATGGGCCCATCGATCCGCGTGGTCGGGCGATCAGCGTGTTCGACTCGCAACCGAGCGTTCATCCGAGCAGCAGCGGGCCACAGTTTGGACGCCGGGTTGCGGTGCAGAGGTCTTGTGTAACAGGTGCGACTGGCCATTGGTCAGACCGTCCGCGGCCCGCGCCGCGCGAGAGGAGGGGGCCATGGATGGAGAGCTTGTTGCTCGCTGCACCGAGGCGATTGCTTGACTTCCGGCAAACGCAGGATGACACTTGCTCGTCGTGGCAACTGGAGCGATGGCGGCAGGTCTACGCGCAGATACGAGGAGTCCATGAAGTACGTCGACATGAACGAAGTCGCTTTTGACGAGACCAGTGTTGTGTTTCCTGGTTTGGGTAACTGCCATGGGATCGTGTTCGTCAACACTTTCGGGCTGTTCGCCTACCACGCATACGGCAACCCCGCGGACAGCCGCGGCAAGCACGAAGCATTCGGGTCGTTCGTCCGAAATCATCAGAAGGGAGGCGGCCAGGGTCTCGGACTCTTCGGCGCCTGTCCGACGAATCGGTACACGAATGGCGACACGGATCACAAGGCTGAACTGGCCGTGATCGCCGAAGCACTCAAGTACAAGGGCAAGATCAAGGGCTGCCGTTGGGACATCGAGAAGCTGATTTGGAGGACGAGTTTCTGCGGATACGAGCGCACGGGGACGGATGTTGCCATCCGGATCGCCAACTTCTCCAGCGGCACGTCGAACCGTGGCAGCAACCCGAGTGGGTTCAACCACAAGAGCGTTGGACAAACCAAGGCCGGAAGCATGAAGGGGGGTCTGGCCTTTCCGTCGCAAGATCTTCTGTCGATCGGTTTCTCCACGTGCAAGGCCCTGGACGAAGTGATAACGAGCATATCTGCGGTACCGAATACGCAGGTCATCAAGCCGCACACGCTGTAGCGCGGCGGCAACGGTGGCGCCTCGGCAGCCAACGTCACGAGGTGCATTCGCACAACAGCTCGAACACGACGGGCGTTGTTGCGTGTCAAAACGGAAGCTGGACTCCGGAGACGACACCTGCGTGTCCGGCGTATGAACCGCCACCACGGAAGAAGGATGTCACCGCGGACTGACTTCATCAGCCGGATGACCTCACGCGTCCAGCCTCGCAGAACATCCCTCCGCCTTCAACCATGCCTCTGCGCTCTTTGCATCGCGCCTCGGCGTTCGTGCTCGTCGCCTACGCCCTCCTTCACATTGGCAATCACCTCGCGGCCTTGCACAGCGTGACATCCCACATCTCGGTCATGAACGCGCTTCGTGTCGCCTATCGACAGCCGCTGATCGAGGGACTGCTGCTGATCTGCGTACTCAGCCAGGTCGTATCGGGCCTGGGGCTGGCGATTCGCGGCTGGGCCGCGATCGAGGGGCGCGTGGCCCGGCTGCAAGCCGTGTCAGGCATCTACCTCGCGCTGTTTCTGCTGATTCACGTCTCAGCTGTGCTCCTTGGGCGCGCGATGCTCGGCCTCGACACAAACTTCTACTTTGCGGCGGCTGGTTTCCATGTCGCACCGTTCAAATGGTTCTTCGCTCCCTATTACTTCCTCGCGGTTCTTGCGCTCTTCGCG
Source organism: uncultured Gemmatimonadaceae bacterium (assembly GCA_964392395.1). GTDB lineage: Bacteria > Gemmatimonadota > Gemmatimonadetes > Gemmatimonadales > Gemmatimonadaceae > JACMLX01. The sequence goes on from CAYMQV010000036.1 coordinate 9,634, forward strand.
CACGTCGGGTGCGCTCTGTACTGGCGGTTCCACAGCTCTGCCCCTCGCCGGGCAAAGATGGGCCTTGCCGGAGCATTGATCGCAGGCACCGCGGCGAGCCTCGCAATCAGTTTGTCATTGGCCGGCAAACTGCAGCCTGTCAGGATCCCTGCCGAGTACACCGCCCCCTACGGCATGAAGTGAGGCTCGCGCCCGCGGACGGGAAACCGCGCGGCACGGCCATCGCCGACATCTGCCAACCATTCGGGATCAGCAAAGCGACGCAAGGCCCGTGGTGTGACAAGCGGGACAGCCCCCACGTCGAGCTGGTGTTCCGGCAGATCGCTGCCGGACACGGCGAACCGGGCAGAGGAAGACATAGCAGCGCCTCGGATGCCATACTCCTTGCCTCACACGCGGAACGGCCGAACCACAGCCCCGTGCGACGACACACGCAAGGAGCGATGGACGTACGAGAATGGCACACCCGTCTCAAGTGGCGCGCCCGGCATGAGCCAGGACTTCGGTCGGCTCGTCGCGATCCTCGCGACAAGGCTTTTCCTGAGCGCTGCACCAGCGTCTGCGCAACCGCGTGCGCTGGACTGGACCGCGTTCTCCGTCGACGCCCGGCTCGACAGCACCGGCAGACTCCTCGTGCGCGAACGCCAGACGATTCTCTACAATCGCGACTGGAATGGCGGCGAACGACGCTTCGATGTGCGGCTGGGTCAACGCTTTGCCTTCCGTCGACTGTTGCGCGTCGACAGTCTGACCGGCGCGGAGATCCTCATGCACGAGGGTTCGCTCGACGTCGTCGATGGTTATGCGATGACCGACCGGTACACTCTCCGCTGGCGCAGTCGACGGCCCGACGATCCGGTGTTCCTCAACACGAAGATCACGTACCTGCTGGAGTACGAGTACGCAGACATCCTCGTGACCGACGGCGCGGAATACCGGCTCGATCATGAGTTTGGCTTCCGTGATCGGACGGGCACCATCGCGAATTTCGATCTCGCGCTGCGCGTCGATCCGGCCTGGCGTACACCATCGGGGTTCACCGGGGAATTTCACCAGCCAATTCTCGAACCAGGAATCGGCTTCGTCGTCGACATTCCACTCGCCTGGCGAGCTGCCGGGCTCCCATCGGCGGTTCGTCGCAGCCCCCCGCTCAGGCTGCGACTGGGCCTGATGGCGGCAGTGATACTCGCCATCGTGGTGATGACGACACGCTTCCTGCGCGCCGAAACCGCCGTCGGACGCTTTGTGCCGCTCACGGCACTCAGCTCCATCGATCGCGCGTGGCTTCAGTCACATGTGCTATCGCTTCGCCCTGAACTGGTGGGCCTCGCGTGGGATGAGCAGGTCGGCCCAGCTGAGGTCTCGGCCACGCTGGCGCGGCTCGTCACCGAGAAGAAGCTCGGCAGCCGAGTCGAATCGCACGGCCCGAAATTTCTGAGGCGGCACGTGCTGCACCTCGGGTTGCTGGTGCCCCGCGGCGATCTGCATGGGTACGAAAAATCGCTGGTCGACGGATTCTTCGCGCCGAAGGCCAGGACGACCATTACCGACGAAATTCGGGCCCGCTACACGAAAACAGGATTCGATCCGGCTGGCGTGATTCGGCAGCCGCTGACGGAGCTGTTCTCGCGCATCACCGGCATGACAGAACCATCCACCAGGCCGCGACGATGGCCACTCACCTCGCCGCTAATTGGTTCGGTGATCGCGCTGCTCGGGGTGGTGCTCTTCACCCGACAGGCCGACGGAGTGGAGGCGCTCTTGGCCGCGGCAGTGATTGGCATGCCCGGCTTCGTGTTTGCGCGCGTCCAGGCCGCATTCTGGCGGCGTCGCGGCGTTCCGCTCCGTGCTGAACCGGGCGCGCTCGACGTCAACGCACGAACGACTGCTGCTGCGCAAGCGACTCGCCGCGGCGCGGGACTATTGCAGACTCGAGTTGCGAAAGTCGAAGCCTGCGCTCGATGACGGCTGGTATCCGTACCTGCTCGCGTTCGGACTTGGCCGGCACGTCGACAAGTGGTTCAGTGCGTTCTCTGGCGCCTCGACCATGTCCGGTTCGGGCAGCGGTGTGCGCGCGACCAGTCATGGCGCGGCAGGCGCGAGCAGCGGGTCGAACGATGGTGCATTCTCCGGCTTCGGTGGCGGCGGCGGATTCAGCGGCGCGGGCGCGACGGTTGCCTTCGGCTCCGCGGTGGGAACCATCGCGAGCGGCGTCTCAGCGCCGAGCAGCAGTTCGAGCAGTGGTGGCAGCAGTAGCAGCAGCGATGGGAGTTCTGGTGGTGGCGGTGCTGGATGGTGAGATCACCTCAATCCGGCGTCGCTGACATTCATGCGGTGACCCGACCGGCTTGCATACGGGATGGCCTGTTCCGTCACTGACGGCGTGTCCGGCCCGTGGAGGTCAGTGAGGCTTCGCCGACCCCCTGCCCTTCCGTCTCGGTGCCGGCTCGACGATGACCGCGAGCGGGATCTGCCAGCCCGCCAGCGCACAGTCCGGTTGACGTTGCGGAGTGTGTAGCGAACGGTCCAATCGGGGTTGATGCTGACCAATCGGAGTCGCCGTCAGGTGCAGCGGCGCCACCAGATGCACCACCTGCTCACCCGGCGACGGCGCCTGGGCCGGCATGCGTGGTTGCGGCTGCATGAGTGCCGTGAGCAACGCCATTGGCGAGAGGAGCAGGATCATGTGCGCGACCTCCCGGATTTTCTGTGGTCAGAGCGGCATCCAACGGCGTTCTTGTGCTAGGAACCCCCGGGTCAGGCTCGACGCAATCCGCGTGCATCCCTCAGGTTCCCGGGCGACGCGCGCCCCTGCTCACGACTGAACGAGCGCCGGCCATTCGTCCGAGCCCAATCCCGTGATCACCGTCGTCCGCGCAGCCGTCGAACTGGCACATCTCCGGACCATCGTGTCTATTGCGGGTCAGGCTTTATCGAGGCATCGTCGAGTTCGACGATTCGTGTCACGTTCCGACACCGGGAGCATCCCGTGGAAACCGCAGGGGGGCCGCTCCCCATCGTAGCCATCGGCGCCTCCGCCGGTGGCCTCGAAGCGCTGGAACGGTTCCTCAGGCACGTGCCGGAGCGGTGCGGACTCGCATTCATCGTCGTGCAACACCTGGACCCGACGCATACGGGGATGCTGCCGGAGTTGCTGCAGCGCGCGACACCGATGCCGGTTCGCCAGGTGACCGACGCGATGGCCGTGGAGCCCGACACGGTCTACGTCATCCCGCCCAACGCCGACATGGCGCTCCACGACGGTGCGCTGCATCTCTACCAGCCGAGCGCCCCGCGCGGGCTGCGCCTGCCGATCGATTTTCTCTTCAGTTCCGTCGCGGACCATGCCAGGGAACGCGGCGTCGGCGTCATCCTGTCGGGCATGGGAAGTGACGGCACGCTCGGCGCGGCGGCGATCAGGGCGAACGCAGGCGTGGTGATGGTGCAGGATCCTGCCACCGCCCAATTCGATGCCATGCCACGGAGTGCGATCGACGCCGGCGTCGCCGATGTCATCGCGCCCGTGGCCGAGTTGCCACTGCGCATCGTGGCGTATCTCGCGCACGCGCCGCTGCTCCGCCCGCCGACGGACGATGACGGCGACGCCAGTGCTGGCGTCGTCGAAAGGATCGTCTTGATGCTGCTCGAGCACACCGGTCATGATTTCTCCCTCTACAAGCGCGCGACCGTGCTCCGGCGGATCGAACGACGGATGGGGGTTCATCAGCTGCCCGGCATGGACGCCTACGTGCGTTTCCTGCGCTCGAACCCGGAGGAACTCACGCTGCTCTTCAAGGAGCTGCTGATCGGCGTCACGGGATTCTTCCGCGACGCCGAGGCCTGGACCGAGCTCGGCGAACGCGTCTTGCCGCCGCTGCTCGCGAGACTCGACCCCGCGCAGCCCATCCGCGCCTGGGTTGCCGGCTGCGCCACGGGTGAGGAAGCCTACTCCCTTGCGATCGTGCTTCGCGAGGCGGTGGACCGTCTGCATGAGAGCCGCGCCCACCCCATCAAGGTGTTCGCCACCGATCTCGACGCCGACGCCATCGACAAGGCTCGGCAGGGCCGCTACCTGCAGAGCATCGTCACCGACGTCTCGGCAGAGCGGCTGGCGAAGTTCTTCGATCCGGTGCCAAGCGGCTTTCAGGTCGCCAAGGAAATCAGGGACCTGGTGATCTTCGCCCATCACAACGTGACGCGGGACCCGCCGTTCACCAAGCTCGACGTGGTGAGCTGCCGCAATCTGCTCATCTACTTTGCGGGCGCGACGCAGCAGAAGGTGCTGCAGGTGTTCCAGTACGGGCTTCGCCCTGGTGGCGTCCTGCTGCTTGGCAGTTCCGAGGCTGTCGGACTGGAGTCGCGTCGGTTCGCCCCGATCAGTGTCAAACACCGCATCTTCGAACGGATCAACGAGGCGGCAACAACGGGGGCACATCCGATCGGCGAGCTCGCACCGACGCGCGCGTTGCGCCCGGCGGCGCGCCCGGCCGCCGTCGCGGCGACGCTGCCGAACCTGAAGCTGGACGCCGAGCATGTGCTGCTGCATTCGTATTCCCCCGCTGCGGTGCTCACGACATCGACCGGGGACATCGTCTTCGTCAACGGTCGCATCAATGCCTACCTCGAGCCGGCCAGCGGAAAGAGTGCCTGGAACATCTTCACGATGGCGGTCAGCGCCGAGTTGCGGCAGGAACTGAGCACGGCATTCGTCAGGGCGACGGAGTCTCCGGAACTGGTCGTGCGGAAGCGAGTCTCCTTCGGCGCGAAGCCGTCGACGAAATTTATCGACCTCACCGTGCAGTTCATGCAGGGCCCCTCGTCGCTGCGTGGCATGCTGCTGGTCGTGTTCGCCGACGCGGTGGCGGTGCCCGCGCGCCGCACGAAGCGGCATGCGCTGGTGGATTACCCCGCGAGTGTCGCGGCGCTGGAGAAGGAAGTGGAGCAGCTGCGCGTCGACATGCTCGAAAACCGCGAAGTGGCACAGTCCGCGCAGGAAGACCTCAACGCAGCCAATGAGGAGTTGCAGTCGGCGAACGAGGAACTGCAGTCCACCAACGAGGAACTGACGACCTCGAAGGAGGAGATGCAGTCGATGAACGAGGAGCTGCGGACCCTCAACCGGGAGCTCGAGCGGCGGATCGAGGAGGTGTCGCACATGTCGAACGACATGAAGAACCTTCTCGACAGCACCGACGTCGCCACCGTTTTCCTCGATCGCGAACTGCGCATCCGACTCTTCACCGCCGGCTCGACGCGCATGTTCAGCCTCATACCCGGCGACGTCGGCCGGCCGATCACCGACCTCGCGCCACGTGTCGTCTACCCCGAGCTGGCCGCGCACGCGCAGGATGTGCTGCGTACCGCGAAAGTACACACGCAGGAAGCGGCGACCACGGGAGACCGCTGGGTCATGGTCCGCATCATGCCCTACCGCACGACGGACAACCGCGTCGATGGCGTGACGATCACGTTCTCGGACATCACCGACTTGAAGCACATCGAGCAGCAGTTACGCGGCCGGCAGGAGGAGCTGGAACGTGTGGTTGCACGCCATGAGTTGACGATCGCCCGCGGAAGACAGCAGGGCGCTTCCGGCGTCGTAGCGGCGCTGCCGGACCCACGCGAATGACCGGGCAATCCGGTGACGACGATGCCGCCGCACTCCGCGCGCGTGCGGAACTGTCGCAGGCGCGCACGACGCCCGCGACAAAAGGCGTCGACGCGCACGAGGGACTGCGCCTCGTGCACGAGCTTCAGGTGCATCAGATCGAGCTTCAGATGCAGAACGAAGCGCTGCGCGAGTCCCGGAGCGCGCTCGAGGTGCAAGCGGAAGGGTACAGGGAACTGTACGACTTTGCTCCGGTCGGCTACATCACACTCAGTCCCGCCGGAGCCATCCTTCGCTCGAACCTGACCGCCGCGACGCTGTTCGGCTCCAGCCGGGCGGACATCATGGGACGGTCCTTTCGTGCGTTGGTGCTGCCCGCGTCAGTCCCTGCCTTCAATACATTCCTGGCGCAGGTGCTCAGCCAGGACGACAAAGGGCCGCTCGACGTCGCACTGATGCGCGCCGACGGCAGCACAGTCTGGTGCCGTCTGGACGGCGCGCGGCATGGGCAGACCGGCAACGTGAACGCGACGTTGACGGACATCAGCGACCGTGTTCACGCGGAAACGTCGCTGCGCGCCGCGGAAGAGTTCACGCGCGCCGCCCTCGACGCGCTCTCGGCGCACGTCGCAATCATCGATGACACAGGCACCATCCTCCATGTGAACACCGCGTGGCTCGCCTTTGCGCGAGAGAATGACGGGGTGCTGCCGCTGGTCGGCGTTGGCGCCAACTACCTCGACACCCTCGCCAGCCCATCTGGTGAGCAGCCCAATGACGGACCGTCGGTGCGCAATGGTATTGTGGGCGTGCTGTCCGGTCGCCAGCCGGAGTTCGTGTTCGAGTATCCCTGTCATTCACCGACCACGCAGCGGTGGTTCACCGCGCGTGTGACGCGCTTTGAGGAGCACGGCGCATCACGCGCCATCATCGCTCACCAGAACATCTCCGATCGTGTCTCGCTCGAGACGCAGCTGCTGCAGTCGCAGAAGATGGAGACCGTCGGTCGCCTCGCCGGCGGGATCGCCCACGACTTCAACAACCTGCTCACCATCATTGCCGGCAACACGGAGCTGGCACGGACCTCTGCGGTCGTAGCGGCCGACGCCACGCTCAATCACGATCTCCGGGAGGTTTCCGACGCGGCGACTCGTGCGGCCGCCCTGACCCGGCAGCTGCTTGCGTTCAGCCGCCAACAGCTGATGGCATTCCAGCCGGTCGATCTCACTGCCCTCGTCGACAACCTGCGCGATCTGGTGCAACGACTGATCGGCCCGCAAATCCAGCACGTCGTCGTTCGCGATGCCCGGCCGTGCGGAATCGTCGCCGACCCGGTGCAGATCGAGCAGATCATCATGAACCTGATCGTCAATGCCCGCGACGCGATGCCTGACGGCGGTACGCTCACGATTGGCGTGGTGCCCGTGGAACTCGATGCACACGCCGCGTCGGAGCATACCGGACTCCACGAAGGCCCGTACGTCGCATTGACCGTGCAGGACACGGGCGTAGGAATGTCCGACGCCACGTTGCGCCGCATCTTCGAGCCCTTCTTCACCACGAAACCCGCTGACAAGGGCAGCGGACTCGGGCTGTCCACCGTCTACGGTATCGTCAACCAGAGCCACGGCAGCATCCGGGTCGCGAGCCAGCTCGGCGGCGGCAGCGTGTTCACCGCACTCTTCCCGCGCTCCGACTCCATCAGGACCGGCACGACCCCCCTCGAGGACATCGCACACGCCGATGGCAAGGAAACCATCCTCGTGGTCGAAGATGAAGCAGCCATCCGGCGCCTCTCAGAACGTATCCTGCGTGGAGCGGGCTATACGGTCTTCACCGCGGGCAATGGCGTGGAGGCGCTGGCCTTCCTATCGCAACACTCCGCGCGAGTGGACCTGCTGCTGACCGACGTCCTGATGCCGATGATGGGCGGCGTCGAGCTGGCGACGGCCGCGCGCCGTCTGCGACCGGGAACGCGTGTGCTCTTCGCGTCCGGATTCAGCGATGCCGCGATCCCTGGCGGCACATCGCCGGACGACGCCACGCATTTCATCGCGAAACCCTACAGCTCGCAGCAGCTGACCGCAATCGTGAGGAGTGCGCTCGACGCTCCGCAGGTGTCCGCATCAGCAACCGAGTCCACACGGCTGCCGAAGAGTGAAGACTAGCGGAGTCAGGCGGTCCGAGGCTGACGACGGGTATACGATATGCCGGCAGGCGCGCAGACCGAGCTGATCGCGATGTACCAATGCAAGTGACCCCTCCGAATGCGGCAGCGCGTCCCTGGAACTTCACGAGGTCTGACGTTGGCCCAGGAGGGACACAGGTCTCATCGAGAAATTCAGCGTTTCGTTGCGGTCACTTGAGCCTGAGCATGGTGTGCGAGGTGAGTCGGCGTCAGATCGCCGTGTGAAGCAGCGCGTCGACACGCGGTTCGCGTTCGCCATGAGCGAATCGCGTCACGTCCTCGGTCGTGGCGTACTGACCGGAGTTCGCGCGCGGCAGCGCAGCATCGGAGTTTGAAGCCGAGTCGCGGTGAGCTCAGCCGTAGGAACTCGTCCGGCGCAGCGGGTATGGAACGATTGCATGCGCGCCACCGGCATTGTGCCGTTTGCTGGCGTACTGCATTCAACAGTTACCCGGATACGCTCCATGCCACTCTCCTCGGCACAGCTCAAGCATCTCCAGGCGCGTCTGCACGAAGAACGCTCCCGCCTCCTCGGTCAGTTGCACGAGTTCACCGACACGGAGTCCGCCGAGGATAGCCAGGACCTCGCCGGCAATCTATCGAAGTTTCCGACGCATCCTGCCGACATCGGCACCGACACGGTGAATGAGGAGCTCGAAGCCTCGATCAGCACTCGTGTGTCGGCGGAAATCTCCGAAATCGACGCCGCGCTCGACCGCATCATGACGTCTCCCGAGACGTTCGGTCTCGACGAGCAGACCGGCGACGCCATTCCATTCGAGCGCCTGGACATCATTCCGTACGCGCGGATCGCGGTCGAGCGGTAGGGTCGACACTCGCACCGGCGTTTTCTGGTCGGTACAGTCGCGAGTCTAGCCGCGGTTGCGACATGACCATTTTGTGTCGGTGGAGTGCAGGTCGGGTTCTGGGGAATCGCAGTTCAGCCTGTCGCAAACTGCACCTTGCTCATGCGCGAAGGGGCAGGAGAACTACTGCTGCCTCACCCCAGAACGGCACCCTGAATCAGGCTCACCACGGGATGAGGTGCATTCCCATGAATCATGAGTTCTTGCTTGCGGAAACCAAACGCAACTTTGGCTGCGGTAACGAAGGGGTAGGTGCGCGATGTCGATCTCAGCCATGCATTCGCAGGTGTAGAGTCTGGTTGACCGTGCGATTCGCGCGCCGTAAGTTCGCTTTGCTGGCCAGAGCGATGCCGGAACGCGCGGAGGATCGGTAACAGAATGTAGAGTCGGTGCGGGGAAACGCAGGGTTTCTTGCATGCGACGCGGCAAACATCGACACGGTGTTTGGCGCGTCGCTTTTTTGTTCTGCACGTGAGAAGTCGTCAGCTGTTTTCGATGCGACTTTCACGAATATCACGTCAAACCCGGAGAAAGACGCATGAAGAACCTGAAATTGCGCACCAGCGTCAAATCATCCAGAACTCTGGCGCCGTCACGCGCAAGCAAGCCGGATGACACTGCAATTCTGCCGAAGCCACCGACGCAGAAGGTTCGTAGCGAGGCTGGAGGTAAAGACCGGCATGATGCCAATGCGCACCGAAACAAGTCGAATTCGAGCAATCAGTTCGGCGCGGACGGCGAGGATCGCTATGGCGGAGGTGTTCGCTCGTCCCCACCACCCATCGGCCCGGAAACCACGAAAGACAAATGACTATCGCGCATGACCGCTCGTGCGAAGCGGCTTTCCTGTGTTCCATAGCAAGCGATCGATCGTGCGGTCCGTGCTATGATCAATTCCGGTGGCCCCGTGTGGCAGTTCGACGAGGAGTGCAACGTCTGCCCGCGATTCGTTGCGTTTCTCGTCAACGCGGATCCGGTCAGCACGGTGCGTTTTACGCCATCCCAGAGTGTTCCTGGAGACGTGATCCGCAGATCAGATGACCAATTCACCGGCCGTGAAAACGCGCTCTGGGTGTACCGCGACGGTCCCATTGTCAGATTGGCTGACGGAAAGCCTGGGCTTCCAACGAGCACCACGGCGGAACCTGGCGCCACGTGGGTCGGTCTGTCTGGATCTCGCCTCAACGTTTGTGCAACTCGCCTTTCGCGGCGTTCGCAGCCAGCATGACGCGGCCAGCGCATTCGTCCTCGCTTAAAGGCTGGATGGACCGATCCTCGATACGTTGCTCACACCCGGGCGTTGGTCAGGGATGGCGCCGCCTCAAGGGTGACTGGTGATCCGCAGCATGCTGGTGTCATAGCCGAGCGCCTTGGCGCGAACGATCAATGCATCGAGCTGTGCTCTACCGGGACTGGATTCGCGCGCCAGCAGCCACAAGTAGCGGCCCGAAGGTTCGCCGACGATTGACCATGAATAGTCGTCGGCGTGATCGAGCACCCAGTAATCGCCGAAGAACGGGCCGAAGAAGCTGACCTTGAGCTTGGCCCCGGTGGCGGCGTCCACCACCTTGGCCTTGCCCTTGGCTGTCTTGATCGTGCCATCGGGATTGCGGCAGCGGTTGAGCACAGAAATCCTGCCGTCAGCGCGCAGTGCATAGTCGGCGGTCACCCCATCGCAATTCCTCTGGAAAGCCTGCTCGTAACGCGCGAGCTCGAACCAGTTTCCAAGATAGCGGCTGAGTTCGACCGACTTCGCCGGCTGTGGGACGGCGGCATTGCCGACAGCATGGCGCGAAAAAACAGCGGCGCAGCCTTCAATCGCCAGCGCCGAGCCGAGCAGTACCGCAACAGCGAGTGGCTTGAGGATTCTGGACATCGCTTCAATAACTTTACAATCCGGAAATTGTTCCCGACGTGCCAGATGTGCCAGATGTGCCAGATGTGCCAGATCGCCGACGCTGCCCGACGGTTTCGCGGAACACTCTGGCGAATGCCAAGGCCACGCGCCCGTGGCAGATCGACGTCGACTGTGCCCAGCGCCTCACCACGTTGGCGCGGTCGCTGGGCGCGAACGAGCCCCTCGGCATCGCGCTGGATGCCACCGTCCTTGCCTTCGATGCCCCACCATCGACTTGTGTCCGTCGGTCTTTCCATGGACGCCGTTTCTCACGATCAAGGCGGCCATCAAGCGGCACACGCTGCTGGATCTGCGGGGCGATTCCCACGGTCCTTCGCATCACCGACGGCAAGACCCACGAGGTCACCGTACTGCACGAACTTTTGCACGAACTGGTGCACGAACTGGTGCACGAACTGGTGCACGAACTGGTGCACGAACTGGTGCACGAACTGGTGCGCGAACCCGGCGCCTTCTCCGCGCTGGACCGCGGGTATCTGGATTTCAGTCGACTGTATTCCCTGCATCAGTCCCATGCCATTTCCGGCACCCGTGCCAAGCGCAACACCCGGTTCCAGCGCTGGTACTCCTGCCCAGTCGATCGGTCCTGCACCACGGTGCTCTGCGATCAGACCGGCATACTGGCCGCTGCTGATCGGAACCGTGGCAAGCTCACGGCTGCTCACGCCACTGTTGATGATGTCGTTACGCCAGCGAAGATGGATTTGACGGCGAACGTGCCACGGTCGCGTCTGGCCCATCGGACCAGCAGGCTCGGCGCGAGTCCGCGCCGCACGATGTCGTGATTCCCGGCTATTCTACGTGCCTGTCTCCGCTGAGGCCCTCACACAGGCCTCGCATTCCCACACTCGGAGACCGGTATGCGACGCACACTCACGGCCCTCACGGCCACCCTTCTCGCGCTGGCTGCGTGCACCGAAGCTCCTACGTCGGCGCGGCAGTCCGCGGATTCGCCGATCTCGGCGTCCGTCGAAGGGGCACGCCACTCGGCCACGCCCACCAGCGCGGTACGCTGGAACCGCAAGGCGATCGGCTTCTTCCGCGCTCGCGGCGGCGGCGCTGGACGCATCACCGGGTACCTCTCGATTGCGCAGTACCGCGCCGTGCTCGAGGCACGGCATACGCGCAGTCGTGATGCGCGCCCGTCACTCGCCGGCGCCGCCGCAGGGGCAAGGGTGGTGGTGCTGAAGCAGTTCTATCCGCTGGATGCCGCCGCGATCGATGCCGAGCTGCTCGCGCAGAGGTCGGGGCCCGCAGGCGACAACGACGACGACTGTCTCGCGGCCTTCGACGCGGGAGTGGCGATCGGACGCGACATCGGCGCGGCGGTCATCTCATGGGCGGCGACCGACAACACCGGCATCGCGACGGACCTGATCGATCGGCACCATCGCTCAGAGCTGGAAGCGGCGGCGATCCTCGCGTACCGCAACGCCGCGGCGGTCGATGCCATCATCGGCTGCTTCGACACGAAGTTCGCCTACTGGTTCATCCGCCCCACGCAGGCCGATCCGAGCATCACGCCGGCGATCGGCCTGCCGAATCATCCTTCGTATCCGTCGGCCCACCCGTGTGAGACCGGGGCGTTTCAGGGCATTCTGACCGTCGCGTTCCCGCGCGAAGCGCGTACGCTCAACGCCACAGCGCAACAGGCGAGCATCTCGCGCGTGATCGGTGGACTGCACTACCGATTTGATGGTAAGGCGGCCTTGCGCTTGGTCGCCGGGCGGCGTTGTGCTGGCCCTGGTTCGCCTCGGTATCGAGTAGCCCGCGGCCGCGGCCAATTCTCCACGACACCGGCGCCCGGTGACGACAGCCTTCACGTCGTCACCGGGCATGGTGCGATTGCCTATCGCGTTGCGGCGGCGAATCTCGTGCAGATCCCTGAGCCCGCGGCGCGGCGCATGGCACGAGCAGCGATCCACTGGTATTGGCGACATCAGTGCGATGGGTAAACTCTGGCTGCTCGATCCGCTCTCATGCGAGCGGGGCAACCTCTCGGACTGGTTGGGGCTGAACGCACCAACTCTCGGCTTACGGCCGATCAGCGCCTATGCCACCTCCGCATCAGCGCCGCGCCCGGGGCGCCCGGGGCGCGATTTCGCACCGTGTGAGCGCCCGGCGTGACCGAGTCGCCATCGAGGGCCGTGATCATGAGCGCAGGGATCGTGTCGTCGGTCGCGAAGATCATGTCCTGCACCGTCACGAGCGGTATGCCCGCGTTCGAACATGACGCCACGACCGCGTATGCGAGCAGCGGGCACAGTCGGTGCCTCTGTCGAATGCGAATCGTGCCGTACCTCACCTGATACGTCGCACGCGACGGTGCATTTCGTTCATGGCGCCGGCAGCCGCAACTTCGTCAGCGCCAGCGTTGCCCGGAGTGTGTTTGCCAGCTGCACCGCATCTGCGTTGGCCCAGAAATGCATGAACATCAGGCGTGGCATTTCATCCAGGATGTGACTGTGGAGTGCGGTCACTTCAAGCCCGCCGGACTGCAGCGAACGGATGACCGGATTCACCTCCGAGGGAAGGAGTACAAAGTCACCAGTGATCGAAGCCCGTCCGCCCGACGTGGGTTGAAAATCGATGACGGTGTTCAGGCCCATCGACGGAGGCAGTTCGACGGTGCCCTCGAGGATTCGTTCAGAGCGGGGTACGCCGACCTGATACACCCCACCGGTGGCGCGTCCCGAGTAGCCCAGCGCGCGCGCAACGGCGGCGGTATCGAGGTCCAGTGGAGTGGCGAGCGCTGGCGACGATCTCACGGCCGGGATCTTCATAACCGCAATCGCTGCATGAATCACCGTCGCAATCGCCACCGGATCACCATGCGCATGAACGTGGATGTAGAGGATGCGCGGCCATTCATGCAGCAGATGGCGATGAATCGCGCTCTGCTCGATACCTCCGCGCTGCAGTGCGATCATCGCCGGAGCAAATTCATCTTCAGTGACGACAAGGTCGCCCATCGCCATCACACCACCCGCAGCGGCCTGTATCGCGATCCAGCCACCGAGTGCCAGTGTCGGTCGGATCGTCACACCGGCGGTGATGACCGTGAGATCCGTACGCGAAAAGTTGAAGCGATGCACATCGCCAGGTTGTGTCACGCTTGCTCGTCCAACGGCCGCGTCGACCGCGGGCCAGTCGACGCCCTGCGCGCGCAGCGTCGATGTCGCTGCAACACCGAGCAGCGCACAGCACAGCGTGCCGTGGAAAGTGCTCCTAGTCATTCTCGTCGTGAGAGGTGGGTGAGACTGGTCGAACGCGGCGGGCGCGCGCGCGATGACAGCGGCTTCCGGTCGGAGGGCACCGTAGTCTCATGGCCCGTCCAGGACGCGGCGCGGTTGACGGAGGCGATCGCCGCCCGTGACGACAGGAACGAGACGCCATCAATTCTGAACATCAGCTCACCGCGCGACTCGGACAGGGGTGTCATCGCGCCGGATCGCAACTTCTTCGTTGCCGCGAGCACGATCGCGAGACGCGCCGGATCCACGTTTGCGGTGTTGTGGGCCGGCAGCAGCTGCGTGACCCCCGACGCGAGCGCCGCGAGTTTCGTCATCGAGGCGATGTAGTCATCGAGACTGGTCTCCACGGCGCACAACCAGATCGCGCTGTCATAAAAGTTGTCGCCTGTGAACAACAATCGATTCGCGCGATCCAGCAGCGCGATCCCGTCCGGCGTGTGTCCCGGTGCGCCGACGACTTCCACGACGCGGCCGCCGAGGTCTATCGTCGTGCCATCGGCGATGGTGCCGCTCGCCTTCCACGGCTGCGACCGGAACGCTGCGGTGTCGAGACCGGCGGGTGCGTCATGGCAGAAGGAGCGTTGTGCCACTTCGTTCGCCAGCCCATCGTGCGCCCTGCCCCGCATCTTGTTGCGCGTAAACGGCGTATCCATCGACAGCACGCGATCGAACTCGTGATTCCGCCGACGTGATCGTGGTGTGAGTGTGAATTGACCACCGTGACCGGCAGTGTGGTCAGCTGCTCGACCACCGGGCGAATCGGAACAACGCCAATGGCGCTATCGAACATCAGCGCCCGCGTGGTGCCAACGATCAGATACGCGATCGCTTCCTGATACTGATCCGATTCGACGAGTGCGAAAACACCCGGTGCGGCCTGACGGACGTGGAACCAGTCCGAGGACGTGCGCACAGCGGGAAGCGCTTCGTTGGCGCCACGCGGCAGCGCCGCACACCAGCTATCGACCGGCGGCGACCGCGTGACGACCACGGGCGCGGGGGTCGCTGCATCGCGTGGGCTGCACGCGACAAGCGAGAGCGCGAGGGCGAGTCGGAGTGGCCGTGTTGTCACCATGTCGTCGTCTCTCCGATAATGCGCTGAGTTCGCGCGCCGTCGACCGCTGGCTTGTCTGGCCGCGCGCACGACCCGGACGTGGAGATCCGCTGTCGAAATGATTCTGCCGCTGTCGGTGAGCCGTGAGCGCCCCCTGATCGGGGCATGGGACAGTCGACGTACTGCCGAGTTCCCTGCGTGCAACCTGCCCCGCCTTTCGGGGTCAACGTCAATCGACCGCCCTGTCTTACCAGCAAATGCGCGCTTGAAGCGGAAGCTTACGCCTGGACGCGGAGCGTGCAAACCGCGCGCTGACACCCTTTGCTACCCACGTTTTGCGCCAGACCCAGCGTTGTCACGGCGTCAGCGAGCTGTGCCTCAGCGACGGCGACCGGCATGACTTCTGGCGCGGCACGCGACGTGGGCGGGCTCGACGATCATGGGATTGCGCGGTACCAGCTCGCGATCGCCCGCGCGATCGTCGATGAGCGGCCTGCGGCTCGGGAATGGCGGCGGTTCGGCCGCGGACAGGTTGCCGACAACACGCTGCGCCGGGTGCAATGACTTATGCTTTGCTGACCCAGCCTCACCGCGCCGGCCGCGCTCCGGCGGGTCATTCACGTCGGAGGAAACATGCCGCTCGTGTCGTTGCTGTTCAGAGATGATCCTCGGCTCCAGAAGTGCCTGGTGAGCGACGCCGCTCACGTCGTGCCCGGTGCCGCCGGCCGACACGTCGGCCTGATTCACAAAGTGCTCTTGATACTTGGCAAGGCCCCCATCTCAGCACACGAGTTGCGCTCGGCCCTCTACGGGCCGACCACCGCCGCTGCGATGCTAGCCTACAAGCGCAAGCGCAACATCGTCAATCGCGCGTATCAGGCGAGCGCCGACAACATCGTCGGCAAGATGACCATCGCGCGCATGGACAAGGAACTCGTGCTCATCGACACGCGTTCGGCGACTCGGCGTGTTGTGTGCACCGGAGGTGGCGTAGCGCAGCCGACTCGCTCGGCCATTGTCGGCGCAGGCCAGGCCGGCGCGGTCGGCGGCAGCCTCGGGGTCACGGCGTCATTGAAGCCGAAAAAGCAGCGCCCCGCAAGGCTGCGGATCATCGTGCAGAAGACGAGCCGGGTGAAAGAGTTCGGCAACGCGGAGGCGCTGCTCGCGGCACTCTACCCGCGTGCACGCGAACTGCTGGCTCCGCACGGCATGGACTTCACGACCGGCGCCGCCGTGCCGAGCTTCGGCCCCGAAGTGATCGACGCCGAAAAGGTCATCGCCGGCTCGGCCGCCTCGTGCGGAAGCGTGATGGCGTCGGCGCTCAGGGTCCTCGCAGACAGACCCGACACGCTGCGAATCATCTTCTGCCCATTCAGCGACGTCGGTGACGCGTTCGGCGTGACCGACGGCGGGCCGATATCCGAGCTGAAACTGCCCCGCTTCTGCCTGATCAACGTACGCAAGCAGCGCGGTGATCTTGGCACGCTGCTTCACGAGATCGTGCACGCGGCACGGGACCAAATGGTACTGCCCGATGTCGACATCACGAGTGTGTTTTCCCACGCGGACAATCGCAATGCGACCGAACTCCCCGAGAAGCACGCCGAATCGATCGTCACCTCGTTCTTCGGGAGGTGACGCAGGGCGGGCTGGGTGACGTCGAACAGCTCTCGGGGAACACGTCGTTCCACGCTGGACCCGCCGTGCCAGAGCCGGTGGGCACGGTGCATCGCGGAATTGCGCAGGCACACGACGGCGTGTAGCCGAAGATGCCTGCGGCGGTGCATCCGCTGGGGCCGACCCGCGCTCCGCTCAACGCTGCGACTACGCGATCAGTCATCCGCTGAACTTCGACTTCTTCGTGGTCGAACTTCTCAACCAAACCGGAGGCGCTGGATCGTTAACGTTGCGGCTGCGATCCCGACATTTAACCTGCCTGACTTTTCCGTGGGGACGTCAGCGGTGGGCGTGCTGATCCCGCGCCCCGGCTGACGCTTCGATCCGACGCGCCACGCCGCAACGTCGAGGTTGTCAGGGTCTGTAAGATCGGGCAGCGGTGCCGACACCATCGCGAGCGCAGGTGAACGCCGATCGTGAGACCGGCTCCATGACCTGCGTCAGAAAATTGCAGGCCCCGACATGTCCCGGCGCGACGCGCAGTGCCTGCGGGAGCCGCGCGACGATCCCCCCGCCTCGCGCTGCGACTCGACATCCCGGGATACACTCCATCGCCCGGCAACGGATCGCGCGAATCGCGGTCGTATCTGATGGCGGTGTCGGACTGCGTGCGAGCGTCGTCGGCGTGCCGTGGTCGGCGGTCCAGGTGGATGAGGCGCACGGGACTGGTCACCTACCGTCGATGGGGGTTGACCGCGGCATTTTTGGAGGTGTTGCCGGTTCGACTCACGCGACCGCGGTGACGGAGTGGGCGGTGAGCCGTCCGTCGGCACCGAAGTGTGCCTTGTGCTTTGAACAATAGAGGCGGTTCTCCGCATCGACCCATTCCAGCATGCGGCCCTTGTGCGGGCAGTCGAGCGAGAAGGCAAACACCCGCCCGCAGCTGTGCGGTGCGGCAGCAGGCTCACCGACCACCGGCTGCGTCGTGTTGAACTCGCTGTTCGTGTTGTCCGACATTTCGGGCATCGCTGATGAAGAAGGGACTGATGAAGTGCTCCCTCACAGCATCGATCACCCGGGCCTTCGCTACCATCCGACATCTGTCGCGGTTCGTGACGAGTGCACCACTGTGAGGCAGTGTCAGTCGCGCTGCTGCGCTGTCGAGTCCGCGTCGTTGTTCGGGGAGGGCAGCGCCAGTCCGCCAAGGAAGAAGGCGGCCAGTTCGCTCCGTCCCTGCTGGCCGGACTTCCCGTACACGGCCACGGCGTGCTGACGCACGGTGCTCTCACTGCGGTTGGTGCGGGCGGCGATCTGCTTGTGCCCGTGTCCCTTGAGCAGAAGCAGCGCCACCTCACGCTCGCTCGGCGTGAGCGCCCAGTCGTCGAACTGCTCGTTGATGGCACCGGCCAGACCGGTGAGGGCCCGCTCAGCACGCTGCCGCCAGTCGGTTCGTTCGGCCTGAGCTACCGCCAGCGAGCGCGACGTGGTGGCGAGCTGTTGCGACGTCTGGCGCCAGGCGCGCCACAGCATCACGCCTGCGGTCGCGCTCACCAGCATGAGGGTCGCTTCCACCACCACGTGTGCCGACAGCCAGTCATCTGGAGCGTCGAGATACAGGTCGAACGCGCCGCCGACCACGATGACTGCCAGCACCGCCAGCACCAGCAGGCGCAGGCGTCGATCGTCCTCGAACTCCGGTGTCTCGTCAATCATGCAGTGAAACGTGCCACATGCACCCGGCGGCGGAACCCCGACATCTGTCGGATACCACGACATACGCACAGAAAGGTGCAGTCACGACACTTGTCGGATAGGCGCGGCGCGCGGCAACAGCCATGGTGAGGATACGGCGGGGCGATCCCGCACACCGTACTCTCTGGAGGGTCTCATGGCTGGTTCACTCGCATCACTCATCCCCACGCCACTCCATCCGGCAATCGTCCACCTGCCGATGGCGCTGGCCGTTCTTCTTCCTGTCTTTGCCGTGGTCGGGTTCCTGGCGGTGAAGCGCAGCGCACGTCCGATGCGCACCTGGGCCGTCACGCTTGCCATGTTCGGCGCCCTGACGGTGAGCGGCTGGGCCTCGATGCAGACCGGCGAACGGGAAGAGGACCACGTCGAATCAGTGGTCCCTCGTGCCGCATTTCATGCACACGAGGAAGCGGCCGAGCTCTTCGTGTGGGTGTCGGCCGGCGTCTTCGGCATCGCCGCCATCGGATTGTTGTCGACTGGTGTCGGTTCGGCGGCCCGCGGGGTGGCCACCATCGGCTCGGTAGTGCTGTTGGTGGCCGGGTACCGCGTCGGGCACTCGGGCGGCGTTCTGGTCTACACGCACGGTGCAGGGAGTGCGTATGCGACTGGGGCAACCGCAGGAGCCGGAGGCGAAGCCGGTGACGGCGCGTCGCTCAACGGAAGGAGTACGAAATCCGCCGAGTCGGGTGAAGGGAGTGATGACGGCGACGACGATGACGAAGGCACCGGAAGCGCGTCAGCGCGGAAGCGTCGCCTGCCGGTGCCGCATCGGCTGGTGCAACGGGTGCAGGTGGCAGCCCGCTCAGTTCACACCGGACGGTGCCGCTGACGGACAGTGTATCGCGGCCGAGAAACTTCGCTGACTGCTGGTGACGGGTTTGCGCGCAACGAACGGATTGGCCTCGCGTGGAGCGCTGCCGCGGCTGCCCGCAGCGGGACCTTGCGGTATGCCGTGCGATCACCGCAGTCGAAATTCAGATGCGGGATGTTCGGATCCCGACTGGACACTGGTCGCGGCGCAGGCTGCATCGAACTGAGCCATGCACGTGCCATGATCGAAGCTCGGTCCTTGCCAATCTGGTGAACCGCCGATAGCGTCCGGTTGCAGAAGACAAGCGCGAGTGTTGCGCATGCCGACCGAATGAGCGCACGCGG
>CAYMQV010000037.1:0-25702 GCA_964392395.1 uncultured Gemmatimonadaceae bacterium
CCATCAGTGCCTCATCGCCCTCGCCAAGCTGTTCGGCAAGCATCGACAGTTCCTTCTCGATCGCGATCAGCGGCGCGTACGCAACGGCCGCCGCCTCCCACACCGTGACGGCCTCGCCGAAATCGCGATGCTGATCCAGCAGCGAGACCTTCAGCGCCGGCTGACGGGCAATGGCGCCCTTGCTCGGCTGGAGCCGACCGCAGATGAGCTGGAAGAGTGTCGACTTTCCGGCGCCATTGCGGCCGATGATGCCCCAGCGCTCCCCGCGGGCGACCGTGAACGAGACGTCCTTCAGTAGCGTCGTGGCCCCGAAACTGACTCCGACTTCAGCGAGCGAGATAAGCGTCATGCCCGGAAATCTCGCAGGGGACGGAAGGGCAAGGCGCCCTCCGGGCAGGCTGGTCAGCCCGAGACGTACTGGGCAAACAACCGTGCCAGCGTCCGCGTCGGATCACCCTCACAGAGGCCCTCGTGCACGGGCGAGGACTGCAGCACGTCCGAGCGGGGCGCGGTGAGCCAGTGAAAGCGCTCGGATGTCGGTGCCAGCGCGATTGGCCCGGCCAATGCGTCCCCGCTGGCAACGCGCTCCATCGTGCGCAGATACCGCGCCAGGAGCCCGACGTCGACGCTTGGTACGCGATCGCGCAGCGTGCTTTCACTCGTCAAGGCCAGGAGGCCAAGGAACTCCACCTGTCTGGCATGCAACAGCACACCGACCGGGATGAACGCGCCGAGGTGCACATGCGGTACGACTCGAATGACTGCGAAGTCATAGG
This sequence comes from uncultured Gemmatimonadaceae bacterium, assembly GCA_964392395.1. Classification (GTDB taxonomy): domain Bacteria; phylum Gemmatimonadota; class Gemmatimonadetes; order Gemmatimonadales; family Gemmatimonadaceae; genus JACMLX01. Next base: position 777 of record CAYMQV010000037.1, read on the forward strand.
CAGTGAGCGTCTCCGTCATCGCCGTGCCGGGAACGGTTGTGCGGGAGTGGCGCGCAGGGTCTCTCGCGCGTCGTGCGCCGCTGCCACGAACCCGGCCGATGCGTTCCGGCGCCCGCGCAGATACCGGACATACCGCTCGCGCGCCGTGACCGCGTCCGTCGAGTCGTCACCGGTCAGCGGATCCATCAGCAACTCCTCCGGGACCGACGACACGATGCCGAGCAGGGCATCGTCGGTCAGCGCGGCGACAGCCGCACGATCGGCAACCTCGAGATCACCACTGCGCAGCAGCAGAACGTGCTGGCGAATGAGCGGGAACGGCGTCGTCGTCCGCGCCTCATTCACGCTCGGCCAATCGTAGTGCATGTACAATGCTGCACCGTGGTCGATCAACCACGGTTTGCGCTGCCACACCAACAGATTCGGATTCCGCGCGGTACGATCCGGATTCGTGATGAACGCATCAAGCCAGACGAGTGACGCCGCGAACGGGCCGTCGACGACGTCCTGCGCTGCCACCGGGTCGAAATTGAACGCACCATCGAGATAGCGCAGGCCGACGTTGATGCCTCGACTCGCCTTCAGGAGATCCTGGATCTCGGGGTCGGGCTCAGTCTGGCCGAATCGATCCGGAAGATCGATGATCCCGAGCTCTGGCACCGAGAGGCCCATTGCCGACGCAATGCCATGCGCGATGATCTCGGCCACCAGAACCTTTGCGCCCTGTCCGGCACCTCGAAACTTGGTGACGAACAGGCCGCCGCCATCAGTGTCGAGGACCGCCGGCAGCGAGCCACCCTCGCGCAGCGGTTGGACGTACCGCGTGGCCTGAAAGCGGGGAAGGGGCGTCGACATGGTCGTGAATCTACACTGACCGCCCGCGGCCAATCACACGGTCGCGCTACGGCGCTTCGATGGCGAGCCCGATCGTTCGCAACGCCATCTGCACCGCGCCTCGCGCCGCGTCCACGGTCTGATGGCGCACGACGGAGCCCGGGACGAGTGTCTTGAGCCGATGCTCGAGTCGTTTGCGCATCGGTCGCCCCTTGCCGAGCAGGCCCCCGTGCAATGCGACGGGAATGGCAGCGCGCTCATCGACGAAGAGTGACCGAGCGAGCGCCCGAACATGGAGGGCCAACTCCTCGACGGCCATCGTCACGACAGTGTTGGCCCGCAGATCGCCGACTTCCGCGGCCGAGAGCACCGCCGGCGCGAGCGACGCCAGATCGGCGGGTGTTGCGGTGGCGGCCCAGCTGATGATTGCCGAGACGTCATCGAACTCGAGCGCCGTCAGCACGGCACCAATCAGAGCCGTTTCCGGTTCGCGGCCATCGTGTGCCGCCGCAATCACCTGCAACGCCTTGCGGCCGAGCCACGCCCCACTGCCTTCATCGCCGATCATCGGCCCCCAGCCGCCACACCGCTGCATCGTCCCCGCTGGGCTGCGGCCCCACGCTATGCTGCCTGTTCCAGCGATCAGCAGGATCCCGGGCCCCTCGCCAAAGGCATCTTCCATCGCAGCCTCGGCATCCGAAATCACGACCACGGCATCCGCCAGTTCGAGTCGCTCGAGTTCCTGTTGCAGCGCGATCCTCTGCGCCTCGCGTCCCACACCGGCAACGCCAACCACCAGCGCGCGTGGCATGAGGTGGCCCATTTCGGCGTCGATCACCGCATTTCTGACCAGCGCGCCGATCACTTCGGCGGAATCGGCCTCCTGGCCTGGTTTCACCGCGCTGCCTTCGCCTGTCGCCTTGAAGAGCACGTGGGCGCGTTCGTCGGCGACGTGAACCCTCGTACTGCTGCCGCCGCCATCAACACCGATGACGACGAGTTCAGTGGGTGCGCTTTCTTCATTCATGAGTTGGTCCTGGTCTCGGCGGTGACGCTCAGGGCGACCGGCAGGGATGCGGTGGGAGCCGGGTGCGTCAGCGATGACAGAATGCCAGCCGTGAGCGTGATCCCGGTGCCGATCAGCACATACCATGGCCATGCGATGGTCGCGACTCCAGCCAACGTCGGTGCCAGTGCCGGCACCTTGGAAATCAACAACTTGGAGAAGACGATCACTGCCATGCAGCCTATCCCGACACTCATGCCAGTGATCGCATCGCGCTGATTGGCGCGCTTCCAGAGCAACGCCAGCGAGAAGCCACCCACCAGCCCACCGTGGGTGAAGCTCTGAATGCTCAGCGCCACCACCACCACCGGTGCGCCCTGTTTCGGATACAGCAGTGCACCCAGTGTGAGCACCACGCCCCAGATCAACGCGATCAGTTTCCCGGTACGCAACGTGCCCGGGTCCTCAGCGCTCTTGCCGCTGAGGGGCAGGTAGATGTCGTGGGTGGTGGTCGCCGCCAGTGCGTTGATCGTCGCGCTGTGTGTGCTCATCGTCGCCGCCACGATCGCCGCCAGGATCAGCCCCAGCAGGCCGGGCGGCATGCGCTCGACGATGAACGTCGGAAAAATCTGATCGCTGGCGTCGAATGGCTTGCCGCCATAGTAGACGTAGAGCCCCAGTCCGATGAACAAAAACAGTGTGAACTGCGCGAAGACCACAAAGCCACTCGCAATCAGCGCGCGTTGCGCGTCCTTCAGCCCGCGGCTCGCCATCAGGCGTTGCACGATCAGCTGATCGGCGCCATGGGATCCCATGGCCAGAAAGGCGCCTCCGAGCAGTCCGGCGAACATCGTATGAGGACGATCAATTCCGGTGTACCAGTCGATCACCTGGAGTTTCCCCGATGCTCCCGCCGTCGCCACGATCGTGCCCCAGCCGCCGTCGACACTCTTTCCCAGCAGCACCAGAGCGCAGACCCCACCGAAGATGTAGACACCGGCCTGGATCATCTCCGTATAGACGACGGCACGCATGCCGCCCTTGTACGTGTACACCACCGTGAGCAGGCCGAGCACGAGGATCGCCGTCGGCATCACGTACTCGCGCGGGAGCGTGTCGCCAAGGATCAGTGCGACTGGAATCGCCGTGGCAAAGATGCGCACACTGTCGGCCACCGCCCGCGTCGCCATGAAGACGATACTGGTGAAGCGTCGCGTCTCCTTGCCGAACCGCTTCTCGAAGAGCGCATACGCCGTGACCAGTTCACCAGCGAAATACTTCGGCAGCAGTACGTAGGCGACAACGAATCGGCCAATGATGTAGCCCGCGACGACCTGCAGAAATCCGAGATTGCCGACATAGGCCAGGCCCGGAATGCTGATGAAGGTCAGCGCGCTCGTTTCGCTGGCCACCACGCTCAGGAGAATCCCCCACCAGGGGATCGCATGGCTGGCCACGAAATAGTCCTTCGCGTCCTTCTGCTTTCCTCCGAGCCAGAGGCCAAGCCCGGTCGTCCCCACCAGATAGATGATCAGGACGACGCCGTCAATCAGTGAGAAGCCACCGCCACCCATCAGGAGTTCACTGCGCTACTCGACAACGTACGCCTCCATCGCGAAGTATTCAGCCAGGCCCAGTCGGTTCAGCTGCGCTGCCGTCTCGGTGTTGCGATCCTGCACACGCTGCCAGAACTCGCGATCGTCCTGACCGGGAAACGGGGCAGAGTCCTTCTGTGATTGATGCTTGAAGATCGCCTGGATCTTGAGGCGCAGCTCTTCCTGACTGAGTGGTACCAGCACCGTTGCCTCGGTCACCGGCCACTCCTGCCACGCGCCGCGATACAGCCAGACCTCAGGCCGCACATTGCCCAGCGCCACATACTCGGCCAGCGCTGCGTCGATCGTCTCCTTGCACATCCGGTGTGTGCCGTGAGGATCGCTCAGGTCACCCGCAACGAAGATGATCTCCGGATGCAACTCCTCGAGCAGTTCGCGCACGATCCGGATATCGCCGGCGCCGATTGGATCCTTGCGCACCTTCCCGGTCTGATAGAACGGCAGGTCGAGAAAGCGCGCGTTGTCGCGCGTCAGTCCGACGACCTCCAGTCCGCTCACCGCCTCGGTTTCCCGGATGATGCGCTTGATGTCCTGGACCGCCGGCACGTCGACATCTCCCGCGCGCTTGGACGACAGCGCGCCGAAGAGGCGGAATGCGAATTCGCGCACATCGGTGCCACGCAACGCATCCGGCGTGGCCGCTTCGGTGGTTCTGGCGCCCATCCGCACGAGGAAGTCGAGGTGACGCCTGACGTCATGGTCGAAGACGGCAATGTTGCCGCTCGTCATGTATGCGACCAGCATCGGGTTCTGATTCTCCACCAGCTTCCTGAGAATCCCGCCCATCGAAATCACATCATCATCCGGGTGCGGCGAAAAGCAGATGACTCGCTTGCCCCGTGGCAACTTGCTCTTGCCGCGGATACGGGCGCCGAGCGAGTTGAAGACGAATCCATTGATCGCACCAGGCGAGCCATACGCAGCGACCAGTGACGAGAGCCGGTGCTCGGCGTAGTCCTGCTGCGTCAGCTTGAGGATGGCTTTGCGCACCGTCTGCGACAGCCACACCACCGCGCGAACGGCCAGCGCTGCATCCCACGATACTTCGTCCACCAGCCACGGGGTGGCGATGCGCGTGAGGTCCGCCGCGGCCGCGTCGTCGAGAAAGAACGTGGTCCGCGAGTGACCTTGCAGGAACGTCGCTGCCACTTCCAGATCGATCGGGCCTTCCACCGCGCGACGTACGATGGCAGCCTTGTGTTCACCCGTGGCAAGAATGGCGATTTCTCGCGCGGCCAGGATCGTCGCGACACCCATCGTGATCGCTTCGCGCGGGACGTTTTCCGCGCCGAAGAAGTCGGATGACGCATCCGTGCGCGTCACCGCGTCGAGTGTCACACGCCGAGTCCGGCTCTCACGACCGGAGCCGGGTTCGTTGAAACCAATGTGCCCTGTCTTCCCGATGCCGAGCAGCTGAAAATCGATGCCGCCGGCGTCAGCGATGGCGGCCTCATAGGCATCGCACGTGCGTCCCGCGTCTTCGCGGCTCACCGTACCGGACGGGAGGTTCACCTGCGCCGCTGGCATGTCGATGTGTGAGAAAAAATTCTCCCACATGAAGCGGTGGTACGCATGAATCGAGTCTGGCGCCATTGGCCAGTACTCGTCGAGATTGAAGGTGACGACCTGCGCGAAGCTCAAGCCGGTTTCGCGATGCCGCCGGATCAACTCCCGATAGACACCGATCGGCGTCGAGCCCGTTGCGAGGCCGAGCACGGTCGGGCGCCCGGCACTCGCGTTCGTGCGCATGATCGCTTCGATGCGATCGGCGACCCGAACCGCGAGCGCGTCCGGATCTGCGCTGATGACCGTTGGGATTTTCTCAGGGGTCTGCATAGATCGTCGCAAACTAATCGCCCAGCCTGCTGCAGGCTCGATGAATGAGCCGGCATGCCACGACAAAGGCGGACCCGATTGGGCCCGCCTTCAGTCAAGACACCGCCTGGAGGTCTCAGGCCGAGAACGACGATCCGCAACCGCAGCCACCAGAGGCGTTCGGATTCTTGAACGTGAAGCCCGAACCCTGCATCGAAGTCGTGTAGTCGACGACAATTCCGTTCAGGTACTGCATCGAGAACGGATCGACAAACACCTGAAAGCCATCCTGCTGCAGCAGCGAGTCGTCCTCAGCCGGCTTATCCTCGATCAGCAGCGAATATTTGAAACCGCTGCAGCCGCCCGGCTGCACCGCGACGCGCAAGCCACCGACGGTCGGATCGACCGCTTCGGCTTCGAGGAACTTCTTCACCTCGACCGTCGCGGCGGCCGAGATCGTGAGCAACACATCAGGCGTCTGCATCGTGCTCATGCGACTCTCTCCAGAAGGGGGCCGGGGAATCCCGACCGCATTACTCTGCTAATTTATACTGTATGGTGCCGGACGGAAAGACCAGAGGCGATCTCCGGGCTCGGCAAGTCAACTGCTGGACGATCAGGGAGCGGTCGAGGCCACGCGGCTGACGGTCGCCCGGTCATCGGGGAGGTGTGCCGGTCGACGCGGCGACGGGGAGCCGAATCGTGGCCCCGTCGACCGCGCCGGCCACCGCGTCCGCCAACGCCGCGCGGACCGCGCCGATCCTTCTGTTTTCGCGGGTCGGATTGACCCGGTTCGTCAGGAGAATCAGGAACAGGTCGCGGGAGGGATCGATCCAGATCGAGGTGCCGGTGAATCCCGTGTGCCCGTACGCGCGCGCAGACAGGCGGTGCCCGGCCGAGTTCGTCCCGTTGGGCGTCTCCCAGCCGAGGGCGCGTCCGCTCAGCAGCGAATCCTGAACAGTGGTGAAGAGCGCGACGGACTGAGCCGATGCGATCCGGACGCCATCCAGCACCCCTGCGTTCAGCCACATGCGCGCGACTCTGGCCAGATCGTCAGCGGTCGAGAAAAGCCCGGCGTGGCCGCTGACACCGTCGAATCGCGAGGCGTTCTCGTCGTGAACCTCGCCGCGGAGCTTCCGCTGGCGCCATGGGTCGAACTCTGTCGGCGCCGTGCGTGAGAGCGCGCTCGAATCCGGACGGAATCGTGTATCGGTCAGCCGCAGTGGCCGCGCCACCAGCTGGAGAAACGCGCTGTCGAGCGGCATGGACGTCAGCTTCTCGATCACGGCGCCCAGCAGCATGAAGTTCATGTCGCTGTACAGATAGCGTGTTCCCGGGGGCACGTCCGGCCCGACGAGCATCAGCTGCGCTCGTGCATCGGCGCGGTCCACCGCTTCCTTGTAGAAGGCCCGCCAGGCGGCCAGACCACTGCTGTGCGTCAGCAACTGCCGGATCGTGACCGTCCCCGCGCCTGGGCCGGCCCACTCGGGCAGATAGCGCGTGACCGGTGCGTCGAGCGCGACCGTGCCCTGATCCACCAGTTGCAGCATCAGCGTTGTGGTTGCGATGATCTTCGTCAGCGAGGCGAGATCGTAGAGCGTGGCGCGGGTGGGCGCGATCGGAATCGTCGCGTCCAGCTGTCCGACGCCTTTCGACGCGATGATCCCGCCGCGGTTCCCCACCACCGCGATTGCGCCCGGAAATGCGCCATCGCGTTGCGCCTTGTTCAGCACCGCAGCCAGCGAGTCAGCGAGGCGCGCAGGCAGGGATGCGGCCGGGCGTCCGCGCACCGGTATGCGCGGCGCCTGAGCCTCCAGCGCGAACGGCATCCCCGACGCGATCAATCCGAGCACGATCACCCGACGTGTCACGGATCCGTCCGGCGCACGATGCCATCGTTGCGCGCAAACAGGCCGGGAAGACTCACCGGCGAATGGCCGCTCGTCGCGGCCCCGAAGAGCGCTCGCGCTGCGGCACGTTCCGGTCCCTCGCCAACGCTGAACGTCGTCATGTAGGCCTCGATCCCAGGAAACTGTCCAATGACATACGGATTCCCCACGGCAATCACCAGCGGCTCGCGTTTCGCCGCGATGCGACGCATCCAGGAGGCAACTGGTTCCGCGATCGCGACCCGGCCGCGTCCTTCCACGCGACGCACCACGGTCACGACGACCAGCCGCCCCTGCTTCCGCTGCCGCCCGATTGCGTCGAGCGTACTTCGCGGTGTCTGTGGTCCGACGCGCGTGACCGTGACGAGCGCCCGCTTCCGGGCCTCATCGATGAACGCGTTGCCGGCGCCAAACTCCGTCTCCGGTGTGTAGACGACCAGCTGTATGGGCCGGTCGCTCTTCAGCGGGATCTGCTGGGTCGCGTCGCGCAGCACCGTGACGGCACGGGTGGCAATCTCGGCCGCGACCGCACGGTGACTCGCGATGCCGACCACCGCCCGAAGTGAGTCGAGTGACATCTGGGTCGAGACATGGAGCCCGACGCGCGCCTTCATCTCGAGGTTCTTGTGCGCCGCCGAATCGATCAGTCGCGCAAAGGCCGGATCGCTCGCGACCCGCGCCGCCAACGCGTTCAGCACCGGAGTCACGTCGGCCGGCTTGAGCAGGACCTCCGCGCCGGCCTCCACCGACCGAATGGCGATTTCCTCCTGGGAGAACATCCGGGCCACCGCTTGCATCGTCAGCGCATCGGTAATCGTCAGCCCACGGAAATGGAGCGAATCGCGCAGCTCGTCGTGCAGCACCCGGCGCTGGAGGGTGGCCGGAAGCGCATCGCCCAGCCACGTCGGGTTGCTGATATGCGCCGACATGACCGCTGCCACACCGGCGTTGATCGATGCCCGGAACGGCCGCAGTTCAACGCTGTCGAGACGCGCATGCGTGAGCCGGACGAGTGGGAGTGCATCGTGCGAGTCCGTCTCGGTGTCACCGTGCCCCGGAAAATGCTTGACGGTCGCCAGCGCACCGCCATCCTGTACGCCGCGGGTGAACGCCGCGACCAGTGAGGCCACCGCGGCCGGGTCTTCGCCGAAAGATCTGACATTGATCACCGGGTTCGCAGCGTTGTTGTTCACGTCGGCCACCGGCGCGTACGCCAGATGGATTCCGATCGCACGCGCTTCGCGTCCCGTGACCAGGCCGGCCCGGTACGCCAGCGCCGTATCGCCCGTCGCACCGATGGCCATGTTCGTCGGTAAGAGCGTCGCGCCCCCGCCCTTGAGCATGGACGGAATGAAGAGCCCGCCTTCGAGTCGGCCGATCGACGGCTCCACGTCGCAGCCCACCAGCAGCGGGACCCGTGACATCGCCTGGAGCGCGTTGAGCTTGACGGCGACTTCGATCGGTGAGCCGACCGACATCAATATCCCGCCGATCCCGTCCCCGCGGACCCACCGAGCCGTCTCGGCAAACGCACTGTCGCTGTTGCTTTCGTAATCGCCGAGGAGCCAGACGTGGATCAGCTGGGCGGCCCGCTGGCGAGGGGAGAGCGCCGCGAGCGTGCTGTCCACCCAACGCTGGGCGGCGGCTGAGAGCGGGACTCGCGGATCGCGCGACTCCTTCTGGCCGCCGAGCCGACTCGGCAGGGCGAGCACCTCTTTACCCAGCAGCACGGTCGGCAGCCGGGGCATTGACGGCACGGCGACCGGGAGGGTCGCAGCGAGCACGAGGGCTCCGGCCGATAAGTGGAAGAAACGCATGGCGGACAGCACAGTTAACAGCACAGTTAGATGAGGCGGACTCTGCCTTATGAGGCGATCTGCGGGTCATGGACCATGAGAAGCCTAGCGAGGCGGCGAACCTCACGGCTTCGCGCTCGTGGACCCACCCTCGCAGAACGACCGACCGACGTCGCCGTTGCTGCATTCGGGCGCGGTACCTAAACTTCTGCTCTCTGTGGTTGCAGGTTTGTGATGAAGCCCGCATGCCCCCACGGCGGAGATGCCGGGGGGCATTCGTTTTCGCGTCGGTCGTACCACTTTCGGTTTTTCCGCCACTCTATGGCCCTGTTCGTCGCTCTCTGGGATGCAATCAAAGCGGGTTACTTGCGCGTGATTGCGCCAGTGGCGGATCTGCTCGTGCGCCATCGCGTCAGCCCGAACACGATCACGACGGTCGGGACGATCTGCACCATGATCTCGGGCGTGATCTTCGCCAGCGGGCATATCAGCACCGCCGGCTGGTTCCTGGGTCTGACGGCTCTTTTCGACGTCCTTGATGGCACCGTTGCGCGCCGCACAGGGCGGAGCACGACGTTCGGAGCCTTCTACGACTCGACGCTCGATCGGGTCGCGGACGGTTTCGTCCTGGGCGGCCTGGCCGTGTTCTACGGCATCAACGAGTTGCATCGCAGCCCGATCATGCTGTCGATCACGATCGCGGGGTTGATCGGCACCTTCCTGACCTCGTACACCCGCGCCCGTGCGGAGTCGCTCGGCCTCGACGCCAAGGTCGGAATCATGCAGCGGCCCGAGCGCGTGACGCTGCTCTCCGCGCCGCAAGCCTTCTTTGGCCTTGCATTGAATGGATGGGTGCTCGCCGGCATCGTGACTCTGCTGGCGGTCACCGCATGGATCACTGCGGTACAGCGTATTCTGTTCGTCTACAATGTCACGCGCGCGGCGGATCAGCTCACCGACCCGGTGGATGTCGCTCCGCGCGCATCAGTCGCAGTGTCGGCATCGACATCCACGTCGTTGTCGGATGATGTGCCCGCTCCCGCCGCTCCCTGACGGCGGCGCTATTCCTTCTGGAGATTCTGCCACGTGTCCGGTTCGCTTTCTCGTCCGTCGTCCATCGCACCTGCCAGCGGCAAGCTCGGAATCCTGACCCCGGGTCTGGGTGCCGTTGCCACCACGTTCATGGCGGGCGTCGAGAGCATCCGTCGCGGCCACACGAGCCCGATCGGCTCCCTCACGCAGATGGCGACGATTCGCCTTGGCAAGCGCACCGAGCATCGCTCGCCGCTGATCAAGGACTTCGTGCCGCTGGCCGGGCTGAGTGACATCGTTTTTGGTGCGTGGGACCCGATCTCGGATGATGCGTACACCGCCGCGAAGAAGGCGGGAGTGCTCTCCAGCGAGCATCTCGAGCCGTTGAAGGACTTCCTCTCGGCCATCAAGCCGATGTCGGCCGCGTTCGAGTCACGCTTCGTCACGCGCCTGCTCGGCGTTGACAACGTGAAGACCGGCCCGACGTATCGCGACATCGCCGAGCAGCTGCGTGCCGACATGCGCAACTTCAAGGCGGCCCATGACTGCGACCGGCTCGTCATCGTGTGGTGCGCCAGTACCGAAGCGTTCATCAAGCCGGCCCCGCAGCACGACACCATTGCCTCCTTCGAGAAGGCGATGGACGAGAACGACCCGGCGATCGCGCCGTCGATGCTGTACGCCTGGGCCGCTTTGATGGAAAACGTGCCGTTCTGCAATGGCGCGCCGAACCTGACGGTCGATCTGCCCTGCATGCTGCAGCTCGCGAATGATCGTGGTGTGCCGGTCAGCGGAAAGGACTTCAAGACCGGCCAGACCTGGATGAAGACGATCATCGCGCCCGGCCTGAAGGCACGCATGCTTGGCCTCGCCGGCTGGTACTCGACCAACATCCTCGGGAATCGCGACGGTGAAGTGCTCGATGACCCGGCGTCGTTCAAGACCAAGGAAGAGTCGAAGCTGTCCGTCCTGCACAACATCCTCCAGCCGGACGTATACCCCGAGCTGTACAAGGATTTCTCGCACGTCGTGCGGATCAACTACTACCCGCCGCGCGGTGACAACAAGGAAGGCTGGGATAACATCGACATCGTCGGCTGGATGGGCTATCCGATGCAGATCAAGGTGAATTTCCTGTGCCGGGACTCGATCCTTGCTGCCCCGATCGTGCTCGACCTCGCGTTGTTCAGTGACTTCGCACACCGCGCCGGCATGAAGGGCATTCAGGAATGGCTGTCGTTCTACTACAAGAGCCCCATGGCGGGACCGGGCCTGCAGCCGGAACACGATCTGTTCATTCAGCAGACGAAGCTCAAGAATACGCTGCGCTTCCTGATGGGCGAGGACCAGATCACGCACCTTGGCCTGGAGTACTATACCTGATGGTCGGCGGTCGCGTAGCGCGCGGTGGAAGCACAGGTGACCGTGCGGACGCGGTCGTCCGTGCGTCGCGTGGTTCGCGACGCGCGCTGACGGTCCTGTTTGGTTTTGCACTTCTCGCCGGCTGTACGGCCCGCGATCCGGATGCCGCACTCGATACACGGATGTGGACCGATGACCTTGCCTTTCGCATCCGGCTCACTCCGCGTCCGCCGTACGCCCGCGAGGACGTGATCGTGAAGGTGGTGATCGCCGACAAGGAATCCGGTGCACCCGTCGAAAATGGCGAAGGGCGGATCTATGCCATGAGTCGAGACAGCGTGCAGGTCTTCGATGGGCTGGAGCGTGGCCCGGAGCCGGGCACCTATTACGCCAAGCTGAACTTCCTCACGGCGGGCGAGTGGGCCATCGGCCTCCAATTCCGACGGGATTCCACCAGGAAGCTCGAGACGATGGACTGGCTCCAGTCTGTCCGGAACGCGCGCTGAGCTGGGGACAGACACATTATGCGCCTTTTCCATCGCACGTCGATCCTGCCATCGGACGTGATTGCGCTGGCTGACGATCACTTCAAGGCACTCGGCCTCCACGGCACGGCGGATAGCATGCGCTCACGCACCTTTTCCGGCGACCTCGGCACGCTGCACTTGAAGGTCCGCAGCGACGGCGGGCACTACACGCTGGTCGAGGCAGTGACCGACCAGATCGGGGAGAGTCGCCTCGACAAGAACGTGAAGAAATTCTTCAACCGTGTGCATCGCGCCGCTGACCCGCATCATCTGCCGACGGCAGGGTATTGACGTGGAGTTCCCCGCGCATCCCCTCGATCTCGATGCGATGCTGTCGCGTCCGCAGTCGGGTGATCCTGGTCCACCGCGGCTCGCACGACCGCACGCGGATCGCCTCAGTCGCGAGCAGCGGCTTGCCCTCTACCGCCACATGCGCATGACGCGCACGCTGGAGGAGCGATTGGTCGCGCTCTATCGGCAGACCAAGGTCGTCGGCGGGTTGTTCCGGTCACTGGGGCAGGAGGCGGACGCCGTCGGCAGCGCCTTCGCACTCGAGCGGCGCGATATCATGTCGCCGTTGATCCGGAACATGGGGTCGATGCTGGTGAAAGGAGCGACACCTCTTGAGATTCTGCGTCAGTACATGGCGAAAGGCGATTCGCCCACGCGGGGGCGCGAGCTCAATATCCATTTCGGTGACCTGGTGCGCGGCTTCGTCGGCCAGATCTCGCATCTCGGTGACATGATCCCGGTCATGGCCGGCATCGCGCTCTCATTCAAGATGCGCCAGGAAGATCGCGTCGTGCTGGTGTACATCGGTGACGGTGCGACGTCGACGGGGGCATTTCACGAAGGGGTGAACTTCGCCGCCGTCCAGCAGCTGCCGCTGGTCGTCATCGTCGAAAACAACGGCTATGCGTATTCGACACCGACCGGCAAGCAGACGGCGGCCAATTCCTTCATGGACAAGGCGCTTGGGTACGGGATGGCCGGAGTCCAGGCGGACGGCAATGACGTGCTGGCGGTCTACGATGTCACCAGGGCGGCGGTCGATCGCGCGCGTGCTGGTGGCGGGCCCACACTGGTCGAACTCATCACCTATCGCCGGAAGGGGCACGCCGAGCACGACAACCAGTCGTATGTGCCGACTGGCGAAATCGAATGGTGGGCGTCCACCAACGACCCGATCGATCGCTTCGTCGCGTGGCTGGGTGAGCACGATGGTGTCACGGCGGAGGAACTTGCCGCAATCGATGCGTCGGTGAGTGAGGAAATCGATGCGGCCACCGACGAGGCCGAACTGAGTCCGATGCCAGAGCCGCTCGATGCACTGGTGGGGATTTATGGTGTGCCGCCCACACTGGACCCGCACTGGTATCGCGAGGGAGTTCGCACCGCGGTCGAACAGCACGAACGTCCCGCCAGCTGGGGAACGCACGATGGGTGAGATCACCTATCTCGAGGCCATCCGAGAGGCCCTCTTCGAGGAAATGGAGCGTGATGCCAACGTCTTCTGTCTCGGTCAGGACATCGGTGCCTTCGGCGGCGCGTTCAAGGTCACCGAGGGGCTGCTGGCGAAGTACGGCGAGCAACGCGTCATCGACACACCGATCTCCGAAGCCGCGATCATCGGTGCGGCTGCCGGCGCCTCGCACATGGGCATGCGCCCCGTGGCCGAGCTGCAGTTCATCGACTTCATCTCGTGTGGCTACGACATGCTCACGAATTACATCGCGACCGCGCGCTACCGGGCGTTTCTTCCCTGCCCGATGGTCGTGCGCGGACCGAGCGGTGGGTATGTGCGTGGCGGCCCGTTCCACTCCCAGAATCCGGAAGCGGCGTTTCTGCATACGCCTGGCCTGAAGATCGTGTATCCGGCCACGGCCGCCGATGCCAAGGGACTCATGAAGGCCGCCATCCGCGACGATGACTGCGTGCTCTTCTTCGAGCACAAGTACCTCTATCGCCGGGTCAAGGATGTCATGCCCGCGGGCGACCACGTGGTGCCGATCGGCAAGGCACGCGTCGCGCGGGAAGGGACGGATGTGTCCATCATCACCTACGCCGCCACCGTCTGGAAGGCACTCGAGGCGGCCGAGCAGCTCGAGCGCGAGGACGGACTCTCGGTCGAGGTCATCGACCTGCGCACGTTGCTGCCGATGGATGATGAGGCGATCGTGGCGACGGTGAAGAAGACCAATCGCGTCATGATCGTCCACGAGGACACGCGGACCGGCGGGATTGCCGGCGAGATCACCGCCCGGATCAATGAGACCTGCTTCGAATGGCTCGACGCGCCGGTGCTTCGCGTGACCGCCCATGATGTGCCGTTGCCGTACTCGCCTCCGCTCGAAGACTTCGTGTTGCCGCAAGTGCGTGATATCGTCGCAGTCGCGCGTCACCTCGCCCGATACTGATCGTGACCGAACCGCACTCCGCTCAACCGTCTGCCGTCGCTGACGATATCTCGAATCGGCGCTACCGGAACATCGGCGTCGGCTGCTTCACGACCTTCATCGGCTTCTTTGGCGGTGCTATGATCTCGGTACTGCTCGCCAAGGTCGTGTCACAAGCGCTCAACGAACCGCAGTGTGAAGGGTTACCCACGTGCAATTGGCTCACCTGGGCCGCTCGTGGCGGCGTGGTGGGCATGATTATCCTTCCCGTCGTCTCGGTCTGGCGCCTCAAGCGTGGCGATGCCGAGCATGATCGTTCCCGTTCTGCCAGCTAGAGGGAGTACCGGTGGCTCGAATTGATATTGTGATGCCGCAGATGGGTGAATCGATCGCCGAGGGGACGCTGTCTCGCTGGCTCAAGAAGCCGGGCGATGCGATCAAGCGCGACGAGGCGATCTTCGAGATTTCGACCGACAAGGTCGACGCCGAAATTCCGTCGCCGGCGGCCGGTGTGCTGGTCGAGATCCTCGTCATCGAGGGGATGACCGTTCCAGTGCAAGCCATTGTCGCGCGGATCGAAACCGACGCCGCCGCTGCGGTGGTTGTGGCCGACGCGCCGTTGGCCTTTGCACCGACCGTCACCGCCCCGCCAACCTCGGCCCCAGCGGTCAGTGCGCCGACCTCCGCCACGGTCGTTGCGGCGCCTCACGCGCCAGCGAACAGCCTGGACGAGCGGCTTCGCACCCGCTCGTCGCCGCTGGTGCGCAAGATCGCGGCTGAGCACGGTGTCGAGATCGCGGCCATCAGCGGTTCAGGCATCTCCGGCCGGGTGACCAAGCGCGACATCCTCGCCCACCTCGATGCGCCGACCCCTCCGCCCAGTGCGCCGCTGACCGTGGCGACGCCACTCGCAGGCCTGCCCGCGACGATGATGGTGCCGGCGCACGCGGCCCACGCGGCCCATGAGGCGCACACCGCGCAGGCGTGGCCGGGTGATGTGGTCGAACCCTTCTCGAAGATCCGCCGCCTCACCGCCGATCACATGGCCCAGGCGGTGCGGGTCGCGGCACATGTGACCAGCTTCTTCGAAGTGGATCTGACGCGCGTCGCTCGCATCCGTGCCGGCATGCGCAAGGACTTCGAGGCCCAGACCGGCCAGAAGCTGACGTACCTGCCGTTCATCGTGCAGTCCGTCCTGGCGCAGCTCAAGCGCCATCCGATGCTGAATGCCGCCGTCAATGGCACGGAGATGATCTATCGCAAGCAGTACAACATCGGTATCGCGGTGGCGCTCGATCCCACCGGACTGATTGTGCCTGTCGTCAAGCGCGCCGATGATCTCTCGCTCGGCGGACTGACACGGTCGATCAACGATCTCGCCGCGCGCGCGCGATCCAAGGCACTCAAGCCGGATGACGTGACGCAGGCCACATTCACCATCACCAACCCCGGTGTGTTCGGTTCGCTGATGGGGACACCGATCATTCCGGTCGGTACGACCGCAATCCTCGGACTCGGCGCGATCGAGAAGCGACCGAAGGTGATCACGGGGCCCGACGGAGAGGATACGATCGCGATTCGGACCTGCGCCTACTTCTCGCTGTCGTTTGATCACAAGGTTGTCGATGGCGCGGACGCGGATCGCTTCATGGCGGATCTCAAGCGGACGCTCGAAACGTTGCCCGAACCGACCGTCTGACCATGGCGCGCGCTCTCGTCATGAAGCGCACCATCGTGCCGCTCCCCGAACGGGCGCGGTACATGGCGCGATTGCAGAAACGGAGGGTCTATTATCAGTCCGTCGGATGCAACTTCTGGGTGTTCGAGGAGGCGTCGCTGAGCGGTGCGTTCATCGAATTCACCGAGGCCCCCAGTCGTGACACGTTGCAGGCGGCGCTGGCGGAAGCACCCGAACAGGTGTTCGATGCGAATCGCATCTACCAGGAGATTGCACTCACATGATGGCGACCCGCACGATTGTAAGTGACGGCATCCGATGGGCGGTCGCCCCTTCGGGTTTCGTGACACAGTATCTCGGTGACGAGTTCGGAATTGTCTTCACGCGGGTCGACGGTGATGTCGCGGACGTCCGCTTCTCACGCTACTCGCCAGGCAGCGTCCGATCACGCGAGGCGTCGTTCGACGGACTCTCCGAGGCAACGCTGCTTCGACTGTTCCTCACGTCACAGTCGAGTATTCGCGCGCCTGAGGGCGGTTACCGATCGTGACCGGGCCCGCGGCTCCACAGGGGCCGTTCGTCGACCTGCACTCGCACACCACCGCGTCTGATGGTCGGGCAACGCCAGAAGAGTTGATCGCGCTTGCCAAGGCCGCGGATCTGCAGGCGGTCGCGATCACCGATCACGATACGCTCGAGGGATTGCCCGCCGCGCAGGTGGCCGCAGATGCTGCTGGCATTCGCCTCGTCCACGGCATCGAACTGAGCACGATCGATGGCGCCAGGGAAGTGCATTTGCTCGGCCTCCACCTCGAGCGCACGCGTGTGCTGGCCGACATGCTGGTCGATGTGCAGTCCGCGCGCGTCGATCGCGCGGTGTCGATCGTCGCCAAGCTCAACAACCTCGGCGTTCCAGTCACGATGGAGATGGTGCTGCACGAGGCGGCGGGCGGAGCGGTCGGTCGGCCGCACGTTGCCCGGGCAATGGTCGCGGGCGGCTGGGCGCACAACATGCGCGATGCCTTTGACCGCTACCTCGGCGATGGAAAGTCGGCCAACGTCGGGAAGCTTCGGCTCGAGCTGGCAGACGGCATCGCGTTGATCCATGACGCTGGCGGAGTTGCCGTGTGGGCCCACCCGCAGGGCGAAGGGAGCCGCGAAAAGATCGGTCGCTACGCCGCGCTCGGCCTCGACGGCGTGGAGGTCCGGCACCCGAGCCACACTGCCGAGGATCTCGTGCGGCTGGCGACGCTGGCGGAGCATTTCGACCTGCTGAAGAGCGGTGGATCCGATTGGCACGGCGCACTCGACGGTTTCCGCCCTCTGGGGTGCATGCATGTGCCCGCGCCCTGGATGGACGCGCAGATCGAGCGCGCGCTGCAGTGGCGCGTCCGCGCGGCATAGCCGACGGACCGGCCGTCATGTCGACGCAGGCTGGGCGCACCGCGCTCGTCACAGGCGGCGCACGCCGAGTGGGGAAGGCGATTGCACTGGCGCTCGCCGGTCGTGGCGCGGACGTCGTCATTCATTACAACAGCGGGGCGGCTGAGGCAGAGGAGACCGCCGCTGAGATTCGCGCACTCGGCGTTCGCGCGGCGCTGGTCAGCTGTGATCTGTCGGCCGTCACCGCGGCATCGGCGCTTCCGGCCCAGGCGCACGACGCCTTCGGGCGGCTCGACATCGTGGTGAATTCGGCCGCGATGATGGTGAGAACGCCAGTGGGCGACGTGTCACCCGAGGTGT
Source organism: uncultured Gemmatimonadaceae bacterium (assembly GCA_964392395.1). Lineage (GTDB taxonomy): Bacteria > Gemmatimonadota > Gemmatimonadetes > Gemmatimonadales > Gemmatimonadaceae > JACMLX01. The sequence goes on from CAYMQV010000037.1 coordinate 18,471, forward strand.
GGGACGCGATGTTTGCGCTGAATCTGCGCGCGCCCTTCTTCATCGCCCAGGCGGCGGCGCCGTTGCTGCGTGCACACGGGGGCGGTGCAATCGTCAACATCGCCGATCTCGCCGCCTACGAGACCTGGCCGGCATACGTGCCGCACGCGATGACCAAGGCGGGGATCGTGCAGATGACGCGAGGCCTCGCCCGGGCGCTTGCACCGACGATCCGCGTCAACGCCGTCGCACCAGGCGCCGTGCTCCTGCCTGAGGACTGGGACACGGCGACGTCCCAGCGGTTCGCCGCAACCACGCCACTCGGGAGGCTCGGCACCGCCGAGGACGTCGCGCAGGCGGTGGTGTACCTCTGCGAGGCGCAGTACGTGACGGGCGAGGTGATCATCGTCGATGGCGGCCGCCACATTCGGAGTTGAGGGTCATGACGACGCTCGACGCCTCGGAGTATGGTACGATCGTCGTCTGTGGTGGTGGCTGCTACGGCGGCTACTACATTCGACAACTGGCGCGTGCCCGCGCGGCGGGCTCGATCCGATTCCAGACGGTGCTGGTCGTCGACCGGGATCCGGACTGTCGGGTTGCGCGACTGGTCGAGGCGATTGATCGCGGAGATGTGGACGGGATGCGGGAGCACGGCTGGGCAATGCACCGCGACGACGCGATCGTTGAACGTGATGATCGTGTCGACATCTATCGGGGCGCGCCGATCCGTTTCGTCTGTGTGGCGTGGGAGCCGTTTTTTCAGCGATGGTTCGGTGACGCTCTGGCGCACGGCGCGGAGCACCCACGCGATGCCGTCGTGCCCTCGCCACTGATGCCGAATCTGCTCGCCGACTGGGTCACGACCCGTCTGGTTGCGCACCGACCCGCCGTCGCCGCCGTGAGTCGCGTCCCGCTCAGCGCTCCACCGGTAACGCCGTGGAGAAGGACGGGAACCGACGGCTCGCACTATGCCTCGTTCGCCACCTGGATGTGCCCCATCAATTGCATCGAGCCCGCACGCTGCCCGGAGACACGCGGGCCGCGCGACTGGACCATGCCGGTCGCAGTCCGGTTGGCCGCCGCTGAAGCCGCCGAACGCGGTACGCCCTTCGACGTGATCGCGCTCTTCACGACGACCCACCGGGTCTTTGGCGTTGGCATGTTCGACGCGACGGATGCGATCGCCGCTGACGCGGCAATTAAAGCCACGGCAGGGCTGGCCGTGCTTCGGGTCCTGGTCGCGTCGGTGTCACACTGTCACGGTGCGTTGGCGGAGCTCGAGAGCCGCCGGTGATGTACGGCCGGGGGGGGCGCCGGGAGGCCAGCGTGCCGAACCGATCGCGCACTTCGTGGATAGATTCCGTGACAGACTTCCGGCCGATCCCGTCGAACGCGCCGCACTCGCATCCACCGACCTGAGCAGATACGTCATGAGCGTCATCCGACCCGAAGCCATCGCCATCATCGGCTCCGGCCCCGCTGCGTGGACGGCAGCGATCTACGCGGCGCGCGCGAATCTCAACCCGATCGTGTTCGAAGGCGAGCAAATGGGAACCGAGGGACCCGGCGGGCAGCTCATGCTCACCACCGATATCGAGAACTTCCCGGGCTTCCCTGAAGCAATCACAGGCCCGGATCTGATGGCCAGAATGAAGCAGCAGGCAGAGCACTATGGAACGCGGGTCGTGTCGGAACTCGTCACCGCCGTGGATTTGAGGCAGCGACCGTTTGTGCTGACGCCGCACTACAGTGCGCCGATCACTGCCCACACGGTCGTGGTGGCGACTGGCGCTGCCGCGAGATGGATCGGCCTCGAGAACGAAATCCGCCTCGCCAAGATTGGGGGTGGCGTCTCGGCGTGTGCCGTGTGCGATGGCGCGCTACCCTTTTATCGCAACAAGCGACTCGCGGTGGTCGGCGGCGGGGACACGGCGATGGAGGAGGCGCTCTATCTCACGAAGTTCGCCAGCGAAGTCGTGATCATCCATCGCAAGGACAAGTTCCGCGCATCGAAGGTGATGGCCGACCGGGTACTCGCGCATGCCAAGGTGCGCGTGGAGTGGAACACGGTCGTGGTCGATGTCCTCGGAGAGGATCCCATCAGCGGGCTCCGCCTGGCTGACACCGTGTCCGGTGCGACGCGTGACCTCGACGTCGGTGGATTGTTCGTCGCGATCGGGCACACGCCCAATACCGCATTTCTCGGAGGGCAGCTGGAGCTGACGCCGTTCAATTACATCAAGGTTGCGCCATGGCGAACGGTCACCAGCGTCGAAGGGGTCTTTGCGGCGGGTGATGCGATCGACGACTACTACCGACAGGCGATCACCTCGGCCGGAACCGGCTGCATGGCCGCGCTCGAGGCGGAGCGGTGGCTGGCGCACCATGGCATCGGAGAATCGCCCATGCTCGACACCGCCGTCGCACCGGTCGTGATCGAGTCCGCGACCGAAAGCGTCGTCGTCTGATGGCACTGCGTATCGAGGCGATCCCGGTCGGACCGTTTCAGGCCAACGCCTATGTGGTGATCGACGATGTTGCGCGGCGCGCGGCGATCGTTGATCCCGGTGCCGACGGTGACGCGCTCGCGGCGCACGTCGCCAGCATGGGGCTCGCGGTCGAGGCGATCTGGATAACGCACGGCCATCTCGATCACGTCGGTGGCATCGCCGGGGTTCGACGCGTGTTTCCTGATGCGCCGATCTGGTTGCACGACGCCGATCGCCCACTGTACGACAACGTTGCCGGGCAGGCACGGCTCTACGGCATCACTCTCGAAACACCACCTGCACCGAGCCACTCGTGGGCGGAGGATGACACCGTTGCGCTTGGCGAGCATACGTTCCGGATCGTCCATCTTCCCGGTCACGCCCCGGGGCATGTCGCACTCGTCGGCCAGGACGTCGTGTTCATCGGCGACGTCGTGTTCGCCGGGTCGATCGGGCGCACCGATCTCCCGCTGAGTGATCCGAGGGCGATGCAGGCGTCGCTCGCTCGCATTGCGGCGTGGCCGCCGGCGCTGGTGCTGTATCCCGGGCACGGGGAGTCCACGACCGTTGCGACCGAGGTTCGGACCAACCCCTTCATGGCCGGACTGGCGCGACCACGCGGCGCTGGTGCGGAGTGACGCCAGGCGCAGCATGAGGCGACTGGACTCTCTCGTTGCAGCTGGTTGTACGGACACACCCTTCGGAGTGCTGACATCATGAGTTCGAGTGCCGCCGCTGCCGCGGTCATTGCCGCCCGACGCCGAGAGGAACGTGACGCCGCTGACCCGGTGGGTGCGATCAGCCGCAATCAGTCGCGCGCATTGGCAATCGCGCTGCTCACCGCAATCTGGTTCGGTGGTGCGATGCTCGCGGTCACGACGGTGGCGCCCGCGGCATTTCGCGTGTTGCCCACGCGCGCACTCGCCGGCGCGCTGGTTGGGCAGGTTCTCCCCGTGCTCTTCATCGCCGGCATGTGCATCGGCGTCGTCGCGCTGGTGCTGACGCCGCGCGGGGCGCCGCAGCGTCTCCTGCGTCGCGTCGGCGCGGCAGGTACCATCGCCGGCTGCGCGGTGGCACAACTCGTCATCGGTCCGCGCATCAGCGCACTGCGCGAGCGGATTGGTCCCAGCGTCGAGGCGCTCGCTCCGACGGATCCGATGCGCCTCACGTTCGGCAAGCTGCACGGACTGAGCGTCCTGTCACTTGGCGTCGCGATGGTCTTCGCATTGGCCACGCTGGTGGCGGCCGTCCTCGCCATCCGCGCCACCGCTCAGCGCCGCGCTGCGGTGGCCGGCGACTAATCCTGTGACACGCGACCCGAGCACGACCCCAACGCGCACCGAACGGGACCCCCTCGGCGAGCTCGACGTCCCGGCCGCGGCACTCTATGGCGTTCAGACGCTGAGGGCACTGCGGAACTTTCCGATTTCAGGGCTGTTGCCCCTCGAACCGTTTGTCGTTGCGCAGGTCTGGATCAAGAAGGCCGCGGCGCTGACACACAGGGAGACCGGACGCCTCGACGCGACGCGCGCCGATGCCATCATCGCAGCGGCCGATGAAGTGCTGGCAGGGCAGCACCGCGACATGTTCGTCGTCGACCCGTACCAGGCCGGTGCGGGAACGTCACACAACATGAACGTGAACGAAGTGCTGGCGAATCGTGCCAACGAGCTGCTTGGCAGCCCCCGTGGGAGCTACGCGCCGGTGCATCCGAACGACCATGTGAACTTGGCGCAGAGCACGAACGATACGATCCCCACCAACATCCGTCTCGCCGTGCTGCGACAGCTCCCCGCGCTGGTCGCGTCGGTCGCGGATCTGCATGACGCGCTCGCGGAGAAGGGGGTGGCGTTCGATCACATCGTGAAGGCGGGGCGGACGCATCTGCAGGATGCCATGCCCATCCGACTCGGGCAGGAGTTCGCGGCCTACGCCGGAACGATCGCGCGGTGCCGCAAGCGGCTCGAGGAAGCGGCGGATTACCTCAACGATCTCGGAATCGGAGGCAGCGCTGTCGGCACGGGCGTGACCGTCGAGGCGCCGTATCCTGCCTTGATGAACACGCATCTGAAGGCGATCTCGGGGATCGCGACGCTGCGTATCGGTGCCGACCGCATCCAGCTCATGCAGAGCATGGGCGATGTCGCGGCGTTCAGTGCGTCGCTTCGCGGCCTGGCCCTCGATCTCTCGAAGATCGCGAGTGACCTGCGGCTCATGGTGAGCGGGCCGCGGACCGGGCTCGATGAGATCGTGCTGCCCGCCGTGCAGCCCGGCTCCTCCATCATGCCGGGCAAGATCAACCCCTCGATTCCCGAGATGGTCAACCAGGTCTGCTTCCAGGTGATCGGTTGCGACACCACGGTGGCGATCAGCGCCGAGCATGGGCAGCTGGAGCTGAACGTGATGATGCCGGTGATCGCGCACAACGTGCTCCTCTCGATGATGATTCTGACCAATGCCATCCGGACCCTCAGCCAGCGGTGTGTGCGGGGGATCACGGCCAATGAGGCCATGTGCCAGTATTGGGTGGAACGATCGGCGGCACTCGCCACGGCGCTCATGCCGCGGATCGGCTACGCCATGGCGGCCGAGATCAGCAAACGCTCGGTGAGGGAAGGGATCCTGATCAGGGCGCTCGTCGAGCGGGATCATGTCCTGCCAGCTGAGGAGATCGCCGGTATGCTCGATCTGCGGAAGATGACGGAGATTGGTGTGCCCCAGGGCGCGCATCCGGATGGCGCCGCTGGCTGACGCACCGAACGATGGTCGTGCTCGGGTCAGGCTTCGCCGCATTCTTCTGCCGTGTGCCGGTTGCCCCTTGTCCGTTGCGACGCCAATGGTGATCCTCCACAGGTGAGGATCACCACGTGGGCCGAATACGGCCTCATCAGCGCATTGCATCTGGCACGTCGCGTCGGAGAAGGTCCGGTCACTGGTCGGGCCATCGCCGCCGGCGAATCGTTGCCGGTCGACTACATCGAACAGATCCTGCTTCGGCTGCGACGGGCGGGTATCGTCGACAGCACTCGCGGCGCGCGGGGTGGCTATGTGCTCGCGCGCCCTGCTACCGAGATCACCGTCAAGGATGTCGTCACCGCGTCCGAGCTGCAGACCTTCGATATGCACTGCACGAGCAGCCCGCTCGACGCGCATCGCTGCGCCGACTCGACGTCGTGCAGCATTCGACCCGTCTGGGCGCTCCTCCAGGTGAAGATCGACGAGGTCCTGGCGGGCATTCGCCTGGCGGACTTGCTCGCCAACGAGCAGACCGTCCGCGTGCGTGTGAAGCTCGACGCACCGCCTGAGCTATTGGGGCGGATTCTGCCGGTGCTTTCCGGCGCATGACGTCGATGTCGAAATGGTCGACGCAGCAGCACGAGCGCGAGTGGGAGCGCCGCGCGTCGTCATTCGTCTCGACGCTGATGACCGAGCCTGAGCCCTCGGCGGTCAAACGCCTCGCCGCCATCGGGGACCTCGATGCGGACCATGCCCGGTGGGAGCTTCGGTACCTCCGCCGTGCCCTCGGCCTGCTGATCGCCGGCCGGGACGCCCTTGATGATCGGACGGCGTCGCTCGTCGGACAGGCGTTGGCGAAGGCTGTCGAGCACGACCCATCGGCGGCCCCGGCAATGCGCTCGATGTCCGCCACCCAGTTCAATTCCCGGCTCAGGCTGTATCGAGACTTGATGGGGCAGCGCGGTGCGTCGCGAACACCGGTGGGGCAGATCGGGGAGGCGCTGCTCGGCTTTGCGGGAGGGCGTCCCGGCAATGATCAGGGCGCGTGGGCGCCATCGTGGGTGGCGTCCGAACTGGATCGCGCCAACGAGGCCCTCCGGCACGAGTTCGGGACCGTCGAATTGCCCGATGACATCGCGCCGAGCGCCATGCCGACGCCGCGGCAGTAACGGCAACGAAAAACGGCGCCGGACAATGTCCGACGCCGCAATTCGTCTGAAGTGCCGAAGGGGGGACTCGAACCCCCACGGGCTTGCACCCACTGCGACCTGAACGCAGCGCGTCTACCAGTTCCACCACTTCGGCAGAACGGGGAGGATACCGAACCCGGGCAAGGCTGTCAATGCAATGCAACAACTTTCATCACGCGGGTTACGTGATGGTTGTGCTCGCAGTCGAAGCTTCGGGCGTCCGATGTTGCCGCACGGCCTTCGTTGGCTGCAACTCGGTGTCGCAAAATCGGTTGTAGCGACTGATCGTGCGCCATAACTTCCTTGATTGTGCGGCCACCAGCCGCCCCCTTCCGCTTTCACTCACACTGGCACACATGGCCCGTCCCTCTGCCGATGACGCACCGGTGATCGAATCGATCGCCAAGAATCGTCGCGCCCGCCACGAGTTCCAGATTCTGGACACGTGGGAGGCGGGGATCATGCTGACCGGCTCCGAGGTGAAAGCGCTGCGCGAAGGACGCGCCAACGTGACGGACGCCTTCGGCATCATCAATGGCAGCGAGATCTTCCTCCTCAACCTGCACATCTCGCAGTATGAGCAGGCGGGCTACAGCGCGCATGAACCAACCCGCACGCGCAAGCTGCTGCTGAACCGCAAGGAGATCGAGAAGTTGATCGGCGCCGTCACTCGACAGGGCCTGACGGTGGTTCCGCTTGAACTGTATTTCAAGAACGGGCGCGCCAAGGTCGTGATCGCTCTGGCGCGCGGCAAGAAGATGCACGACAAGCGGGAAGATCTGAAAAAGAAGGACGACGTGCGCGCAATGGCGCGGGCGATGAAGAAATGAGTCGC